>CAZJIO010000074.1:0-7791 GCA_964546035.1 uncultured Eubacteriales bacterium | reverse complement strand
GAAGTCGCTTCTGAGGAAACCATTGCATCATAGGTGAGACCTCTTTCAGTAAAGGTTTTATCAATTAAATGAAGCATACCCACCATTTCCGCGGGTTCTTCTTGAACGACACCTGCGAACATGAAAGTCCCCTTGATAGGAAAACCTTTTTCTCTCAGCTTGACTAACAATCCACCCGCATAGATTTGAACAGCTTCTCCACACTTAACATCTGAAGCACCCCGACCATGAATGCACTGGGCTTCTTCCTGTTTTTTGTCCTGTGTATCCACCTTGCAGACATCGATGAGCCCGCCATAAGGATCATAACCTTGCCAGTTTGCTGCATCTCCTGGACTCACATGGTCCATATGAGAGTTATACATAAGGGTGGGTCCCGGTTCTGTGCCTTTTACAAGCCCTACCACATTACCATGGTCATCCCGAAACACTTCATCATAACCCAACTTTTCCATTTCAGCCAAATTCAAATCTGCTAAAGCTTTTTCAGTGCCACTGATGCTAGGTGTTTGAATGAGCTTTTGTGAAAAAGCGATCAGGTCTGTATGGTATGCCTTTGCAATTTCGTCTATCGCTGAGGTGATTTTTTCATTTAATCCAATCATCATTTTTTAACGACCTCCCTAGATTTCTCTTTATTCCTAACAAAATGTATAAGAAAACATGTCGTTCAAATCATTTTCTGTAGGTGCAACGGCACTATTCCCAATATTTCTGGTTTTTATAGCGAGTCCAGAATAGTGATTCATTTCTTCCAAAGTAATGGCCTCTTTCTCACCAAACAATTGATTCATCAGTTCACTAAAGGCTTTTACATCGGGTAAGTTCATAGCTTGTAGAATTCTCCCAACCAAATCTGGTTGTTGTTTCTCTACAAATCCTAAATAAGCCCCTAACAGAAGGCCATTGGCTCTTCCATGATCAATATCCTTAAAGTAAGTGAGTGAATAACCCATAGCATGAACAGCTGTCGTGCCTGTTTGGGCAATGACCATACCTGCTATAAAAGAAGCCTGTAATAACGCTTCACTTTTGTCAGGATCAAAGGGCAAGTCATCCATAGATGCTAACCCCTTCAACATTTCTGGTATACAACCCATAATGGTTCGGATACTTTCAGCCGCTAGTGCATTGGAAATGTAGGAGGCTCTAATCGATAACATACCTTCCACCCCATGGGACAAGGCATCTATTGCCGTATTTATGGTGGTGGTAAGGGACAATTTTTCCATATACTTGGCATCCAAGAAAGCTATTTTTGGAAATATCAAATCGGATACAATACTAGTTTTAGACTGAACACCCTCATTTGTTAAAATAGAATACTGTGTGACTTCTGATCCGGTGCCTGCCGTAGTCGGTACAAAAGCCATGGGCAAAACTTTATTTTCATAAATGCCAGAAAATAAATTCTCCGGCAAAATATCCTGAGCAGCTAATAAAGCGATGCCTTTGGCCGCATCCATTGGTGATCCACCACCAATAGCAATAATGAAGTCCACTTCATGTTCTTTTGCAAAGGCAGCCCCTTCATAAACACATGGAATGGTCGGATTACTCATTACCCCGTCATAAACCAGATAGGCAATTCCCACAGCGTCTAGTGCTTTCTTAACATCTTGCTCTGAACCATTGATCTTGGCTGACCTAGCCCCTGTGACAATCAAAGCTTTCGTTCCCAATGTCTTAAATAATTCACAGTTCATTTGAATGCAGTCTTTGCCCACGATGACTCTTGTAGGCATGTAAAATGTGTATGCCATAATTTCCTCCAATGAATTTCTTCTTACTGAATCATTTGATCTACTTCACTCAGAACCTCATCCATAATTGCCATAGCTTGCTCGAGCTCAAGCTCAGTAATAATGAGGGGCGGAGCAACAATCAGACAATTTTCATGAGAATAAGTGTAAAAGCCTTTCGCACTGAGCATACCAATAATCTTAGCCATTTTCTTCTCTGGATCTCGACCATATTCTACGTAAGCTTCTTTCGTGTCCTTACTCTTAACCAGCTCAATGGCAGAAAATAAACCGATGTAACGCACATCCCCAACACAAGGATGTTTCGCTTTAAGACCCTCAAGAAGGGTCCCAAGGTATATACCGCGCTCTTTTGATTGAGCCATTAAACCAGATTCTTTGTAATACTCGATGGTTGCAATTCCCGCAGCACAGCCAAGTGGATGCGCCGAATAAGTTAGGCCACAACTGAGGAGATGATCGTCAAAATAATCAGCGATTTCTTGGCTTACTATGGCGCCACCAAGGGGTGCATACCCACAGGTAATGCCTTTTGCGAATGTAATAATATCGGGCTTTACATCGTAGTTATCTACTGCAAACCATTCACCCGTACGTCCCCAAGCGGCCATGACTTCATCACAAATCATCATAATACCAAACTCTGTACAAATGTCACGGACACCTTGTAAGTAACCTTTTGGTGGTATAATAATACCATTACTGCCTGTAATGGTTTCTAACACAATGGCTGCAACGGACTCACGGCCCTCATATATGACTTGTTCTCTTAACTGTTGTATGTAGTACTTTGTAGCCGCCTCTTCACTGTCAAAAGGGACTGGCGATCTATAAAGGTAGGGATCAAAAAACTTAATGAATCCAGGTATTCCTGGCTCACAGGTATAACGTCTAGGCTCTCCTGTCAAATTCGCTGCCCCATAAGTAGACCCATGGTAAGAACGGTACCGTGAAAAAATCTTATATCTTCCTGTCACCATTTTTGCCATTTTGAGGGCATTTTCATTGGCTTCTGCGCCACCTAAAGTAAAGAATACTTTCCCCATGTTATCTGGTGCCAGTTCAATAATCATTTCAGCTAATTGAGACCGAACATCTATGGCAAAGGAAGGTGCTGAGAAAGCTAATCTTTCAGCCTGTTCTTGAATGGCTTTGATGACTTTTTTATTGCCATAGCCAATATTTAAATTAACCAATTGGGAGGACATATCATAATAGCGATTACCCTCTCCATCCCAAAAATAAATACCTTCACCACCTACCATCACCTTAGGCTTAAGGGCACCTTGTACACTCCAAGAATGCAAATTATATTGCTTAGACGTTTCACTGATTTCTTTGCTCGTTTTCAATTTAAGTTCCATGATTAGTCACCTCTTATAAAATAGCAAAAGGGACCTGTTCTATTGAACAGGCCCCTTTGCCATCTTTGATTATAAAATCTTATAACCTATCATAACATAAATCTCGAGAGTTTCAACATGTTCTAGCACAAATTTCTTTGTGCTGATGCACAATCCCCCTCACCTACAAGAGTTCTTTGATATGAAAAGCCAAAAGCAGTTTTAACCCCTCTTGATAATTCAAATCACATTGAAGTATTTCTTTAATTTTTTTCAGTTTGTAGTTGATGGTATTGCGATGAACAAAGGTTTCTTTTGCTACCTCTTGAACGCTTGAATTGCTGTCTAAATAGGCCTTTAAGGTAACCCTATAATCGGTTTGGTTCTTTTCATCATAATCCTCAAGCTGTCCCAAGGTATCTATGTAGAACCGCTTTAAGATCTGAGGGTCTTCTACTTCTATGAGCAATTGATAAATACCAATATTTCGATAGGATATTTTGTCCTCACCCTGCTTTTGCGCAAACTGTAGAACAGCCATTGAGCGTTTGTAATTTCTAGGAAGAGAACGGATATGATCATCATTTACCCCAATACCTGCGTAAAATTTATATCCCTCACCGTATTGACAGACCTCTTTCAACCGCTCCAATGCATTTTCAATCCCTTGAATAGGAAAACTTTGCAGCACAAGAATCAGATATTTATCTTGCTTAAAAATGATAAATCGATCACTGATGTTGTACAATATTTTGGTTAAATGTAACCGGACCACTTTATCGTATTCTGTCAATTTATCATGAGAAGGAACTTGTAAGGAAAGAGCCACCACACAGAACTGTGCGTCTAAATCAAATTCTTTTCTTTCTAAAATGGATTGGTACTCAGAAATATTTTCCGGGAAAAATATGGCATTTTTGAAAGCGCTGGCTACAGTGATTTCATTTTCCTCTGCTTTGATAATCTTACGACAAAAATCATTGGTGATATCCACGATTCTTGTGGACCAAGGGATTGTAAACAGCGGGAATTGAACTTCCGTACAATAGGCAATCATTTCCGCAGGTACCACCTTGATATAAGGTCCGATATTCAGAACCAAACCGCTGGCTTGGTTTTTTACGAGGCCTTTGACAAAATCTGTTAGCCAATCCGTGTTATCGTAACCAATGCCTGTGGTAAAAATCAGCTCATGACCATGCAAAAAAGTTGCTGTCTCTGGGTCTTCAAGCATATGCACCCACTGAACTAAATTGGTCATATTGCTATCTCCACAAATCAGATGCATGGCATAATTTTCTTTTGCATATTTGCATAAATCTCTTAGCATGGTTGCCATGTGCTTCACCCTTTCTATCCGAATAGATATGGCCTTAAGTTATCACATGAGACGTATTTATTCAAGTACTTTCTTCAATCTTTCCAATTCCTCATCTATGATTTTCTTATCCAATCTTTCAAATAAAATCTCTATTTCAGGAAGGTTAAAACCCGCCGGAACAAATTGTTCTCTCCACTGCCGCTCTAAACCAAACCAGGTAATGATCTTCTCAGAGGAAAAAGGTAGAAAAGGTTCTAATAACTGGGCTAAATTAGCAATGACATAAACGCAGTTAAAAAGGGTTTCTTCACATTTCACTTTCTCCTCTTTTAGGGTGATCCAAGGCTTTTCTTCATCAAAATACTTATTCATACTTCTGATACCATTGAAAATCTCCTCTAATCCTGCCTTAAACTCGCCACTTTCGATGGCTTCTCCAACCCGTTTATAAAGACCGTTCACCTCACTAGTAAGGGATTCCTTGAGTCTGCCCTTAGGAACTTTCCCATCAAAGCTCTTTTTGATAAACACGAGTGTTCTATTGACCAGGTTACCATAGGCACCTAATAATTCACCATTGTTGCTGTTCACAAATTCTCTCCAGGAAAAATCGGTATCTCGTTTTTCTTTTCTTTTCGCAATCATAAAATACCTTAAAGCATCTGGGTTATACTTACCCATTAAATCTTTCACCCAAATGGCCCAATTCGCACTGGTAGATATTTTCCGACCTTCTAAGGTCAGATATTCACTGGATACCATTTGATCTGGTAATCTATAGTTGCTTCCGTTTGCCAATAGAAGCGATGGCAAAATAATGGAATGAAAAGGAATATTGTCCTTACCATGTACGTAAAAGTGTAACGCATCACTTCCCCATACCTCCTCAAAAGAAAAATCATTTTCCTGACAAAAAAGTGCGCTAGAAGAAAGATAGCCCAATACATTTTCCGCCCAAATATAGATTTTCTTATCTTCATAGCCTGGCTTGGGAACCTCGATGCCCCAATTCAAATCTCTTGTAATTGCACGATCTCTTAAGCCTTCGTTAATATACCTATTGGTAAAGGCTAAAGCATTTTTCCGCCAATTGGGACTTCTATATACCAGTTCTTTTAACTCTTTTTCGAGCCTCGATACAGCTAAGAATAAGTGTTTTGATACAATCCATTCAGGAGCAGACCCACATTCACTGCACTTAATTGCCAACAATTCTTCTGTCCCATAGACATTGCCACAATGATCACATTGGTCCCCTCTTGCTCCTTTACCACAGTTGGGGCAAGTACCGGTTACGAGTCGATCTGGCAGAAATTGCTGACAAGTCCCGCAGTAAGCTTGAGGTTCTTCCTTTTCATACACATAATCACTCTCATATAATTTTGAGTGAAATGCTTTGACAAAGTCTTTATGCCCTTCTGATGAGGTTTTGCCATAATAATCATAACTAAACCCCAAATAGTCAAACCCTTCTCTAAATTCTTGATGGTACTTTTCGCTGACTTCAAAGGGCGACAAATTTTCTTTTTTAGCCCTTATGGTAACGGGTGTTCCATGACAATCACTGCCCGAAACATAGCTAACCTGTTCACCCTTTAACCTAAAATACCTAGCGATGACATCCCCTGGTAACAGGGATGCGATGTGACCTATGTGCAAGGAGCCATTTGCATAGACCCATGCGCCTCCAATTAATACATTCATAAAGACACCTCATTTCTCAAATTTGATTTAGCCCAGAAATTAAAAATAAAAAAACTCTCACCTCCGGAAAATAGATTCCAGAGGACGAGAGTTGTATTAACTTCGTGGTACCACCTCAAATTCGCCTGTACTTCACAGCACAAGCCTTGTCAAGTACATACAGAAAATGATCCGTAGATACCTTATCGCTGTAACGGGCGCACACGTCGTATCCTATAGGTATTACCTAGTCGGTACGCAACTCCAAGATCATGTTCAGCTATTTCTTCATTACCTATTCTCAGCAACTAGGCTCTCTGTAAATGCGTTAATGGCTTACTCTTCTTTTCATCGTCTTTAACTTAAATTGATTGTAGAGCAGATTTTCTTACATGTCAACTAGAATCTAAAATAAATAAATGGGTTGAACTTTTCTCCAAGAAGAAAAATCAAAGCAACCATCAGCACAAATAAAATATATAAATCTGATAAATATTTTGCAACGTTAGATTGTCCCTTTTCAATTCTTTCAGAGATTCTTTTATACAAAGGAACGCTACCTATCAGAGCTAAAACAACAAAAGGTAAAGCATAAAGCATCTCTTGATAAGTAAAGAGAATGGTTTTAAGAGGTGTCTTTTCATAAACAAATAATGTTCTTAAAACATGACCCAGTTGTCCTAGATTTTCTATCCTAAAGATTACCCATCCGATTAAGACAAAAAACAAGGCATAAAAATGTTGTAAAAATCCAGGTATTTTAATGAGTAATTTCTTTAAGAAATACTTTTCTAGCATCAAGAGTAACCCATAATACATACCCCAAAAAATATAGTTCCAACTGGCGCCATGCCACAGTCCTGTTAGCAACCAAACAATCAACAGGTTGCGAATGGGCCATTTTCGATTACCCCCAAGTGGAATATATAAATAATCCTTAAACCAGGTACTCAAAGAAATATGCCATCTTCTCCAAAACTCAGAAATATTCTTTGAGATATAAGGATAATTAAAGTTCTCAAGAAAATGAAAACCAAACATATGACCTAGACCAATTGCCATATCGCTATACCCTGAAAAATCATAATAGATTTGAAAGGTATAAGCAATGGTTGCTAACCAGACCAGTAAGGTGCCAGCATCACCACTGGTGCTGTTAAAGATCGTATCAGCAATTAACCCCATTTGATTGGCTATGACCACTTTCTTACCAAGACCCAGTATGAATCTTCTTAGACCTTTTGCTACAAGGGAAAAGGATTCTTTTCTATTTTCCAGTTCCTCTTCAACAGTGATATACCTTACAATAGGTCCAGCAATGAGTTGAGGAAACAAGGTCACGTAGGTGGCTAAGGTTAAAAACTTCTTTTGAGCTTTAATGTTTCCCATATAAACATCGATGCTGTATGACATGGTTTGGAAGGTATAGAAACTGATGCCAATAGGCAAGGGCAACTTATGTAAGGCCATATGAAGTCCAAAAAGCTGATTGATGTTTTCTATGGCAAAACCTGCATATTTGAAAAACCCTAACAGTCCTAGATTGACGAGGATAGAAAGGATAAAAAATCCTTTTGCTTTCTTCTGATTGCCACGATCTTTTTCTTTTTGAACAAACTCCACCGAAGTTAAAAAAAAAAAAAAAAGAAAATGTTTTAATAAAATTTTTCTCTTATTTCTT
>CAZJIO010000073.1:20654-20879 GCA_964546035.1 uncultured Eubacteriales bacterium | reverse complement strand
TTATTTGGTCCGCACCCTTTTTTGTGTTTTGGATGTTCCCGGTTATGCGTCTTTGATTGTGACTATGCTGTTTTTAGGCGGGGTGCAGCTGATGTCGTTGGGTATAATCGGCGAATATATTGGCCGTATTTATCTAGAGGCAAAGCACCGTCCTCTTTATATCATTGAAGAAACCGTAGGCATCTATCAAAAAGAGGATAAAGGCTGAACTTGGCAAGTATGATT
>CAZJIO010000073.1:8176-20586 GCA_964546035.1 uncultured Eubacteriales bacterium | reverse complement strand
TTTTAGCTTTGGGGGCGCTGTTTTTTTATGTGCTGTTTGTAACCCGTTACGGCTTTAATCTTCTCAAAGAGGATTTTCACGGTTTTATTTTTAACGATATGCTTGAGCGTCTCCTTCGCTTTGATTTTACAGTTTCACCCAAGGTTTTGGGGAGCGAGATATTTGAACGTGAAGGAGAAACTTATTCTTATTTTGGTATTTTGCCTTTTGCTTGCTGCAGCGAAGCCTCCGCTTCCTATACATGCGGCTCAATGGAATCTAGCGTGGCATGATGAGTTTGACAAAGCAAGCCTTGATACTAATAATTGGAATTATGAAACAGGTGCAAACATCCGTAACAATGAATTACAATACTATACTAACAGAACTCAAAACGTGAGGGTGGAAAACGGTAATCTCGTTTTGGAATGCCGTAAAGAAAACTATGGAGGAAAACAGTATACATCCGGCAGTATAAATACATCAGGTAAACAGAATTTTAAATATGCTAAGATTGAAATAAGAGCTAAGCTCCCTTACAGCACTGCTATTTGGCATGGTTTCTGGACTACGGGCTACGGTCAATGGCCTGCATGTGGTGAAATTGATATTATGGAGATGATTGGTGGAGGTGCAGGATTTGACAATACAATATATGGTACACTTCATTATGATGATAACGGTCACAAACAGCTGCAGTATTGGGCCCCTCTTGCCACTGGAAAATACGCAGATGTTTTTCACACTTTTTCTGTAATATGGAATAGCAATACAATAAGTTTTTTCATGGATGACTGGAATTACTATAACGTTGATATATCTGGGAGTCAATTTGGTGAGTTTGACGTAGATCATTTTTTAAGACTTAATCTCGCTATAGGTGGAGATTGGCCTGCTGCTGTGGGTAAAACCCCTGATGCTAGTACAGTTATACCTCAACAGATGCTCGTTGACTATGTAAGGTGCTATTACTGGAATTAGAACTTTTTGTTTGTGGAAGGTAGGCTTTTAAAGCCAATCCTTCCTCTTTTCATACGCGTCTTGGAAATTCCTGCACCATGATATGAATAGTAATTGCAGTTCGTTTGTTTAATTAAAGTATACACTTTATCCTTGGATTCACTGGAAAGAGTATACTTTGAGATTGTTGTTAATAAAGGTACCACCATTTATACTTTATCTATGATACATATATAACTCAGTTTTCCAATGACAATGAATACACTAATGTAATTATTGAAATGTATGTATACGCAGATTGTTGAGCGTACTAGTGCAATGGCATTCATTTGTATCTTCGTAACTTGAGTTGAAAAGTAGATTAAATTCTTTTGGGAGGAAATGAAATGAACAGAAAACTATTATCAAAAATGATTTCTCTGCTCGTATTTATTCAAATGATTACAACTTCAAATGTTGTTATGGCCGAAACAAGCTCGGTTGAGGAAAATGATTGGACATTGATTTGGAATGATGAGTTTTCAGACGAAACAATTAATGCTGACAATTGGGCATACGAACTGGGTTATGTTAGAAATAATGAACCTCAAGAATACACTGATAGTCCAGAGAATTCATATATCGAGGATGGTAATTTAGTGTTACAGGCGAATAGGGATGAAAATGGTCACTATACCTCAGCTGACCTGACGACACAAAACAAATTCGATGTTAAGTATGGACGCATTGAGATGAGAGCAAAACTGCCAAGTGGCCAAGCTATCTGGCCAGCTTTTTGGACTCTAGGCTCAAATATTTCAACTAAAGGTTGGCCAGTATGTGGCGAAATCGACATCATGGAAATGTGGGGTGGAACGGGTATTTCACATGGTGGAAACGGAAGGACATACAGTACTGCCCATTGGGGGGAAGAAAATGAACATGCTAGTTCTGGAGATCATTTTTATGAACTGCCAGACTCAGAAAAACTATCTGAAGCGTATCATATTTATGCAGTAGAGTGGAGCTCGACGCAGATTAAGTGGTTTTTTGATGATATCAATTACTATACTTTTGATATTACAAGCCCTGATCAGATCGCTGCTTTTAATAACCCGCAGTACATTCTGTTAAATTTGGCTGTTTCCCCTTATTCCGGAGATGCATCGATTAATACATATCCTCAAAAATATTCGATTGATTATGTTAGGGTATATCAAAAAGAGGGCGAATCTAATGGTCAAGTATTAAATGCAGGAATTGAAGAGGGTAGTAACTATTGGTTGGGAGATGCTACTATTTCTAATGATGCTAGTGAGGGGACAAAATCCATTGAGGTTGTTGCTGGTGGATCTGCCAAACAAGTTATAACAGGCTTACACCCTAATACTATTTATAAATTAAAAGCTGATGTGAAAGTTTCGGGTGGTGGCGTAGCACGCTTAGGTGTTGAACAAGTAGGTGTAGGTGGATTAATAGATGATGTTTCTTCTGAAAGTGGTAATTATGCACAATTGACTTCGACATTTGTGACAGGAGCGAATAGTAATAGTGCAATAATCTACTTATCAAATTCAGCTGAGAGTGGTACGGTAAATGGTGATAAATTTCAACTTTCGATGGGTGATAGTGCAATTACACCGAGCTTCACGGGACTAATTAATGGTGATTTTGAAACAGGTAGTATGGATCCAATGTCAAGCTACAATAGTGAAGCTACAGTAGTTGGCCAGGATGCTTATAGTGGTGATTATAGCGTTCACATACCATCCTTGCCAGAAGGTGGAACTTCAGTACAGTACGATGTGACAGGTTTACAACCCAACACAACTTATACGTTTTCTGCTATGGTAAAACAAATATCAGATGCTTCTTGGGGAGGGGGATGTGCGTTTGGTGCTAAAAATTTTGACAGTAGCACGTCAACTCCAGTAGAGACCTTTACTAATTTATCCGATTACGCAAGTTATAAAATGGCTTCAGTAAGTTTTACGACTGGTGCAATGGATACAAGTGCAGCTTTATATTGTTGGGGCGGCGGTGGTGCAGAAGCCTATATTGATGATTTTTCATTAAGCGTTACGCCAGTATACCAAGAACTAGATATTGAGAATCGTGGATTTGAAAGTGGTAGCATGGAACCCATGTCAAGCTACAATGGTGAAGCTACAGTAGTTGAACAGGATGCTTATAGTGGTAATTATAGCGTTCATATACCATCCTTGCCAGAAGGTGGAACTTCAGTACAGTACGATGTAACAGGCTTACAACCCAACACGACCTATACATTTTCTGCTATGGTAAAACAAATATCGGATGCTTCTTGGGGAGGGGGATGTGCGTTTGGCGCCAAAAATTTTGACAGTAGCACGTCAACACCAGTAGAGACCTTTACCAACTTATCCGATTACGCAAGCTATAAAAAGGCTTCATTAACTTTTACGACAGGTGCAATGGATACAAGTGCTGCTTTATATTGTTGGGGTGGCGGTGGTGCAGAAGCCTATATTGATGACTTTTCACTATTTGGTCCAGCTCCTGCTGCAGCAGAAGCTGATGAATTTAAACTTGAACAAGAAAATATTGTGGCTGTACACGATAGTATCCTGTCCCTTACAGTAAAACGTGAAGGTTCGGCTATATCCAAATCAGGTAACTATCAAGTAACCCTACCAGAAGGGTGGACTCTGCAGGGAAGTGCAAATTTTAATGCAGGTGATGAAACTGATACGTTGCTGATTAATGTACCAAATAACCTTGATTATTTAAGAAGTGCAATAAGAGTAAGAGCAATAAGTGGTTTAAACACGGAATGTGATATTGTAGCTCTAGTCAAGATTGTATCGATTATTGGTATTCAAAAGCCTATAGGAACGGTGTTGGAGGATAACTCAAGTGAAAAATGGGGTGTAGAAACTTATATTGTGAATAATTCATCATCTACATCGATGAGTGGATTAATAAGCCTGATTGAACCTGAGAATCTTGCCAGGGATGTAGCACCTGTTTTCTTTGCGGACATAGCTCCTTATGGAAGTGCTAAAGTGACGATACCATTACCCGGGTTACCTTCTAGTGACGCCATAGATATGAAGTTTAGAGTTTTACTCGATAATGGTTATTCGGAAGAATTCACACAAAGTGTAAATGCGTTATTAGCAGGTAATACGATTATCAAACCTACAATGGATGGTATCATTGGAACTACTGAATGGAAAAATGCAACAAGTTTTGATCTCAATACTCTTGAACAGACTGCGGGAAGCATAAATAACTACGATTCAGCTATATTCAATGGTGCTGGTCAAATTATGTGGGATAACGAAAATGTTTATATTGCAGTTAAGGTAAAAGATCAAGTTCATTACCAACCATTTACTAATAGTGGTATATGGCAAGCGGATAGCATACAAATTGCTTTTGATTCAGAGAGAGGCACAGGTGTAACCGGTGCTGGTCATTATGAGTATGGTTATGCATTATCAGATAATGGCATACAAAAATGGCGATGGCTCGCAGCGTATGGAAGAAGTACGAGTGCTTCAGGGGACACTACCTGTAACATAATCCGTAATGAAGATGAAAAAATGACAACTTATGAAATTGCTATACCATTGAAAGATTTATTAGCAGAAAATAAGCAGTTATCAAAAAACAACTTATTAGGGTTTTCTCTCCTCATTAACAATGCGGACGAAGCTGCTAGAGGTTTTCTCCAATACAATGGTGGAATTGCTCAAGATAAAGATACCCAGAAGCAGGCAAGTTTGATCTTAGCTACGCTGAATCAAATTCCAAACATAAACACAGGAGGAGGGACAAGTGATGGTACCAGCCATGTGCCACCTGCAACAGGCTTAGAGCAAGTAATAGTAACATCGTATACGATCAACGAAGCATATGCAAAAGCCTTAGCTGAATTTGAAAAGAAACAAAAAGATTTAGTTTCATCAGGAACTGTATTGAATAGAGTATTAGCTCAAAACATGGTTCTTAACATACCTGCTAAAGCAGATATAAAAGAGGTTGGTATAACATTAAATACAGCAGACATTAGAGAGGCTGAATCTAAAGGAATTGAAGCAATAGTATTAGAATCTTCCATAGCAAAGATTGAGTTTAACATGGAAAGCTTCCTCGACATTCACCAAAATGGAGAAAAAATAGATTTTTCAATGAAGAAGGTGGAATTAGCTGGGTTAGATAATGTTCCAGAAGGGGCAATAGTTGTTGATTTCACATTAAAAATAGATGATCAAAAAGTGAGTGATTTTAGACAGCCTATAAAAATATCGATACCATATGTGAAAAAAGCTGGAGAAAACCCTGATGAAGTGACGGTTTATTTCTTGCAAGAAGATGGGAGTATAGTATCAGTAGGTGGTATTTATAATGAAGCTTCAGGCTTGATAGAATTTAAAACCAGTCATTTTAGTAAGTATTTTGCTGCAAATGTTAAAAGGACGTTTACAGATATCAACGCAAACTTTTGGGCTGCTAAGTATATCAGTGCTTTAGCAGGTAAAGGTGTCATAAATGGTAGACAAAATGATAAATTTGATCCAGATGCTAACATCACAAGAGCAGAATTCGTAGCAATGATTTCGAGAAGCCTGAGCTTGGTTTATGATGGTACAGGATTAACCTTTAATGACATACCGAGTGGCGCTTGGTATGCAGATGAGATAGAAGCAGCATATGACGTTAAAATTATCAGCGGGCAAACAGCAACTCAATTTTCACCCAATGTATTAATTTCTAGACAAGAAGCAGCGATAGTGATGAGTAATGTGTTAGGCTATTTAAGGTATAAAACGGAAGAGAATAGCAGCATAATTGATAAGGAATTTATAGACTCTAACCAGATCTCAATATGGGCAAAGAATGCCGTGGCCACTGCATTTAGAGAACAAATTATTACTGGTAAACCAGGAAGTATTTATGATGCAACAGGTAATACAACAAGAGCAGAGGCTGCAAAAATGATTTACGCATTGTATTTACTACAATAATTAAGCGATAAGAACCAGGTAGGGGTTCCCTTGCCTGGTTCTTATTTAAAGAATGGAGAATAACGATATGGAAATTATTAATGACGATTGGCAGTTGGTTTGGTCAGATGAGTTTAATGAAGCAAATATTAATCAAAAACATTGGGATTACGAACAGGGTTATATTAGAAATAATGAACTTCAATGGTATACGTGTGACAAGAAAAACTGTTACATAGAAGAAGGAAACCTAGTGATTCAAGCAGTTGAGGAAAAAGGATCAAATATACGATACACTTCTGCAAGTATTAATACAAAAGGTAAAAAGTCCTGGAAGTATGGTAAGTTTGAGATGAGGGCAAAACTGCCCTACGGGAAGGGAATCTGGCCAGCATTTTGGACTCTGGGCATTGAAAAGCCTTGGCCAATGTGTGGAGAAATTGACATTATGGAGATGATTGGTGGAGAAGGTGGAGATTCAAGCGTATATGCCACAGCTCACTGGGGTGAAGAAGGTATACATATGCAATACGGTATGCGTAACGATCTTAACACAGGAAGATTTTCTGATGACTATCATATCTTCTCTATGGAATGGAGTTGCGAAGAAGTAATTTGGTACATCGATAATACCCGGTGTCATTCCATGAAAATTGATGAAAAAAATAGAGATGAATTTTCACAACCCCATTATATACTTCTTAACCTTGCAGTTGGTGGAGATTGGCCCGGGAGTCCAGATGATACCACAACATTTCCACAAAAGTATTACATAGATTATATTAGAATTTATCAGAAAAGTACTTTAGAATTATAGGCGGAGATAAAATATGAACAAATTTGGACACTTTTCGGAAAACGGAAATGAGTATATTTTTACGGATCCAGAAACAAGAAGACCCATGCTAAACTATATTTGGAATTCAAGAATATTATCAGGCGTAAATCAATTTGGTGGGGGAGATGGATCATACGGTGGTAGGGCAGCAAGCTATATAGATTCAGAGGGAAAAGGAAGATCAATTCTCATAAGAAATGGATGTAGGTACTTCTATATAAAAGATGAACACACTGGAGAATTCTGGAACCCTGGATGGTATCCTGTAAAAAGAAAGCTAGATCATTATAAATGTATTCATGGACTAGGATATACGATCCTAGAAGGAACTTATGATGGCATTAAGGCAACTGTTAGAATTTTTGTGAACAGTAGTGATCCTGTGGAAATATGTACCTTGACCTTAGAAAACCTTTCGGGAAGAGAAAGAAAAATAAAAGTTTATTCATCTATTGAGTTTTCCTTGGAAGGTTATTCAAAATATAGCGAATATGACTCATATGTTTCATCTGAAGTTATATATCCACACAATATCATTATTGCATATAATGAAGCTCATGAAAGGCCACATGATTGGTATAATGGCTTCGTTGCTTGTAATATAGATTTTTCTGGCTTTGAAACGAGTAAAAAGGCGTTTCTAGGTGCTTATGGTGATATTTCAGCTCCTTTGGCAGTAGTCTCTGATAGATGTAGTAATTCCTTAGCTGCCTGTGAATTTATGGTAGGGGTTATTGAGAACACCTTTGAGTTACAACCAAAGGAATGCGTTACATATCATGTATTGTTTGGAGTCACTGATTCAAAGGCAACAGCCATTGAAATAACGACAAGATTGTTTGAGCCTCATATAATCGAAAATGATTTTATGACATTAAAAGCATCAAAAGTGAGCATGATTGAAAATATCATGGTAAATACTCCAGATCATAAAGTCAACTTTATAACAAATGCTTGGGTGAAACAACAGGTACAATTATGTGCAGAAGTTGGAAGAGCTACAGGTAAAGGATTTCGTGATCAACTACAGGACTCCTGGGCTGTAGCATCCTTCAATGAGAGATTAGCCAAAGAGAAGATTATTGAGACATTAAAGCATGAATATAGTGATGGGAGATGTGTGAGAGGGTGGTTGCCACTAGATCACCATATCTATTCTGATGGTCCAACCTGGATAGCGCCTACGATCAACGCGTATATAAAGGAAACCGGGGACTTTAATTTCTTGAATATTAAAGTTCCTTACTTAGATAGTGGAGAAGCCACGGTATGGGAGCATATACTGACAGCAGCCAGATATTCCTCAGAGGACTTAGGAGCAAGAAAGTTAGTGTTAGCCCATGATGGCGATTGGAATGATTCTCTAAATGGTATTGGAGTAGAAGGAAAAGGGGAAAGCGTTTGGACATCAATTGCCCTGTGCTATGCACTAAACAACACTGCTGAAATTGCAAAGTACATCATGAAAGATGAAGTGATATATAATGAAATGACTAAAAGGGCAGAAAACATTAAGAAAACAATTAATCAAGTTGGTTGGGATGGAGATTGGTACCTCGCTGGATATAACGATTTAGATCAAAAAGTGGGTAGTCATATTGAACAAGAAGGAAGGATCTATTTGAATAGCCAAACTTGGGCAATAATAGCAGGGGTGGCGGAAGGTGAAAGGCTAGAAAAGTGTTTAAAGGCTATAGATGGCATGCTAGACTCGCCTTATGGTCCTTTAACCCTGTATCCTCCGTATACTTCATATAATGCTAATATTGGTAGAATTACAGGGTTTGTACCAGGTATATGGGAGAATGGAACACCGTATTGTCATGGTGGTACCTTTAAAATTGTGGCTGATTGCGCAATTGGAAGGGGAAATGAGGCTTATGATACTTTGATGAAAATAATGCCAGATAGCAGGCTCAATCCATCAGAACATTCAGGATGTGAACCCTATGTATTTACAAATATGTATTTTGGACCATCTAACAAACGAGCTGGTGAAACCAGCTTTGCTTGGGTCACTGGGACAGCAGGGTGGATGTTTAGAGCTGTAACGCAATATATTATGGGTTTTTATCCGGAATATAATAGTATGATCATAAAACCTTGCATACCTGAATGGTGGGAGTTTTGTTCAATGAAAAGGGTTTTTAGAGGAGATACATATCATATTAATATTATCAATAAAAACAAAGCCCAAAGTGAAATAAAGTTAATAACAGTAGACGGTAAGGAAATAAAAGGAAACAAGATCCCAGTCTTTTTAGATGGCAAAGACCATGATATAACGGTGATTATGGTGTAGTCAACTGGAAGGCATACTTATTAATCAGAGGGAGGTAAGGCTTAAGTGCCTTACCTCCTTCTGATAACTTTTGACGAGACTAAAGTGGGCTTAATAACATATTTTCCCAACCTTCCCGTTCTAGTACTTCAATATTTAAATACTTTCTAATCAACGCCTCCAAATTTTTGCTACCTTCAACATTAAGCATATTTTTCATTTTTCGAACATTGCTTTTTACAGCTATCTCAGATAAAAAAATACTTGCTGCAATCTCTTTGTAAACATAGCCAGAAAGCATCATTCTAAGGATCTTAGCCTGAACAGGATTAATTCTGCAGAAAAAACTTTCTAAAAGCTCAATGGCATTAATATCTTCATCAAAAAATGCTTCCATATCTTCACTAGAATGTAAAGGATTCGGTTGGATAACTGTGTCTGAAAACTTTAGATGAGAAACGCTCCCAGGGTCATGATTAATTAAATCCAACTTGGTTGTAGTTGGATTAGGTTTTGCACCACAGGAAGCTCTGACTATTATTTCATGCTTAGGAATCACATTTACGTTACGTATATGTTGGTCGTCTAATAAAAGCAAAAGGACCTTAATGGCCATTTCGCCTACTTGAGTAAAATTACAACTCACTGATGTAAGTGGCGAAGCTAAAAGGTTACCTATTAATAGGTTATCAAAGCCCACTATAGATAATTCGTGGGGGATTTCGACATGCCCCAATTTTTCAGGGCTCATAAGAAGTATAGCAACTGAATCAGTAGAACAAATCACACCATCATATAACTTTCTTTTTTTCGTAAATTCATCTATAGCTTCATTTATACCTCTATCCCCATACTGAAATACATTTTCCATGCTGAAATTAAGTCCATTATTTACCAAAGCGGCTTTATATCCAATTAGTTTGTTTCCATCAGGAATCGAGTAAATATTATAGCCTAAGAATGCTAAATTTTTTCTTCCGTTACTTATTAAATAATTAGTTATATCTCTGGCGGCTTCTGTATGATTCATATTTAAAATATTTACGTTATTAGATGTTGGGGAATTCATATTTACAATAATAAAAGGGATGTTTGTACGATTAAATTCCATTACGATTCTTTTTTCTTGATTCGTATTGACTCCCATAATGAACACGAATCTTTCGGGATATGTCTGATGTAAGGCTACATACTCATCAATAGGCACACTATTAATATTAACAAAATTAATGTCTATTCCATGCCTGGACGCCATTGGTATTGCACCCCTCAAAAATCTAGTATATCCGTGGAAATAACGATTTGAATTAGACATATAAATATCAATTATTTTTCGTTCTATCAATTGGATGCTCCTCCTAAATAAAATTCATAAAGTTTCAATTACGTTGGGGAAGTTACTGCTTATTATAATGCCCTGTCTTATAAGAGTATTGCACTGCGTAACGATTGTCAACAAGCGAAAAGTATACTACTTAGTCTCTTAATCAAGCAATAGTGTATACTAATCCCTTCATATTTGATAAAATGAAGAAAAGAATGGAAGTCCTATCATTTATTAAAGGTAGCGCTGGATATGAGTCGAAGAAGTTACACATTCAATAGAGAAGGAGGCTATTAAACAATGCAAAATCAATGGTTTATTATAAAAAAGTTACAGATTATTGCTGACAAGCGAGAAGTTTTATTGGATGTAGATAGCGCCAATGTAGCGGCTCATCCACTTTACTTGAGTTTAGGTTTTAAAGAAATCCAAGTTGTAGATTACTTTCTAATTGACCTCGTAAAACAGGACAGTCACCCACTAACGATTAGCTAAGTATAAACCATAAGACGGTTTCCTTGATCAATGGAGGATTTGCAAATGAAACAAAATTATAAAATGGCACTTGTTGTTGAAGGTGGGGCAATGAGAGGTATTTATTCAGCTGGGGTTTTAGATGCATTGATGGATGACGGTTATCAGCCTTTTGATTTATGTATTGGTGTATCGGCAGGATCAACCAATTTAGCAGCCTATTTAGCTAATATGCCAAAACGTAACTATCATATCTATATGACCTATTCGTTAAATAGGAAATTCATTAATATTTGGAATTTTATTGCAGGAAGTCATTTAATGGATTTAGATTGGTTATGGCGTGAAACGATTCAACATATGCGTCTTGATTTACAGCATATTATTTCCAGTCATTGTGATTATTATGTGGGTATAACGGATGCTATTACAGGTAAAATCCAATATGTTAAGCCAAATATGGACAACCTTGAATTGGTCATTAAGGCATCAAGTGCTGTACCAATTCTTTATAGATCGCCAGTGATGATTGATGGTCATCCGTATTATGATGGTGGTCTATCAGATCCGATACCGGTCCAAGAGGCTATAAAAAAAGGTGCGAAGAAGATGGTTGTTATTCGTTCAAGGAAACGCGATTATCGAATGAAACAAAGTGGGAGTATACTTTCAAAATGGCTATTAAGAGGGTATCCATACCTAAATACGACTCTAGAAAATCGTCACCTTGTCTATAATGAGCAGATTGAATATCTAAGAAAGAGCCATGATGGTGTTGAAATTATTGAGGTATATCCACCAGATGAATTTGAAACCACCAGATTAACTAAAAATAAGCGCATACTTGAAAAGGATTATTTAATTGGTTACAGTGATGGGGAGAGACTTCTCAAACAATTACAGGCAAATTCTTCATATAATGAGTAGATGGGAAATATAAAATCATAAAGGAACAAAGTTCATCTTCTGGCGTGAGAAGAATAAAGGCTATTGTTGATGCGGGTTTTATTAACTTTGAGAGATAATGATAAACCTAATTCAGAAATCTGAAATTGACATTGCCGCAAAATTATGATATTCTACTTGTAGACCACATGGTCTAGACCAATTAGTCTATTAAAAAGGATGTGACTTTATGACTAAGAAATTATGTATTATAACAGGAGCCAATGCAGGAATAGGTAAGCAAGCTGCTATCCAAGTTTGCAAAGAGGGTTATCACGTCATCATTGCCTGTAGAAGTAAAGAAAGAGGCGAAGAAGCATTATTTGAAATTCAAACAATATCCCAAAGTAACTCTATAGAATTAATGATTGTGGACATGAGTTTAAAATCCTCAATACTTTCATTTTCTAATGAGATAAAGTCAAAATATCAAGTGGTTGATGTGCTTATTCATAACGCCGCTGTTTTTGATATAGCTCAAAAAGAAGCAAAGATTTCAAACGAGGGTTATGAGTCTGTATGGATGACAAACCATATTGGTCCTGTTTACCTGACATCTCTTTTACTTGATTTACTGAAAAAAAGTGATAATGGTAGAATTATTACTATTTCATCAAAAGGATTACTTGCTATGCCAAC
>CAZJIO010000073.1:7248-8148 GCA_964546035.1 uncultured Eubacteriales bacterium | reverse complement strand
GATCCAGAGTTTAAGAATAAAAAGTTCAGTATGACAAAAGCATACTACCATGCAAAAAGGGCACAGGTTATGTACACTTACTGGTTAGCGGATCAATTGAAAGAGAGTTCAGTGACTGTTAATTGTATAAGGGTTACTGCGGTACAGATAGATATAAGTCGTCATCCAAACATTTCAGCTTTTACAAAATATATATATTCATTAAAAAGCAAGTCATCCATTACGCCTTATGAAATGGCTAAAACCTATAAATTTTTGGCAACGGATAAATCCTTGGAAAAGGTTACAGGGAAGTATTTTGACGAAAGAAATCAGATGGTAAAATCCAATAAATATTCTCAGAATAAAAAGAATATTGATGCTTTGATGGATATGACAAAAGGATATTTCTAAGATTATTTAAAGGGTAAGTAGGTGAAATACGATGAAAGAAAAGTCATTTGAGAGAAAAGAGGCTTTATTGATTGCTGCAATAGATGAATTTGTGGCGAATAAATACGAAGATACCTCTTTAAATACAATTATTAAAAAGGCTGACATAAGCAAAGGAACTTTTTACTATCATTTTGAAAATAAGCAAGCCTTGTATCTGTATATTATGGAAACTGCATTTAAAGCAAAGTGGGAATTTATTAATGAGCAGACTGAAGCTAAAAAAAATATGGCAGAAACTGAAACCCTTTTTGATATGTTCTTATTCCAGGCACGCATGGGTATACAATTTGCAAAAAAGCATCCAAAATATCACGCACTAGGGAACATGTTCTCTAAAAATAAAAGCAGCCCTATATTTATGATTGTAAAAAATCACCTAGGTATGGAATCTGGCTTGATGCTCGAAAATATGATCAGGAAAAGTATATCTGACGGTGATTTCTGTGAAAGTTATTCGGATGATTT
>CAZJIO010000073.1:767-7213 GCA_964546035.1 uncultured Eubacteriales bacterium | reverse complement strand
CTTTTTATTTAATCATTACGATGAAATGTTTGAAATGAATGATGATTTTGATCCATATGAAAAACTAAAAAGTTTTGTTCAATTCATGAGAAATGGACTGGGGAAATAAACAATAAATGCTATCATTAAATCACTTGCTTTTTAAAGTAAGTGGTTTTACTTTATTCACCATGGTTAAACCCTTTGATCCCTTGGAATTAGTTGCTAGGGTTCATGTACTGTTGAAACGTTATCAAATCGTGGCATCAAAAACAATACAAATTGGAACATTGTTCATGAATCGAAAGACCTACGAAGTGAGCGTGAATGGCGAGTCTATAACACTTCCACTTAAGGAATTTGAACTTTTATTTAAATTGGGTAGTCATCCTGGGATGACCTTTTCAAGAGATCTGTTGATTGAAGATATATGGGGTTATGATTTTGAAGGTAACGAAAGGACTTTGGATGTGCACATCGGCCGTCTGCGGGAACGCTTTCCGGAAGAAGAGCATTCATTTAAAATCACAACGATCCGAGGTCTTGGCTACCGTATTGAGGTGCGACAATGAAAATAAAAGAAATCTTTCAAAATGTTCTTGGCATCGTTCTGGCAATTCTGCTCTTAATCGGATGCTTTTCAGTTGCTTTCTTTTTAACTTCCCTCATTTATACAGCTAACCAGCTACATTTGTCAGATTTTTTGGTTCAGATGATTAATTCATTACTCGGTTTGTTAATAGTATGCATCATCGTAAAGATTGGCGCTCAGTTTGATCGTCATACGACTGGTCTATTTGATTCCATCATTAAGGCACAAAAAAAAATCGCAGGTGGAGATTTTACAGTGAGTTTGAATAAGAATACTGAGGGAATGGGACCCTTTGGTGAGCTGGTCACCAGTATTAACGACATGGCCTTGGAGCTGGGAAAGATTGAGAAAATGCAGCAGGAATTCATTTCAAATGTATCCCATGAAATTCAATCGCCATTGACATCAATTCGTGGTTTTGCCCATGCCCTTCGAAATGACAAACTTGATGCTGACAACAGGCAGCATTATCTAGACATTATTGAAGCTGAAAGTATGCGACTGTCCAAATTGAGTGACAATCTGTTAAGACTGGCCTCTCTGGAAACGGATACTGCTAGGTATGAGCCAAAAGGATATAGATTAGATAAGCAAATCAGGCGTATTATTCTGGCGTGTGAACCTCAGTGGGCAGATAAAAATATTCATATGGAAGTATCACTGGAGGAACTTGAAATAGTGGCAGATGAAGATTTGTTGACTCAGGTTTGGAGCAACTTGATTCATAACAGCATAAAATTCACACCACCTGGTGGAAGGATTGGTGTATATTTGCACCTACAGGGTCATCAGATAGAGGTTACACTTTCTGATTCTGGAATAGGGATTGCAGTTGAAGATCAAGATCATATTTTTGAGCGGTTTTTTAAAGCGGATCAGTCACGGAATGCGTCTATAAAAGGAAGTGGCTTAGGTCTTTCAATCGTAAAAAAGATTTTAGACCTGCATAAAGGGACCATCAGAGTTCAGAGCAAAATGGGCATAGGGACTACATTTATAATAGTGTTACCAAGTTAAATTGTAAAACATAAAATTGCAAAACAGAACAACCTCATATACGTTTGTATGTGGGGTTGTTCTGTTTTGCAGTTTAAATTCAGTTTAAAAAACTATTGTATGATCAAAGAAATAAAATTATTAAGGAGAAAGCACCGTATGGAAAATGTAATACAAGTTGACAATTTGGTAAAGCGGTACAAAAAAGTTCAAGAGGCCGCAGTTAATGATATTAGTTTTGGTGTTCGAGAAGGTGAATTTTTTGCCTTTCTTGGTCCAAATGGAGCAGGAAAGACAACCACAATATCCGTTTTAACCACACTACTTTCAAAGACAAGTGGGACGGTTTCTATAGCTGGTTACGATTTAGATAGGGATGCCAAACAGATTCGATCCAATATAGGCATCATTTTTCAAAGTCCAAGCCTTGATTTGGAATTAACTGCAGAAGAAAATATCCGCATACATGTCTGCATTTATGGATTGTATGGTTATAGGCCGTTCTATCATATGATGCCCCTAGCATACAAACAGCGTATACAGGAATTAGCCGCAATTGTAGGTCTTGGAGAAAACTTGTTTCAAAAGCTTAAAACCTTCTCAGGGGGCATGAAAAGGAAGCTGGAAATTATTCGTAGTCTGATGCACAATCCTAAAATACTCTTTTTGGAGAACCAACCCAAGGGTTGGATGCGGCCAGCCGACATTCTTTGTGGGAATACCTTCATAAGATTCGAGTTGAACATAATATAACAATTTTTTTGACAACACATTATTTGGAAGAGGCCGAAGAAGCCAATCGTATTTGCATCATCAATCGAGGTAAAATTGTGATGACTGGATCACCGGATCAATTGAAGGACAGGTTAATCGAAAAATATTTTTTTGTTAATGCAGTTGACCAGGCTGCCCTTAAAAGAGAGCTATCTGGGCTGGGGGCGTCTTACATGGAGACTGGAAGAGGCTTGAAAGTGACATACGTGGAAAAGACGCCTCAGCTACTGATTTCAAGCTTGACAGTACCCCTAATAAAATTGGATATTCATCAACCAACACTTGAAGAAGCTTATTTGGATTTAATAAAAGAGGAGCGTGTACTTTAATGATGTCAATAGTCGGAAGAGAAATAAATGCATTAGTAGCAATTGCGGCCAGAGAAATTATGCGTCTGATTAAAAACCCAGGAGCGATCCTTACAGACATCATTTTCTCGATGTTTTTTCTAGGTGTTATGGGAGGCAGTCTTTCTCAAAATATGGGGGTTAATATTGGGTATAATTTTCTACAGTTCGTTATGATTGGCATGATTGTCTTTAACATGTTTATGGGATCGGTCAGTAGCATGACCTCATTGATTGCTGAACGTGAGATGAATTTGACCCAGGAGTTGTATGTATCTCCGATTTCTAGATACACAATAATACTAGGAAAGATGATCGGTACAAGTTTCGCAAGTATGTTTTCTTTAGTGGGAATTCTTTTCGTTGCATTTCTTATGCATATACCCCTTGGCGGCATACAAATGGTTAGACTATTTCTGATGATTCCTGCCTTTTGTATGGTTGGCGCATCACTTGGCGTATTTTTCATAGGTTTTGTTCAAAACGCTAAAGTTGCACAAATGGGCGCTTTGTTGATTTGCATGCCACAGATGTTCTTGGCAGGTACGATTATTCCTATATCACAATCCTCGGGTATTCTAGCTTTTTTGGCAAAATTGATGCCACTGACTTATTTGACGGATTTAGCAAGGGGTATTTTTTATTGGGGAAAACCAGTGTATGATCAGGTTGTTATGCATAGCCCGCTGTTTAATATCACAGTTATGGCAGTTTTCTTCTTGGCATTTTCTGGTATTGGAACATTCATGGTAACGAAATCTGAACAGAATAGGTAAAAGGGTGTTAAAGAGGATTGACACCATACAAAAAGCTGGCTATAATAAAAATAGAATTTAGAATTGCCGAGAAAGCGGACTTGTATTAGGTCAAATAAAGGAGGTAACCACTTATGTATATTCATCGTGCAGTTGAAGAAACCGTTCTCAAAGTTTCCAAAACCTTTCCCGTACTTTTGGTCACAGGTCCACGTCAGGTTGGGAAAACCACATTGCTTCAAAAAATAGCTGAAGAGGGACGTAAGTATGTAACCTTGGACGATCCAGATGTGCGTTATCTTGCCAAAAATGACCCCGCATTATTTATGTTAAGGTATACGCCACCTGTTTTGATTGATGAAATACAGTATGCGACTGAGTTACTTCCCTATATTAAAATGAGTGCAGATCGTTCTAAGAAAAACGGGGATTTTTGGATTACGGGGTCGCAGATGTTTCATTTGATGAAGAATGTAAGCGAATCCTTAGCGGGCCGTGTAGGAATTGTGCATCTCCTAGGACTTTCATGGAGTGAAATTAATGGTGTGAAATCTATACCATTTTCCACAGAACCTGAGTACTTGATGAACAGAGCAACGCAAGTGCCTAAAGTTGGATTAAGTGAGCTTTATGAAAGAATTTTTAAAGGATCGATGCCTGCATTATATGCAAATCCTGAGATTGATTTTAATACCTATTATCAGTCTTATATGAATACCTACTTACAACGTGATATTAAGGACTTGATCCAGGTAGCAGATGAAATGTCTTTTTATAACTTTATGACGATCGTTGCAGCTAGAACTTCTAAGCCTATAGTTTATGATGAAATTGCAGAAGAAGCAGGTATTAGTGCCCCGACAGCAAAAAAATGGCTATCAGTTTTGGTTTCTTCTCATATTATCGCCTTGGTACAGCCCTACCATAATAACGTTTTGAAAAGAGTTGTAAAGCAACCACAGATGCACTTTATAGATATGGGGTTATGTGCGTACCTATTAAAATGGAGTAACGCAGAAATATTAGAAAAAGGTGCTATGTCGGGTGCATTCTTTGAGAGTTATGTGTTTTCGGAGATTTACAAGAGTTATTTGAATGCAGGAATGGTGTCGCCGCTCTTTTATTACAGGGATCGAGACAAAAAAGAAATTGACCTCATGATCTATCAAAACGGCACACTTTATCCTATTGAGATTAAGAAGGCAGCTTCCACAGGCAAGATCGCAATTAAAAACTTTGATGTTTTGAACCCAATTACTGAGCCAGAGAAATTTGGTGAGTTAAGTCAATACAAAGTTGAGATTGGGAATGGCGCTGTTGTGTGTATGACAAACGATATTTTACCAATAGATGGCAAAAACTGGTATGTACCTGTTTGGCTGATTTGAAATAAATAGGGAGGCGTATCATATGGATTTTGAGGAAGTCTTAACGGTACATGTTAAAATACAGAATGCTCTAAATTTAGATAATGAATTTGGTGATTCCGTTGTAATGATCTCATTTTCGGGAAGTGTCACAGGGCCATATTTTGAGGGTGACGTGCTTTCTGGAGGAATTGATACACAAATCATAGGAAAAACTGGAGATAGACATACCGTATCTGCAAGGTATATGATTGAGGGAAGAGATTTCACAGGAAAAGACTGTAAAATGTATATTGAGAATAATGGTGTTTTCAATAAAAATCAGAAGGATGTATTGTTTCGAACATCTCCTAAAATCATTACGAATAGCAAAGCATTGGATTTTATGAACTCTGATGTATTGGTTGGCGAAGGCGTGTCGACGGAGTCAGGGGTGGATATAAAGATATATAGAGCAGTGTAATAGGTTGTAGGTTGAAATAACATTCCAAGTGATGAATTTGACTAAAGAGTGCAAGGAATATCAAGCCAATATGGAGAAAAACCTGTAATATAGAGAATGTGAGGAGGAATAATCAATGGACTTTATTAGTAAGATGAATGCCGCCATCAATTATATCGAAGAACATTTGATGGATGAATGTGATTTTGAGGAGGTCGCCAAATGTGCCCAAACCTCAAACTTTCAATTCCAAAGAATGTTTTCCTTTCTAGTAGGTGTTCCAATCGCAGAGTATGTGAGGAGACGTCGACTTACATTGGCAGCATTTGAACTCCAAAACACAGAGTTGAGAATCATTGATATTGCGGTTAAGTATGGCTATGACAGTCATGAGTCCTTTACACGAGCATTCCAAAAGCTTCACAACATACCCCCCTCAATTTCAAGAAAACAAGGGGTATCGTTAAAAGCCTTCCCCAAACTAACCTTCAATTTATCAGTAAAAGGAGATATCGAAATGAACTATAAAATTGAGAAAAAGCAATCCTTCAAGATGTTTGGAAAAGAAAAAGTGATCAACATGACCAACGGACAAAACTTTGTTGAAGTACCAGAATTTTGGCAAGAGTGCTTTAAAAATGGCAGCGTTGATGCATTAGAGGATGCCTCAGGCATCATAATCACAGATGAATATGAGGGTCCATTTCCAGTGCATGCTATTATGTGCCATAGAGACACCGGAAAGGATACCTTTCCTTATTTGATTGGTTGTCTACTACTAGAAGGAAGTCATCCAGGGAGCCATGACGTTGTTGAAATCCCTGCCTTGGAATGGGCAATTTTTACGACAGTACCCTATACCATGGAAGGTACAACAGCTGCGGTACAAGACCTATGGAAAAGGATCTATACTGAATGGTTCCCTACATCTGGTTATGAGTCTGCAGAAGGACCACAGTTGGAACTTTATTGTAAAGGCAAGGGGACGCAGGAGTACTGCGAAATCTGGATTCCAGTTAAGAAATAGGCAGCTGATTTATAGGGGTAAACATGAATAATATTTTACTTATTGAAGATAACGAACAACTGCAAAAGTATATCAGTGAATACCTAGCAGCTTATGGATATTTCGTCACTGTGCTGACGGACTACGACAATGTGCTAGAAGCAGTTGAGACGCTCCAGCCAAAACTG
>CAZJIO010000073.1:0-751 GCA_964546035.1 uncultured Eubacteriales bacterium | reverse complement strand
AATTAATCTGCCAAAGTTCGACGGATTCTATTACCTCAAGCTTATACGCAAACAGTATGACATCCCTGTCATCATTTTGTCTGCGCGCAGCGAGGAGGCTGAACAGATCCGAGGTATTGAAAACGGCGCTGATGATTATATCACGAAGCCATTTTCCATTGGAGTTCTTGCTGCCAAAATCAACGCCATACTGAGAAATAAATCACGAACACAGAATGATAACCTGAGCTTTGCAGGGCTTTGTCTATCTGCTGATACGATGACGTTGAGTCATAATAACCTGTCTATTGAGCTTACCAAAAACGAATATAAAATCCTTCGAATACTAATGAGTAATGTCGATAAAATCGTAACACGGGAGCAGATTCTAGAAGAGCTGTGGGATGATCGCAGTTTTATTGACGACAATACGCTTACCGTCAATATTGCCCGTGTCCGCAAAAGGCTTGGCGATATAGGGCTTAGTGACGCAATTTCGACGAAAAGAGGTGTTGGTTATACCTTTTCACAGGAACCAATGGGAGGCTCAATAAAGAATCAACAGGAATTGGCCTCTCTATGGTTAAGCATATTTGCAAAAAGTTGGGACATGAGGTGGATGTGGACTCCGTGGCAGGACAAGGTACGCGTGTATCCATTACCTTTGTTACAAAAATGTAAGCTTTCTGTAAGCCTAATCAATTGTGTTGATTAGGCTTTTTGCGTGCGCCCAGCATGGGCGCAATCTTAAGGGTTAAAGTCCCTAGCACGT
>CAZJIO010000072.1:928-20894 GCA_964546035.1 uncultured Eubacteriales bacterium | reverse complement strand
AGTGGGAAAACATCACTATTTAACGCTATTACAGGTAAAATTGAACATGTTGGTAACTGGGCAGGTGTTACGATTGAAAAAAAAGAAGGGGATGTAAAAAAATCTTTAAATCAATTAAACGCGGATCTTACTGTCGTAGATTTACCTGGTGCTTACTCCATGTCACCTTTTACATCAGAGGAAAGCATAACAAGTGATTTCGTTAAAAATGAAAAACCAGATGTGATTATTAACATTGTAGATGCTACTAATTTAAGCAGAAGTTTATTTTTTACAACTCAGTTATTAGAGCTCGGGATTCCAGTGGTTGTTGCATTAAACAAAAGTGACTTAACAAAGAAAAAGGAAACGGCTATCCATACAGTTGAGCTGTCAAAACTTTTGGGGTGTCCAGTTATAGAAACCATATCTACAAAAGGTAAGGACAATGGATTGGCGGAACTCATTACAACTGCTGTAAAAGCTTGTGGAGCTGGACAAAAAGCACCATTTGATGCCGGAATAGTAGATTTAGCAGACAGAAAAGCAATTGAAGCCATTGATAAAAAAAGATACGACTTTGTGAAAAAAATCGTTTCTAAAGTTGAAAATAGAAAAGTCACAAGTAATAAACAAACTAAGCAAGATGCAGCGGATCGCGTATTAGCCCATAAATGGTTGGGCATTCCAATATTTGCACTTATTATGTGGGCAGTGTTTTCAATATCACAAACTTATCTGGGAACTTTTTTAGCTGATATATTAGTGGGTTGGATAGACGGACTGTATGGCTTGGTAGAAGGTGCTTTAGGAGAAAATGTATCCCCAGTTTTATCTACCTTGCTACTTGATGGTATTATTGGCGGTGTCGGTGCGGTAGTTGGATTCTTACCACTTATTATGGTGCTATTTTTCATGCTAGCCTTGTTGGATGATTGTGGATATATGGCGCGTGTAGCGGTCATTATGGATCGATTCTTTAAGAAAGTAGGACTTTCTGGAAAATCAATCATTCCAATGATTATCGGAACGGGTTGTGCAATTCCTGGAATCATGGCTACAAGAACAATCAGAGATGATAGACAACGTAGAACAACTGCAATGATCACACCTTTTATGCCATGTGGTGCTAAGTTGCCTGTTATTGCTTTATTTGCTGGGGTATTCTTTGGAGACGCGGCATGGGTTGGAACGTCCATGTATTTCCTAGCGATCGTTTTGATTATTATCAGTGCTTTAATTGTAAGAAAAATCACGGGCGAAGAAAAAACAAAAAGCTTCTTCATTATGGAGTTGCCAGAGTATAGATTCCCAAGTATAAAAAGAGCAACAATATCTATGTTATCTAGAGGTAAAGCATTTGTTGTAAAAGCAGCTACCATCATACTTATCTGTAATGCGCTGGTACAAATCATGCAAACTTTTAATTGGTCCTTCCAAGTTGTTGCTGAAGGTGCTGAAAATACAAGTATTCTAGCTGGTCTAGCATCGCCTTTTGCTGTGATTCTACTGCCTCTAGGTTTTGGTGTATGGCAATTAGCAGCAGCTGCAATAACTGGATTTATTGCAAAAGAGAATGTTGTTGGAACCCTCGCTGTCGTTTATGGCATAACAAATTTCATTGATACTGAAGAACTTGCGTTAATTGAAGGCGCAACAAGTGTTGCTGGTGTAATGGGATTATCAACAGCTGCTGCATTAGCGTATCTTGCCTTTAACTTATTTACACCACCTTGTTTCGCTGCAATTGGTGCGATGAACGCTGAGATGGAGTCAAAGAAGTGGGTATTTGGAGCAGTAGGTTTTCAATTAGCAATGGGATATGTTGTTGCATTTATTATTTATCAAGTAGGTACATTAATTGAAAGTGGCACAGTTGGTACTGCTTTTGTTCCTGGTCTTATAGGTGTTGCAGTCATCATCACTTGTATTGGCGTATTAATGAAAAAGGGATCCATGAAACAAGACAACGCTAATTATCAAGAAGCATAGGAGTGATATTATGGGTGATATAATAGTTGTATTGATTGTTCTGACGATACTTGGTGCTGCGTCATTTAAGCTCTATAAAGATAAGAAAAACAATGTAAAGTGTTCAGGTTGTCCTTCTTACAAGGCTAATGGAAGTTGTGAGAAGAACAAATAGTAAAATACTACTACACAAAAAGGCTACTGATTCTATAAAATCAGTAGCCTTTTTAGATGGCATTTTTCTGAACCTCAATTGTAAATTGAATATAACAATAAATATATATTGAGAATTGATAAATATTTATTGATAAACGATATAGAATCTGCTATAATCGAGTTACAATAAATAAATAAGCGAGGTGCTTTTTATGAAACTAGAAACATTATTCTTGAAAATTGCTATTGTTCTTATTGCAATCCCAATTCTTGTTTTGTGTACATTTGGATTGATTCGAATAACTACTGAAGCTGTAAATCCAGAGTATGCCCTGATGCTATATCCCATCTTATTGGGTATGTATTTGTCGACAATACCTTTTTTTGCTGCATTGTTCGAGGCTATAAGACTTCTTAGCTATATCGATAAGAATAAAGCTTTCTCAGAATTATCAGTAAAATCTTTAAAGCATATAAAATATTGTGCAACCACTATTAACATTTTGTTTGTGGCAGAGATGCCTTTCTTTTATTTCTTAGCAGAGAAAGACGATGCACCAGGCGTCATATTAATGGGAATGGTTTTTGTTTTTGGTTCATTTGTGGTTGCAATTTTTGCAGCTGTTCTTCAAAAGTTATTGAAAAATGCCATTGAGATAAAAACAGAAAATGATCTGACAGTGTGAGGAGGATAACATGGCAATGATCATCAATATTGATGTGATGCTCGCCAGAAGGAAAATGAGCGTCACAGAACTTTCAGAGAAGGTTGGTATAACGATGGCTAATCTTTCTATGTTGAAAAATGGAAAGGTAAAGGCTATAAGATTATCTACCTTAGAGGCGATTTGTAAGGCTTTAGAATGTCAGCCTGGGGATCTTTTAGAATATAAAAATGACGAAAATGAAAAGGTAATATCTGATAAGGAGGCAAATTTGTAATGTACGATATCGTAATTGTTGGTGCTGGGCCAGCTGGAGCGACTTTAGCCAGATTACTTGGTAAAAAGTTTAAAATATTAATCATCGATAAAAGGCAACTATTTGATATGAATTCTAAAAGCAAGTTTGAAAAATGTTGTGGGGGATTGGTTGCTCCAGATGCTCAGGAGATGCTGGCAAAGTTTGGGTTGGGTATTCCTCAAGAGATATTAGTCGGACCACAGTTGTTTACTGTAAGAACTATTGATATTCAGAACAATCTTGAGCAGTATTATCAACGCCACTATATAAATGTTGATAGAGAGAAATTTGATAAATGGTTAGTTTCACTTATTCCGCCAGAAGTCATTGTCAAGTGTGAGGCGATTTTAAAAAGATTTGAAATAGTCAATGATCATATTAAGGTGCACTACTGTGAACAAGGGGAAGAACGTATCATTCAAACAAAAATCTTAGTGGGTGCAGATGGTGCATTTTCAACTATAAGAAGAAACATTTCATTGGATTCACCAAAGCCCAAGACCTACATCGCGATTCAGGAATATTATAAGATGGATAATAATTTGCCATATTTTTCATCAATCTTTGATGATGACATTACTGATTTTTATTCATGGACAATTCCAAAGGATGATTTGCTTGTTTTAGGCACAGCAGTTATGCCAAAGAATAAACCATATTAAAGATTCATGGAATTAAAGAATAAGCTTATTTTGAGAGGGTTTGAATTTGGACCTTGTATAAAGAGAAATGGTGCTTATTTATTGAGACCTGAAAAACTGGATCAGATTTATCTCGGCAAAGCAAATATCGCATTGATTGGAGAGGCTGCTGGTTGGATTAGCCCAAGTTCAGCGGAAGGATTAAGTTATTCATTTCGAAGCGCATATGCTCTAGCAAATGCAATACAACAACGTCCTGATAATATTATTGCTGAATATTATCGAAAAACTGATCAACTACGGCTTAATATAAAGTTCAAACATCTGAAATCATCTTTTATGTATAACACCCATTTAAGGAAAATAGCAATGAAATCAGGTTTAATGAGCATGGATATGATTAATTAGGAGTATGTTTAATAGTGATGGCATAAGATGAGATTTACAATAAGCATAAAACGCGTTATGATAGGACTAGTCACAAAACATAAATAAAAAGATCACAACGCGAAAGGAACGATAAAACATGATAGATGAAAGATGGGTATTTTACAAAGATGTTAATCCCGTTGAAGCAGCAGAGGGTGTAGTCAGACGTGTGCTTGCATACAATAAAGGGCTTATGTGTGTTGAGAACACGTTTATAGAAGGAGCAATAGGCAATCTGCATGGGCATCCGCACACACAAATTACCTATGTTGTTAGTGGTGAATTTGAATTTGAAATAGAGGGTGTTAAAAAGGTCGTTAAAGCTGGAGACACAATGTTGAAGACTGACGGTGTTATTCACGGTTGTGTCTGCATAGCGGCAGGTGTACTACTAGACATTTTCACACCGATGCGAGAAGATTTTGTTTAAACTGCTTACTCGTACTAAAATAATTTAATCAGTTCTTCTAGATCTGCAGCGAAAACTTTAGCAAGTTCAAAATTAGTCTCTTTTAAAGCCATTTCTATTTTGGTTTCAAGGGACTTTTTCTTTTGTTCAAGGTCTAAATAATCCCTATCAAAATGACTGGCATAAATCATCTTTCTAAATTTTCGCGTGCTCATTTTTCTAATGGTCTTATCTTCAATGATTAATACAAAATCCATACAGTTGACAATGGTATAGAAATCATGGGAAATCATGAGAATAGCACCTTTATAGTTTTGTATGGCCTTTTCCAGTGCAATTTGTGAATAGGTGTCTAAGTGACTGGTTGGTTCATCAAGAAGTAACAGGTTGGCTTTAATTGTGGAGATTTTAGCCAATTGAAGAATATTTTTTTCACCACCCGATAAGGAGCCAATCTTTTGATGCATGACATCCACATCAAAACAATAGTTTGACAGATAGGATCTGATTTCACCATGGGTTTTAAAACCAATACTTAAGAATTCGTCAAGTATTGTGTTAGATTCGTTGAGTATTTCTCCTTGTAGCTGAGATAAATAGGCCACATGAATGTCTTCGTTGAGTGCCATGGAAGGATGGGTGTTTTTTAAAATTTCACGAAGTAGTGTGGTTTTTCCGGTACCATTTGAACCGATAAGAGCTACTTTGTCCGTAGACTTAATCTCGAAGTTAATATTTTCTAGAAGCAGTTCTTCAAAGGCAACGCTGTAGTTGTTAACGGTTAACGCAACAGTATCTGGAATAATAGGGTCAGCGACTAAACGGATATCTGGCTGCTTAATATCCACAAAAGGTGCTTTAATTCTACGTGCTTCTAGTCTTTCTTGAACTTTAACTCTTGCATTTAGAGTTTTTCCTTTAGATGATTCTGAATTATTAGTGGCTATAGCTCTAAGTTTATCAATCAATAAGTCATTTCTCTTAATTTCTTCGGTATCAGCAATAGCCAATTCTTGTGATTCAATTTTGCTTTGAAGCAAAGCGAAGTTATAGTCGATGTATCGGCCATCAAACTCTTGGAGATCTCTATTTTCTAGGTGAATGATTTTATTAAAACAATGATTCAAGAGATATCTGTTGTGGGTAATGATGAGCATTGTCCCTTTGTGTGTGTTAATGAGGTGTTTAAGGGCATTCAAGTTTTCAAAGTCTAAAAAGACATCGGGTTCATCCATGATCATGAGCTCGGGGTCATTTAGCATTTCTTTAATGACTTGAATGAGTTTAAATTCACCACCACTCAGTTCAGATACCATTAGGTTTCGCTGCTTAGTGAGGTTGGCTACATGGAGTTTCTTATTGATATTGCTTTCAAAATCATCGCCGCCAATGGCATCAAAGGCATCTAGGGCGTGTTGATACTTTTGAAGTAATGCATCCAGATCTGTAGATGTTTCCATTTCTGTACAAAGTGAAGCAATCTCATTTTGTAGCTTAATAAAGGCCTCGCTAATAAATTCAAAAACAGTGGTCTCTTTTGTTTTGTCTAGTTGTGAGAACTGACTGACATACCCAATCCTACAATTGGGGTCCATCTCTAGCTTGCCGTCAAACATGAACCTTTCTGGATCAATGATGATATCGACGAGTGTGCTTTTGCCACTGCCACTTGAACCTATAAAAGCACAATGTTGTCCAGCTTCTAAGGTAAATGAAATCTTATTATATAAATCTTTTTGTGGAAATGAGTAAGATAAGTTGTTAATTTTTAGCATAGGATTACCTCTCTATATTACTAAAAAGAGCCTATAAGAATAGGCTCTTCAATGATCGTGGAGTAAAGACATTCTCTTGTGTTTAACTTTGATATTATAACACTTTTTGTGGCTGATTTCAATCCTGTTCTAGTCATATCCGCAAAAGTAGAGGACTACTTCATAAGATGCCCATTTTATGATATAATTATGTAAGATTACAGTGTCAAAACGCATGAAATAGGGAGGGAATTATGGTTGGTATAAGGTATGTAGAATATGATGCTTCACACCCTGGCACCTTTGAGTTTGATATACCAGAAGGGCATGACTGTTGGCTCCTTTTATTAACACAGACGCCGGCTATATTCTTCGTTGACAATGAATTTAGAGAATACCCTGGTAATTGTGCAGTACTCTACAAACCGGATCAAAAAATTTGTTACCGCGCATGTGAGGAGACATATGTTAATGACTGGATTCGATTTTACACAGACGAAACCTATGTGACAATGACGCCTATCCCCTGTGGTGTACCTTTTGTGGTACATGACCATGCCTATTGTCATAAATTATATCAATTACTTGTGACGGAAAATATTTTAAGTAACCCTTACAAGGATATATCCATCGATAATTTGTTGAGAATTTTGTTTAACAAATTATTAGAGTCTTATAATGATGATCCAATTACACCTTTGCATAAAAACCTTTATGAACTAAAAATGGAAATATACCGTAACCCAAATTTTGAATGGACTGTTTTGAAAATGGCTGAAAGGCTGAATGTGAGTGGTGGTTACTTGGAAGTTATTTATAAGGATACCTTTGGTGTTACGTGTATCGAGGATGTGATTAACAGCCGTATTAATCTTGCGAAAAAGCACTTGTTGTACGAACATGATACAATAGCTGAGATTGCAGCTCTATGCGGGTATCGCAGTTTAGAACATTTTTTTCGACAATTCAAAAAAATGACAGGTGTATCTCCGAACACTTTTCGTAAAGGTGCACAAGAACCGCCTAATTAAAAGCAAGAGCCCTTTGGTTTTGCTTTTTTTATTTTTGCAAATAAGATGGGTATAGGTCATGTTATTATGGTTATATGTCATTGTTTCATAGGAAAAATTACTTTATAATTTATGTAACCTATGACTATAAATAGTGAGGACAAAGGAGTTATTTCAATGAACAGAGAAATAAAATGCAAAATTAATCGTTACGACGCAACCCTGTTTAATAATCATGCGACCTTCTGTATCGGTACAGGACGACTTGGTCTGGCTTTACAAAAAGAATACTATGATCAGTTAGAAAAGGTGCAAAAGGATATCGGGTTTTCATATATTCGAGGACATGGATTATTCTGCGATGATATGGGTATTTACCAAACATACTTAGATAATGAAACAGAAAAAACAGAGTATAATTTTACATATATAGATCGGGTATTTGACAGTTATCAAGCCCTTAACATTAAGCCTTTTGTAGAATTGGGGTTTATGCCAAATAAACTAGCTTCTGGAGATCAGACCGTATTTTATTGGAAAGGCAATGTGACACCTCCCTCTGATTATAAGAAGTGGGCTAACCTCATAAAAGCGACTATTGAGCATTGGATTCAACGATATGGTAGAGAGGAAGTCATTACTTGGCCCTTTGAAGTATGGAATGAACCGAATCTAGCTGGCTTTTGGAAAGATGGGGATATGAATGAATATTTCAAACTATATGATGTATCGAGCAAAGCGGTAAAGGAATGCGATTCACGTATCCGTGTTGGTGGTCCTGCCATTTGTGGCGTTGAGGATGTTATTTGGCTGAAAAGTTTTCTTGCCTATTGTTCAAAAAATAAAACACCATTAGACTTTGTAACAAGACATGCCTACGCAACAGAAGAACCAAAACGAGACGGTCGTTATGATTATCAAAAGCTGAGAACCCCAGAACATTTTATGCTGGAATTAAAAGAGAGCCGTCAGATTATTGATAGTTTTCCAGAGTATGCCGACATGGAAATGCATATTACAGAGTTTAATACCTCCTATTCGCCAAATAATCCCATACATGATACCAATCTCAATGCTGCATATGTGGCGCAGTTATTAAGTGTGATGGGAGATTATTGCGCATCGTATTCCTACTGGACATTTGGAGATGTGTTTGAGGAATCAGGGATTGCCTTTACACCTTATTCAGGTTGTTTTGGGTTGTTATCCAATGGCATGATTCCAAAGCCTACCTATTGGGCATTTTCCTTCTTTCGAAATCTTGGACAAGATGCAATGGTGCGAAACGAACATTTTATCGTAACCAAGGATAAGGAAGGCAATATTCAAGGAATGGCATGGAATCCAGTGGATGAAAATGAAGATGTGAATATTTCTCTTAAGCTATCCATTGATTTGGAAAACGGAAATTATAGACTGGTTACAAAGTTGGTAGATGAAGTGACTTGTAACCCTCTAAAGAATTGGATTCATATGGGTTCCCCAGCGAATCCCAGTAAAGAACAAGTCGAATTGTTACGTGAATGTGCACGCCCTCAAATTAGGATAGAACACTTAGAAGTGACAGAGATGAAAACAAATTTAGAAATCATGTTAACCTCGAATGCGGTATGTTCTTTTGAAATAAAACGTATTTATCCACAAACTGATAGGGGTTATCACCCAGAATGGATTCGAGGGGCAAGATAATTTAATGAAAGGATTGTAAATGATGATCAATACCGATGAGAAGAAGGTTCCGGAGGCGTATCACAGAGCTGTGCAAAAGAATCAACAAGGTACAGTCGTGGAGGCCACCTATTGTGTTAGTAACTATATTAATCAATGGCGTCAACTTGTGTCAGATGTAGAAATCAGTGAAATTGAAGCTGGAAGAGCAACCGTTAAAGGAATTCCAATCATAAAGAAATGCAATGTCTATTTACCAGCTGGTTATGATGAAAACGATATGGATACACGTTATAATGTTTTATATTTGCTACATGGTGTAGGTGGAGATCGATTTGAGTGGTTATCTGGGAGTGGAAATGTAGATGGTAACTATGTAATCTGCAATATCTTTGATAATCTGATAGCAAAGGGCGAAGTGAATCCGTTAATAGTCGTATTGCCAGAGGGGAGAAGTGCCTGGGATTGGACTGATCGTTCTTTTAACACCCGAGGAACGAATATGCTTGGTTTTTATTATTTTGATTATGAATTGAGAAATGATCTTATACCTTTTATTGAATCGAACTTTAATACCTACGCTGATAGCAATGATAAGGGACCGGAAGGTATACTGTTTAGTCGGCAGCATCGAGCCATCGCTGGTCTTTCAATGGGGGGGATGCAATCCTTGAATTTGGTTCTGGGGGGGTATAGATGTGACTCAACAGACTTTACAGCAACAGTGAGCAAATGGCATAATGGTCTCGATACGACGGTGATCGCGCCAGGTATGTTGGATCTTTTCTCATACGTAGGGGCCTTTTCGAATGCACCAACATCTAGTGAGGGTAAGTTGCTAGGTAACCGTATCAGTGCGAGTGAATATCAACTTAATGGGCTTTATATGACATGTGGGGATGCAGATACAATCGCATATCATGCCGGATACATAAAAACACTTTCGGGATTATCTGAAGCGGCAGGAAGCAACCTATTGGATTTTCAAAAAGTACTTATAAGAGACGGAGCTCATGATTTCGGCGTTTGGAATAATGCTGCCTATCATTTTGCTCAGTTAATCTTTTAGTGGTACCCTGCATTTGTAACTTTGAAACCATTGTGTTGATAACTGTATTTTGATATAATATGTGGATGGGCTTTGGCTGTCATAAGAATAATTTAGGAGGAAGTAGAATGAGTGAATGCATTTGTAGCAGTTGTAAGAATCTTAAGAGCGTCATCAGTGAAAGTATGATCAGTGAAAACGATACGGATAAAAACGGTATCGCTGAAGAATATGTATGTGAATATGGGTTTCCTTCTGAGGATTGTGAAGTCTGTGAAGAGGACACCTGTGAATTAACTTGCGATAATTTTGTTAGTGATGTGTCAGAAGATTCCTTTGTCCTTTCAAAATGTACAAAGTGTGGCAAAGAATTAAAGCTCGTCCCAAATAACGATGAAGATGGAGAAGTTTATTGCGTTACATGTTATTTGAATGATTAGTGGGTTACCCAGTATTGCCCTGTATATAAATTAAAATGCCACATAATAAAGAAAGAGAATGCCTCCTAGGTAAGAAGTAGGAGGCATTCTCTTTCTTTATTATTGATAGAGAGAATAAATTTGGCATTTATGCAAAATCTATTAACAGTGAAGAACGATCAAAAGAAAGGTAGTGGTTAAAAAAAAAAAAAAAAAAGGACTAATTTACCCCAAGAGCCAATCGGGATGAAGGATATGCTTGGTCCAAAGGACTGGGAACAGCAAATGATGGATTTGACAAAGCACCACCAAAACATGAAGCTTATGCGTTATAACTTTGTGTTGGGTGACTATAATCAAACGGCTTATAAAAAGCTCAATCAAATCCGCAGCAGTATTTCTGAAATATCCTCAGACCTTATCGCCCTTATTCCTGCTGCACGTTGGTTGTTTGACAACTTCCAAATGTTGTATAGAGAAATCAAAAAGGTCAGAACGACGGGGACCAGTTATGAGATCCTGCCGATCCTTCGAACAAAAGCATATCGAGGCTATCCAAGAATTTATGTGGTGGCAAAAAAAAATGGTGGCAATTTCGGGTGGCCATCTGAATGAAGAAAATATTTCAATTATGCTGGGTGCCTATCAAAAAGAAATCCCATTAACGGATAAAGAGCTATGGGTGCTTCCAGAGATGCTAGGTTTTTGTTTGTTAGAGAATATTATAGAAGTAGCCCAAGAAATTGTCCGAATTATCAAGATTAAGTCTAAAGCGGATCAGTTTGTAAAGGAAAAACTTGGCGTTCAACAAGGGGTTGTTGACATTACCGCTCTGCTTTGTGACATTGATGCGGACTGCAGAAGAAATTTCTCTTTTCATGCCCACGTCATATACCTTCTAAAAACCATGTCCTTCGAGGAAGCGTTAATTCAACGGTATGTGGCCTATCATTTTAAATCTAATTCAAAAATCAAAAACATTATGCCCGCAAAGGTATTCTTAGAGGAGGGAAAGTTAGAGTCCTATATGGAGTCTAACATCCGCTCGCTGATCGTCAGCCTTAGAGAAATCAATGAAGTAGACGAAGAAAAGTTCTTTGAAAGCTTTTCACAGCTGGAACGGATTTTATCCGAGGATCCAGATGACGTTTATGCCAATATGGATTCAGAGAGTAGGGGGATGTATCGAGGCGTAATCGTAAAGCTCGCACTTAGGTATCGAATGGATGAAGGGAAAATCGCTAGGGAGGCTTTAGCACTTGCGAATGCGGGAAGTGTGGATCTCAATTGTCCCCATCATGTAGGAACTTACCTATTAGGGAAGGGGTACCCACTTCTAAAAGCAAAAGTATTAAATAAGAAAGCGCCAAAAAATCTTGAAAAGCAGCAGAATAGGAGAGGGTTGAATTATTTCTTGACCTGTTTTTTGTTGTCTTTATGTGCTTGCGTTTTCATCCTCTTCATGATGAAGCAATACGGTGATGTTAAGGAAATTTACCAATATATGATTGTTCTAATTGCTGGATTACCCTTGTTGCTGGGAATTGCTATTGAAATCACCAATTATATTTTTACCAGGCGATCGGTAGTAACAAAAATACCTTCTCTCAATTTCTTAGAAGAGATACCAGATAGTGCAAGAACATTTTTGGTCATGCCGGTGCTGGTTTCTACTAAAGCACAGGGCATTGAGTATCTTGACAGACTTCAAAAGCATTATTTAGCCAATCGACAAGACAATCTCTACTTTGCATTGCTCACAGATTTTGAGGATGCACCGGATAAAAACATGCCTAAGGATGTGGTCCTTGAGAAGGCGCTTATTAAACGCATTAATGAATTGAATGCCCTTTATCCTGCTACACATCAAAGGTTTTCTCTGTTCATTAGATATAGAAAGTGGAATGCCTCTGAAAATTGTCACATGGGCTGGGAGCGAAAAAGAGGTAAGTTGGAAGAGTTTAACAACCTCTTAAACGGCACTAAAAAGGAGGAAACAAGCTTCACGACCCTGCTTTGTGAGGAGGAATTATTAGTAAGCTTTAAATACGTCATCACCTTAGATGCAGATTCCAATCTCATCAGAGACAATGCATCTAAACTTGTGGGACTGATCCATCATCCCCTCAATCAACCTGTGATCGATCCCATAAGTAAAAAGGTGAAGGAGGGCTATGCCATTATTCAGCCCTCTATCAGGAACCATATTATTGACAAAAAAAGCAGTCGATTTCCAGAAATTTTCGGAGGGCAATCCGGGTTAGCCCACTACTCCTCTATCATTTCTGATATTTATCAAGACATCTTCAATGAGGGGGTTTATACCGGAAAAGGCATTTATCACATCAAAGCATTTCATAGGATCCTTCAGGACACAATACCTGAAAACAGTGTGCTCAGTCATGACCTCTTAGAGAGCTGTTATGTTAGAACGGCTTTTTCAAGTGCTGTCAAAATAATGGATACCTTTCCAAGCAGCGTGCTTTCTTATGTCAAAAGAGAGCACAGATGGATTAGGGGGGATTGGCAACTTTTACCTTGGTTATTGAGCAGAAAACCTCTCAATGGTATCGTTTTAAACAAGCTCTCAAAATGGAAAATATTTGACAATCTAAGACGCAGCCTTGTGCCCTTATCCAAAACCCTTTTCATCCTGTTAAATATAGCCATCATGCCAAAAATATTCTATCTATGGTTGCCTTTGGTCTTGTTCTCGGATGTTCTCAATTTAGCCTCTTTGTTATATGGTATTATTCTACAAAAAATTAATCGACCGATGTTGACAATCGTCTATAAGGGCTTGTTTAAAGAGCTGAGATTAATGATTGAAAGAGCGGTTATGGAGCTGGTTCTTACACCCTATAGGGCCCAGATTGCCACAGATGCTATTATAAGAACGGTTTATAGATTGCTCATCAGCGGACAAAACTTACTCAAATGGAATGCATCAGAGACAGAAGATGCTGCCATAGTCAATTCAAGAAAAGGTTATTTTCTCAATATGTGGAGCGCACTTATTGCTGCTATGGTCTTATTGGGTTTATTAGTGGTGAAAACGGTTCCCCCCCTTGGGATTTTCATCAATGCCAGTTTAGCGCTAGGGTGGGCCATGTCCTCTTGGATGGCCTATGACATTAGCCAACCCAGAAAAGAGATAGAAAAAAAGAAAGCCCTCGAAGACAAAGAACTGCTTTTAGAAACGTCTCGAAGGACCTGGCAGTTTTTCAAAGATCTATCAACTAAGGAAAACAATTACTTGTGTCCTGACAATTACCAGCAGGCCTATAAGAAAAAGATGTCCGATAAGACATCACCTACAAATATAGGGCTCCAACTTCTTGCTACCTTATCCGCAAGAGATTTTGGCTTTGTAACCTTAAGTGAACTTCTCGACAACTTAGAGAGATTACTGGGTGTCGTGACCAAACTGCCGAAGTGGAAAGGTCATCTTTATAATTGGTACAATATCAGAACCCTTGAAGTACTGTATCCAGACTATATATCTACAGTAGACAGTGGCAACTTCTTTGGACATCTGATCGCTCTTAAAAATGGGTTGTTAGAACAAATAGATACCCCTTTGCTGAACACGCACCTAGATTCTGAACTTAATGTTGTCCTCAATTTGAGTCAAAAGGATGTGGCATTTTCAGATTCTCCTACTTTAAAGCAACTGGCTAAGATGGATCATCAAGAAGTCCAGGTAGCCAAGGTAGCCAAGGACATGATTAGAAGAATAAAAGACATGTGTCGTACAATAGATGACCTGCTAAGTGAGGCGGAATTCAAGTTTTTATACAACGAAAGACGGATGCTGTTTCATATAGGATTTCATGTGTCCTCCCAAACCATCGATGCGGGTTGTTATGATTTAATGGCTTCGGAATCGTCCCTCACCAGCTTTATTGCTATTGCAAGAGGAGAAGTGCCTTCAAAACATTGGACCAAGCTGGGGCGACCCCTTACCATGGTAAAGGGGATTCCTTGTTTTGTTTCTTGGAGTGGCACCATGTTTGAATACCTCATGCCGAATTTAGTCATGCGAGAATATGAAGGCTCGGTATTTGCTCAAACTTCTCAAGCGGCTGTGTTACAACATATCAAATATGCCAAACGGATGTCCATACCTTGGGGAATATCAGAATCTCAGTACTACCGTTTTGATTTAGATGCTAATTATCAGTATAAAGCCTTTGGTATTCCTAAACTTCGGCTGCAACCTGCCCTCAGAGAGCCTCTGGTAATTGCCCCATACGCTACGATGCTTGCTCTTGAGTATGCCAGTGAGGCGGTCATGGACAATCTGAGAGAACTGTCAAATCTGGGTGCTTTTGGTGAATATGGTTATTATGAAGCCATAGATTTTAATGGTCCCGATCCAGAGTACGAAACGCCTTATTGTATCGTACGTTCTTTTATGGCGCATCATCAAGGTATGAATCTTGTGGCGATTAATAATTATCTCAATAACGGGATTATGCGCAATAGATTTCATTCAGAAGCTATGGTAAAGGCGACAGAGGTACTTTTAGAAGAGAAGCGGCAATCACATTTCATTTCCATAGCCAAGAGAGGCTACACGATTAAAATTAGAAAAATGGACTTCAAGGAGGATGTATTAAGCAATCGTTACATCAACAGTGTTGCACCTAGAATCCCCGTTGCCAGTTATTTCTGCAACAATCAATATGCCCTAATGATCACTTCAGATGGAGATGGTTTTAGCAGTTATAGAGGGAGGATGCTTTATAGGTGGCGATCTGATCTCTATGCCAATACGGGCAATTATATTTATATTAAAGACATCGATGCAGGCTGTTTTTGGAGTTCAACTTATAATCCTACAAAAAAAGAACCCGATGAATACCAAGCTGTATTTCACCCCCATCAGGCGGAGTTTAAGAGAACCGACGGTGAAATATCCAGTCATACACAAGTGAGCCTGTCACCAAATTATAACATTGAGATTCGAAAAGTCACCCTGACCAATAATGGAAAGGCGCTTAAACACCTTGAAATCACCAGTTATATGGAGGTGGTTGGGGATACCTTACTTGCAGAGCTCAGTCATCCTGCCTTTAATAAACTATTTATAGAAAGTGAATTTTTAGAGGAAAGTGCGATTTTCTTATCTAGGAGGCGAAGCCATAAAGAAGGTGGCAATCCTTATATGATGCATATGGCTAAATCGGGTACGCAAGCGATTAAGCGGGTGGAATATGAAAACGATAGACTAAAATTTATTGGTAGAAACAACACGCTAGAAAATCCTGCTGCAGTGGTCGAAAGCCTATTGCTATCAAATAATACCGGATTTTGTAATGATCCAATTATGAGTCTTCGAGTGCACTTGACCTTACAAGAAGGTGAATCGGCAAGTGTCTCGTTTATAACAGGGGCGTGCAAAAGCAAAGAAGAAGCGATTAAAATCAGTGAAGAGTTGAGCATTGAGTATAGAATCGATGATATGGTTGAGAAATACAGATTACAAAGTGAAATTGAGCTCAAATACCTAGATATTACACGAACCCAGTTGAATGCCTTTCAAGATTTAATCAGTCCCTTATTTTACCCCTCACGTTATTACAGAGGTCCTAAAGAGCATATCCGGCGAAATTGGAAAAACCAAAGCTTTTTGTGGAAGTTTGGGGTATCAGGTGATAGTCCCATTATGTTGTTACGGGTAAAATCAATTGATTCGGCGGGGGTAATCAAGGATGTACTAAAGGCTTATGAATATTTAAGAATTAATCAAATTAAAGTAGACCTGATTATATTCAGTGAGGCCAAACATGGTTATATGCAGGAACTAGACGATCTGTTAAATGATATGACAAGCTCTCTTAGAATCTACGATGAAAGTAGAGAAAGGCCCAGTCTTTTCATTCTCCATGGCAATCAAATGATTCCAGCGGAAGTGGATTTGCTTTTTACCGTTGCAAGGGTGGTGTTTACTGAAAAGACAGGCATATATTTTAGAAATATCAAGGAGACATTTAAAGAAATAATAGAAGAGTAAGAAGGTGGCGATCAACTTGGAATTTGAAAATAAGTATGAATTTTTCAATGGCTTTGGAGGTTTTGTAGAAGGAGGAAAGGCCTACGAAATCCTTCTTGAGGGCAACAATAGGCCACCAGCACCCTGGATTAATGTAATTGCCAATAAGGACTTTGGATTTCAGATTTCTGAGTCAGGTGCAGGCTTTACCTGGGCTGGCAACAGCAGGGAGAATAAAATAACCCCCTGGTCCAATGACCCTGTTAGTGATAAGCCTTCTGAAGCCATTTATATCAAAGATGAAATAACGGGTAGGGCAATGACGCCGATGTCCTTGGGCAAAACAGATAAGGGTATATATCGGGTGAGGCATAGCTTTGGCTACTCAAAATTTTATCACGAAGAAGAAAAAATTGATCAAGAACTCACGGTATTTACCCCTTTAGATGAGCCAATCAAGCTTTGGGAGTTGAAACTCACAAACAATTCTGAGCGAGAAAGGTATTTAAGCCTTACCTATTATGTGGAGTGGGTCTTAGGAGCCGTCAGGGATCAAACCAATCCCTATATCTTAACAGACTATAACAATGAAGACGAATATTTAAGTGCAAAAAGTATCTATAACTATCATTTTCACAAACACCATGCCTTTATGTTTTCGAGTGAGATGATTAGAGGCTATACAGCGAATCGACATGAATTCCTGGGGCGCAAAGGTTCAGTGTTAAATCCAGAAGGACTCGATCTCAAATTGTCTTGTAATACTGGCGTGTGCTATGATGCCTGCGGTACCATACAAGTAGCCATTGCTATTAAGCCTAATGAGACGAAAAGTATGGTATTTGGTTTGGGGCAGAGCACGGATTTTGAAGTGATTCGTAGGTTGAGATATAAATATAAAGATATGAATGAAGTTACTAAAGAGCTGAAAAAGGTTCAGGACTATTGGGAGGGGTTATTGGGTACCATCCAAGTCAAGACCACAGATAGAGCTGTCGATATTATGGTAAATGGATGGCTTTTATACCAAACCGTCTCTTGTCGGATTAATGCACGAACCGCCTTTTATCAATGTGGCGGTGCTTATGGTTACAGAGATCAATTACAAGATACCCTTTCCCTTTTGTATACAGATCCTGGAGCTCTGAAAAGGCAGATTATCATTGGGTGTAGCCGGCAGTTTGAGGAGGGTGATGTTCAGCACTGGTGGCATCCCCCTATGGGGATTGGTGTGCGTACGAAAATATCCGACGATCTACTTTGGTTACCTTATGCAACGGCGGCTTATATTCGGGGTACAGGGGATTATGGTTTGCTAAAGGAGAGGGTTCCTTACATCAAAGGCCCCTTGCTCAAAGAAAATCAAGATGAGGCCATGTTCACACCTGAAATATCCGAAATCTCAGAGAGTGTCTATGAACATTGTAAGAAGACAATCCAGCATACTCAGTTTGGGAAGCATGGACTTCCCCTAATGGGTGGCGGTGATTGGAATGATGGGATGAATAAAGTGGGTATAGGGGGAACGGGCGAAAGCGTTTGGTTGGCCTGGTTTCTCTTTACTGTACTTGGTGACTTTATACCACTTTGTCGTTATGAAGGTGACCTTGAATATGCCACGAACCTTGAACAAAAGAGAACTACACTGCAGACTGATATTGAGGAGCACACCTGGGATGGTGAATGGTATCTGAGGGCTTTTTATGATGATTACACTAAAATGGGTTCTAAAGAAAACGATGAGTGTAGAATTGATTCCATCAGTCAATCTTGGAGCGTCATTTCAAAAGGTGCTGGGAAAGAGCGCGCATTAACGGCGATGCAATCGGCGGTTCGCTACTTGGTTAAGGAAGAGGATGGGATTTCACTGTTGCTATCGCCACCTTTTGATAAGACAAATAAAGATCCGGGGTATATTAAAAACTACTATCCTGGCATTAGGGAAAATGGCGGCCAGTATACCCATGCCGCCGTATGGTTGGCTATAGCGAGCACGCTGATTGACGATTATAGTTTGGCGCATACGCTTTTTACCATGCTCAACCCCATTCATATCACTGCAAACAAGAGAGCATCCCTGAAGTATGAAAAGGAGCCCTATGTCATGATTGCAGATATTTCACTGAGCCCGCCCTATACAGGACGGGGAGGCTGGAGTTGGTATACGGGTTCGGCAGGGTGGATGTATCAGGGGTTGGTTAACTGGTTTTTAGGCATTAGAAAGGAAGATGGCTATCTGATAGTCGACCCTGCAACGCCAGCTAGCTTTGGTGACTTCACCATAGACTATAAGCATGGGGCAACCCTTTATAACATAAAGGTAGAGAGTAGAAGCAAAGGATTTGTGGAGACCGTAGAATTAATCCTTGACGGAGAAAAGATCAAAGGCAATAAGTTCAAATTAAGTGAGGATGGTAAAACGCATGTAGTCATCGTTTAAGGAAAAGGAGCACTTCTGGTGCTTCTTTTTGCTAATAAAGGACTTGTTATCTGTAAAGGAATGGCATATGATGGAACTATTAGGTAAATGAGACTTAAAATTCATATAACGAAAGGTGGATATAAAATGGAAGACAATAAAACGAAATTAGATCAAGAAGGTACCATTATTTCTGCTGATTTAACCATCCATGGAGCAGATGAAGTACGTGACTTTTACAAAGAAGTGATTGGTTGGGAACATGTCAATATTCAAATGGGAGATTATAGTGACTATTTGATGACTACAAAAGCGGGTGTGCCAGTGGCGGGTATCTGCCATCAAGCAGGAGAAAACGCAGGTTTACCAACCGTATGGATGGTTTATTTTCAAGTAAAAGACTTAGCTCAAAGTATGGAGGCTTGCAGAAAGCTGGGTGGTAAAGTATTGAGAGAGCCCCAAGGCGAGGGTATAGAATGTGGTTGCTTCGCAGTCATTGAGTACCCTGCAGGCGCAATTTGTGCGCTATGTCAAATATAAAATAGACCCGTGGAGGTGTATGAATCATGGAATTAATGGAAATTATGACTGAGCTTGAAGCTCTTGGTAAAGAGAGAATGAAAAAACTTTATGAAGGTCAAGGCGCGCGCGAGCCCCTCTTCGGGGTAGCAACTGGGGCGATGAAGCCCATAGCAAAAAAAGTAATGAAAGACCAGCCCCTTGCTGAGGCGTTATATGCTACTGGAAACTATGATGCCATGTATTTAGCGGGTATGATAGCAGACCCAGAAAAGATGACGCCTGCTGATTTTCACCGTTGGATTGAAAAGGCTTATTTTCATATGATTTCAGACTATATTGTCTCAGTAACACTCGCTGAAACCGATTTTGCCCAAGAGGTTGCGGATCAATTTATTGCAAGCACAGAAGATCTGGTCATGTCAGCGGGATGGAGCTGCTATGAATGGCTACTGGGTTCGAGGCGGGATTCGGAGTTTGACCGCGATAAGCTGCTTTCTATGCTTGAGGTCGTTGAAAACCAGATTCACTCAAAACCCAACAGGACGAAAAATGCAATGATCGGTTTTGTTGTTGCTGTTGG
>CAZJIO010000072.1:0-914 GCA_964546035.1 uncultured Eubacteriales bacterium | reverse complement strand
TTATGGACCCCTTCATGAAGAAGCTAAGGGTACAGCAGAGCGAATGGGTGATGTTTCTGTTGCTTCAGCTAAGGGTGTTATCAGCCAACGCAATGCCCTTGAGCCTATTAGAAGTGAAGTAGAAAAAGGAAGGATAGGTTTCAAACGTAAGCATGTTAGGTGTTAGAACGGTTCAACATTGAAGGAGAAACAAAATGCTATTTCAAGACTTAAAATTAAATCCTGCTATTTTAAAAGCAATAGAGGATCAACACTATAAAAAACCAACGCCCATACGGGAAAAAGCGATTCCAGCCATATTAAGTGGAAAAGATTTGCTAGGGTGCGCTCAGACAGGAACCGGCAAAACAGCTGCATTTGCAATGCCCATCCTACATTTGCTTTCAAAAGAAGTGAGTGATCTTGAAGTATTTAGTCCAATTAGAGCTTTGATCTTAGCACCTACCCGAGAATTAGCCATTCAGATTGGTGAAAGTTTTACGACCTATGGACAACATCTACTAATTCAGACGGGTGTTATTTATGGGGGCATAACACCAAAACGGCATATCAAGGTGTTAAAAAGGGGGGTCACTATTTTAGTGGCAACCCCTGGACGACTTCTTGATTTAATTGGACAAGGCTATGTAGATTTAACCCATATTAAAATGTTGGTGCTGGATGAAGCTGATCGCATGCTTGACTTAGGTATGATAGACGATGTGAAATCCATCTTAGCAAAGTTACCAAAAGCGAGACAAAATCTGCTGTTTTCAGCAACGATTCCAAAAGAGATTTCAAAGCTTGTGAATACCATGTTAATAAATCCGGTAAAAATAGAAGTTAAAAACACTGCTTCCAATAAAATAGACATTAAACAAAAAGTATATTTCGTAGATGAACCGGACAAAACTGCCTTATTACTACATTTGCTA
>CAZJIO010000071.1:7339-20922 GCA_964546035.1 uncultured Eubacteriales bacterium | reverse complement strand
CTGTTACAACAGTTTTGGAGTTAACGGGAATAGAAGTACAGCTGAACAAAATTAACGTTATTAGTGAAGCTTTGGCTATAGAACATAGATTTGTGAGCTCGCCTACTATCCGTATCAATGGACATGATATTCAGTTAGAAGTAAAAGAAAACTCTTGTGAATCATGTGGAGACTTATGTGGAGATGACGTAGATTGTCGTGTTTGGACATATGGAGGGGAAGACTATAATGTACCCCCTAAAGCTATGGTTGTTGAAGCAATACTTAAAGCAAGCTACGGAACAAATGCTGTCACTCCTCATATTGAAACGTATACAATGCCTTCAAATCTGAAACAGTTTTATTTGGCAATGGATCAAAAAGTAACAAATTCCATTATTCCAACAAACGAATTTACAGGAGGATTTATCATGAAAAATATTGACATTTATGACCCGGCAATGTGTTGCTCAACAGGTGTTTGTGGACCCTCTATTGACACTGACCTTATGAGATTAGCTACAGTAATTAGTACACTTAAAGAAAAAGGAATTGAAATTAAAAGACATGGCTTGTCAAATGAACCGGGCGATTTTATTTCCAATAAAGTCGTTAATGACCTGCTTCAAAAAGGAGGGGCTGAGATCCTACCTATTACACTTCTTAATGGAGAAGTTGTCAAAACAAAGGCATATCCTTCAAACGAAGAGCTATCAAAATGGCTAGAAGTAGAAATAGCAACGAAACAATCTGATGAAAATGATGAATGTGGGTGTGAGCCTGGGGGTTGCTGTTAATATGATAAAACACTATGATAACTTCGATTTAGGCAAAATCAATTTGACAAAATATTTGTTTTTCACCGGAAAAGGTGGTGTCGGTAAGACATCCACAGCTTGTGCGGTTGCAATGAATTTAGCAGACGCGGGAAAAACTGTTCTGTTAATAAGCACAGATCCCGCATCGAATTTACAAGATGTTTTTAAGACTGAACTAGACGGAAAAGGTGTGCCTATTGAAGGTGCACCCGGACTTATTGTAGCAAACCTGGATCCTGTAGAAGCTGCCAGACAATATAGGGAGTCTGTAATAGGACCTTACAAGGGCTTGCTTCCAGACAGTGTTATTGCCAATATGGAGGAACAACTATCTGGCTCATGTACTGTTGAAATTGCTGCCTTTGATCAATTCTCGAATTTTATTACAGATCAGGCGACTGAAGAAAAATTTGATTATATTATCTTTGATACAGCTCCAACAGGACACACACTCAGAATGTTGCAACTGCCATCTGCCTGGAGCAATTTTATTAGCGATAGCACCCATGGCGCATCTTGTTTAGGGCAACTTGCAGGACTAGAAAGCAAGAAAAGTATCTATAAAAATGCTGTTTCAAATCTAGCTGATAAAAATAAAACGACCCTTATCTTGGTATCAAGACCTGAAGAAACCCCGTTGTTAGAAGCAGAACGTTCAAGTCTAGAGCTAATAGAATTAGGAATTTCTAACCAAGTATTAATCATTAATGGTGTACTTGGGGATGCTTCAGATGATCTATCGCAAAAAATCTTCAATAAGCAACAAAAGGCTATAGAAAACCTGCCTCAAGGGCTGCGGGATTTTAAGATTTTTTTGATACCACTGCGCTCTTACAATATTCTGGGGCTCGATAGAATCAGAGATTTTTTCCATAGTGATGATTATATCAATGTTACTGAAAGCACAAAAACATTAACATCTAAACAGATCGATGCTCTCATAAACGACATTCATTTAACTGGGAAAAAGGTTGTTTTCACCATGGGAAAAGGTGGTGTGGGTAAGACAACCATCGCTGCCACTATAGCACTCGCTCTTTCAAAAAAAGGTGTTAAGGTACATTTAACTTCAACTGACCCAGCAGATCATCTCAAATACGTCTTCGAAGGCGCTCAGAATATAACCCTGAGCAAAATAGATGAAAAGCAAGAATTACTCAACTATCAAAATGAAGTGCTGAGTACAGCGCGTGAAACTATGAATGAAGAGGACATTGCGTATATAGAAGAAGATTTAAGATCACCCTGTACACAAGAGATAGCCGTATTCAGGGCATTTGCTGAAATAGTTGACAAGGCTGAGAATGAAGTTGTCGTGATCGATACAGCACCGACGGGTCATACGCTTTTGCTTTTAGACTCGACTCAAAGTTATCACAAAGAAGTGCAACGTACGAAAGGAGCAACACCTATTTCTGTCCAGAGACTGCTTCCTAGACTTCGAGATGAGAAGCAGACAGAGGTTGTCATCGTAACGCTTCCTGAGGCAACACCCGTTTTTGAAGCCCTTAGACTGCGTGATGATTTAAGCAGAGCGGGTATAAAGAACAAGTGGTGGGTGGTCAATCAGAGCCTTTCAATGACTGCGACTGATAATAAGATGCTTAATGCACGCGCTGATGCGGAAAAGCAATGGTTCGAAAAGGTCAGAGAAATAAGTGATAACAACTTTGTAGCGATACCTTGGCTCCAAGATGCTTCTGTTGAAAATATATTAAATAAGTAGAAAAATCATAAGTACCTTAAAGCGCTATCATGCGCTTTTTTATTGTTTAAAAGCTGCACATGTAATGAAGCTGTATTGTAATTGTAAGGAAAAACCATGGCATATAATCGATTTTTAAGGTAAAATGATACAGAGACAAGGATGTATTGCCTAGCTTAGCGTCTAGATTGAAATGAAATAAGCTGTTAATAAAAAGGATGACAAAATGAAAACAAATCTTAAAAGTATATTGAACAGAATGTTAACCTTATCACTGGTTATAACTTTAGCATTTTCTTTAACAAATTCCGTATATGCTGTACAAGAACCTGGGAATAATGGAGAAATGGCTCAAACCTATGAGTCTAGTGCATGGACAGAAAGTTTAGTGGATTTATATCAACTGGATTGGTATGAAAATCCAAGTCGTCCAGTATTAAAAGGCGAGTTTATGTTAGTACAGTTGCGAGTCATCCAAGCAGCCTTAGAAAGACAGGGATTAACAACACTGTCTGGGCAGAGCGAAAGCTTGAATTTTAAAGATAACAATACCCTTACAGAACCCGTTCAAGAAGAGGCAAAGATCTTGAAGTCTTTAGGAATCCTAAGTGGAACACCAGATGGCTATATGGCATTAACTAATCCCATCAAAAGATCTGAAGCTGCAAAAGTAATAGCTGGTTTTAACAATAAAATTTTTAAGATTAACTCACTACAAAGTCCTAAAGTCTTTATAGATACCAGAAGTCACTGGTCAGAGAAGAACATCAGTATTGCATATCAAATAAGTCTATTAAATGGTATGTCTAAGACGGCATGTAAGCCAGACGAATCCCTTACACTTGAACAGACGATGCAAATCCTTGAAAATGAGATTGGATACGGCGGCATTCGAAGAGTGGATGTAGCAAAGGCCATGAGTGATACTTTTAAAGTCACTCTAAATGCCGATTTATCGAACAACCTCATTTTAAAAAATGCATATGTTAAGTATGAAGACAAAATGAACACCTACGGGTTTTACAAAATGTATAATAACCTAAGCGCAAAATCTGATGAGGCTGTAACAAAAGCTGAAGCAATAAAAATAGCCTTAAGTGTAACCCTCAACACTGATACGTTAGACGGATATTCTGAAGAGGATGAGGAATACCCCAATGCAGTATGGGTGAGCTACGCAAAAACCATAGGGGTTACTAAAGAAGATATCAATATTACGAATTACAAAGATCAAGCAACGTATATCGATGTAATATCCTATTTTGAAGCATGTAAAGTGTTGTTAAAAAAAGACTTACAAGTCAACTCAGTAGAAGTGTATTTGAGTGATATGGCTACATATCAAGTAGAAGAACAATTAGCAATAAAGGATATGGTTGCAAATAAGATCATCTATCTAATGGGTGATCAATTAAATGCCCATGATTATATATTCAAAGGGCAATTAAATGAGTTAGCTGTTAATTTTGCACAGCACTATAACACAATGGTTGATGAGGGTGAACAGATTAACAACGAACCAGAAAAGATGCCATCAAATGCGGGTTTATTTCCGTATATACTCACTAACATTGATAACAGTATCTATGAAAAACCGGGTTTTTTAAGAAATGATAAAGCTTCAATGACTGCAAAAGATTTATATGCTGTGAGAAAAGAGACGTTCCCTCAAGCACAGTATGTGTCTGAAGAATTCTTTAAAGATATTTTGAACATTGACTATCAAACGATCACCGTAGAAAGTTTCAAGAAAAGTTTAAGTCGTCACATGATTTTTCCTCCAAATGATAAAAGCATAGAAGCATACGTTAAATATGTAAAGGCAAATGAAGTCATCATTAAAGGAAGTGCCCAGTTTCAGTCACCTGTATTTTACTTTGACGGCGTGACATTTAGGACAAGACTTAAGCTTGATTTTGAAGTTATTCATTCAATAACTAGGGAAAACCTACTGTATACGGATCTGAACGACGCATCTATCAGTATTATAAATAAAAAAAAAAAGTATGATATATTCGCCGACTATTATCTAACAAGTACAACCGAAAATGGTAAGTTGTATATAGATAAACACCCATTATACGATGCAGTATTAGATAAAGAAAACTGCGGCATAACTAAAAAACTAGAATACAAACTCAATAAAACAAGTGCTTATCCGGGAGATAGCTTTGCTATTTTTGTTTCCAATACCGATTCTGCAGAAGATTTTTCCGTGATGGCACCCTTTTACTCAAGTTCAATTCGCTTCTATAAACACGAAGACGGATTTATGGGCCTGGTACCCATTTACGCTTGGTCTACTCCTGGTAAATATCAAATAAAAGTCACTAACACCCAAACAAAATTGCTGACAACCCTAGATGTTGAAATACTCTCTAAAGCTTTCGATGTTCAATATCTTAAAATGCCAATTTCTACATCAACAATGAACACTACGGATAATTCAGCAAAAGATCAAGTGTATTTTGATGCTGCAAGAGCCAACCCTGTTCAGGAAAAACTGTGGGAAGGTCCATTTATTCAACCTGCTAAAGGAAGAATTACAACTGAATATAACGCAACACGCTACACAAATGACAATCCAATTCCTAGTAGACATCTTGCAATTGATCTTGCAAATACTGTTGGAACGCCTATCTTGGCTTCTAATAGGGGGAAGGTGGTACTTGCTAAAAAACTGATTGTTACGGGCAATACCATTGTAATTGACCACGGGCTAGGGGTCTTCACATCTTCTTATCACCTAAGTGAAATTCAAGTGAAAGAAGGAGATCTCGTTGCCAAAGGAAGCGTGATTGGCAAAATGGGATCAACAGGCTACTCAACAGGGTCACATCTTCATTTTGCTATATGGAAAGATGGTACGTTTTTAAACCCATGGACATTTTTCAAGGAAGATCCTATTGAATTTAATTAAGTTAAAAAAAAATCCACCCCATTAACACAACTTAATGGGGTGGATTTTATCATCTGTATGAATGGATTTCTATGGATTTATGGTCTTGATCGTACCATCGTCGTTATAGTCCATTTTTACATGTTTTACACTGCGTTTATGGTCTATACCGCCTGAAAGGCTACTGTCATGGTAGAATAAATACCATTGATCCTCGTATTCCACTATGGAATGATGGGATGTCCATCCTAAAACAGGGTTTAGTATTTTGCCCTTGTAAATATAAGGTCCATATATGTTATCACTAACAGCGTAAACAATAAAATGCGTGGTACCTGTTGAATAGGACAAATAATATTGATCTTTATATTTATGGATCCATGCCGCTTCAAAGAATCTTCTGTTTTGATCACCTGCAAGTATGGGGTTACCCGCTTCATCTAGAATAGAAATTTCTTGAGGGGTATCTTTAAAAGTAAGCATGTCATCACTTAAAGCGACAATCTTAGGTCCAAGTGCTGGTTCGGTAATAGTTGGCTCATTTGCAATTGGAACATAGGTTTCCCCTTGCCAGTGCTCAATTTGCCCGCCCCAGATGCCTCCAAAAACCATATAAGCTTCATCTGCTTCCACATACACAGCAGGATCTATGCTATGGCTTCCAGGAATATAATCTGGTTCAGCTACAAATGGACCCTCTGGCTTAGTGCTAGTTGCCACACCAATTCGAAAAATATCATCATGGTCTTTTGCTGGAAAGTATAAGTAGTAGGTATCGTTTTTGTAGGCTGCATCTGGTGCCCATAATTGTTGTTTGGCCCAAGGAATATCATCCAAATGAAGTGCCACCCCATGATCAATTGGAGCAGAATCAAAGTCATCAATGGATAGAACATGATAATCTTCCATCATATACTGACCACCATCGTTAGTAGAAGCAACTAATATATCTTCACTAGGATCGTGAGAAGGATAAATGTAGAGTTTATCTTGGAATACATGAACGGATGGGTCAGCGGTATAGATATCCGTGATGATGGGTTCGTTAGGTTTTAAAAACATTGACTGCGTATTGTTCGTGGTGGTTTCTGTAATGGCTTCAGTTGTTGCCACGACAACTTCTGAGTTTGTTGCAGTTGTCGTTTCTGTAGCCTCAGTAACAGTAGGCTTATTTGAATCAGCATTTTTGCAGCCTACAAAAAGTAATGATAAAATGAAACAGAGCATAAATGATAAAATCGACAAGTTCAACTTTTGAAATTTAAACATATAAATGGGGTCTCCTTTATTAGTTTAGCCAGAGAATACTAGTGACACCTCTTGGGTAATATTTACTTCCTTTTGCAACGCCTGAAATCATTTGATCACTCCAAGCATGGTAGCTTTCTTGAGGATGAAGTAGCCAATTGACATGGGCTGCATCCGCTTTAGCCATTGCCTCATCTTTAGGGAGTTCCAATATTTCATAAGCGATAAACTGACATAAATAAATTTTGCTCAACCAAGAATTATTACTGGTAGAGGATAGTTTCCAACCGCCATCTGAAAATAAACAGGAATCAGGTACAAGAACTGTATTCAAATGTGTTTTTAAAGCGCTTATATAATCTGAGTAAGGACCATCTGGGTCAAGTGCTTCTTTACAACCCGTATAGTAAGGGAAAACGAGACCTTCAATGGCAGGAATGATACGAGATACATTCCCATTTTCTAGCACAGCTGGAATATAGTTTTCTGGCGTCATATGATTAACAAGGGAAGTAGCACAAAGCTTTGCTTGAAGTCCAGCTTCTAAAGAAAGACTTTCTAAACCAGCGTCTTTAAAAACCTTTTCAAGAGCGACATAGGCAGCCCAACATTTGCCTGCAAGATAAATGTTGTTTCTAGACTGGCCGAGAGAGATATCCAAACTATCATAGGTCGTTATTTCTGCACCACCCATGACTCTTGAGGAATCTAACTTCATAATACCTGTTCGTTTTGAGGGATCTGGATGATCACGGTTGATCATGCTTGTGAAACAGTCTTTAAAAACAGATATATTTTTATCTAACCAAACTTGATCTTTTGTACCATCCACATAAACTGAGGCACAACAAACCCAATTGACTAATTGTTCGTGGGTCATATATGAGAAGCAGCCTGTTAATCCCACCATTTCATAGGATGAATATTCTGGTCGAGAGAAAACATTGGTAACACCCATATCGTGAGTAAAGCTTAGGCCACCTTCATAAGGGGTTGTATCACCAGGAAAAAACACAGTATCGTGGTAACTATAGCGGGAGCAAAACAAATCCAATTCATTTTTAACAGTCCAAGGATTCATTTTCATTTCAAAGAATAACTGATCCACCGTCAAATCAAAGGTATTCATCATACGATATTCGCCTTCGTTAACTACGAAAATTGGCTTGTCATCAGCAATTAAGAATTGAGTGCTGCCGTAATAACTTCGAATGGAATGAGCCAGCATAAATTTTTGATCTTCAGACAAATGGGGTTGTTCAATCATAGCGTTATTTGAAATACAACTTTGAATAAATGCATCGTAATTTTCTAAAGCATAGAGTGAAACTTCTTCAATATTTTTAAAATAGCGTGTGTAGTAATAAGAAGTTGCCATCCCAGCTGTTGCAATTCCCGGACGGTAGAAAGAAGCCACGAATTTATAGGTTTTCTTTGTGTTTGCAGGTATATCAATGATCAGTGCACAGGTAGAACCTAGACCAAAAGTCCAGTTTTCTGTGAATTTCTGAGAAAGTATTGTTTCCATTGTGAAACCAATAGCAGGTCGTACAGTAGGGTCTAACGTTGCTATGGCTGTTAAGTTTCCTTGACCAACACCGCAAAGTTTGTCTTCAAGATTTGGAAGATGTCTAAGAGCAGAATACGGATCATTTGCAGTGTAGCCAATAAATGCCCGACGGCTTTTATTGCAATCCGTATTATCAATGGTGAGCTCCATCCAAACGGCAGGAACAATGGCTTGCTTCATTTGTTCATCTGTTGCTAAATCAGGATCGGGAATACCTGTCACTTGGTTGTACATTGTAAATGTTAAGTCCGTGGCAGAAAATGAGTCGGAGGTCATTTTAAAGTCGCGGGTGATTTCTTTAAATGCTTTTATTTGAACAATGGATTTCTCTGCTTCATGGGTGGGTGTGTCAGCTTTCTCGACATCATAACGATCGGATTCGCTTGCAACTTGTTCAAAAAAGGGCAGTGCTTCAAAAGTGCCTTCACGGTTTTCAAGTCCGATATAAATGTTTTGATCTGCTGGTTTACCAAGTTCTAAACCCAGTCCACCTTTATTTCCCTTGTACCCTAATGTAAAACTAGCAAAAGCACCAATGGGTGAGTGGTGTGCGTTAAAAAAAATATCTTTCATATATGCCTCCTTGAGTGAATTAATGATAGCCGTTAATTGTGTTTTAAAGCTAATGACATCCTACAATAATACCACAAAATACGGAGAAGTGATGGCCAAAATCTGTAAAAAAACTAGACGGAAGTTGGCATATAGAGTATCATACACATATGACACTAAAATATTCGAGGTGATGAAATTGCATGCTTTTTATGAGAATAGACGGATGGTTGAGAATGGTCATCTATCGGTATGGATCTATGAAAATCAAAATTTTAACTATTTAGCCCATTGGCATCCGGAAATTGAAATGGTTTGGGTTGAATCAGGTACAATAGAAATGGGAATCAATCATGAGGTCTGTGAGATGCATGCCGGAGCACTTTGTTTTTGCAGGAGTGGTGATATTCATTATTATAAGAGTATAAGTCCAGAATCGAAGGTGGCCATTCTTGTTTGTAGGGTGGACTGCGTGGAAGGTCTGAGTGAGTGGTTGGAGAAGAATGAAATCGAGAGCCTTTTTATGTCCGGTGAGGATGTTATTAAGTTTGGCATCGAGGATGTATATAGATTATTTCAGGAAATACTGCAAGAAGATAAAAACAAGCGATTATCTCATGAGATACAAATCAAAGCACTTTCTGTCCAGTTATTCATACATTTGATGCGCAATTGGCCAAGTCATGAAGATCAACAAAAAAAAGTGCAAAAGGGAGCACAATTAATCTTGCTGCAAAGAATACTCATTTTTATAGAAGAAAACATTACGGGAGAATTATCACTTGAGTATTTGTCAGAAGTTTTTAAAATCGATCCATTTTATTTGAGTAAATTATTTAATAGAGCTACTGGGATGAACTTTAAAATGTATATTAATACCATTCGTGTATTCATGGCAGAGGAAATGCTTAAGAATTCTGATAAATTGATTATCGAGATCGCCTATGAAGCTGGATTCAATAGTTTGCGAAATTTTAATCGCGTTTATAAGTCAATTAAAGGAATGCCTCCGAGCAGTATAAGAGCCCGTAATCAATAGTTATAGCTTTGTGATTGCGGATGTGTGTGACCTAATCACAGAATTATCTCATCTTAAGTGTATAATGAGGGTATAGATTAATAAATAATCAATGAACAATTAACCCCATTATAGAAGGAGCGTATTAATTATGAGTACATTAAAAATAACTAAGGATAACTATTTAAAAGAGGTCATGAAATCAGACAAACCAGTTCTATTAGATTTTTGGGCACCTTGGTGTGGACCTTGTAGAATGGTAGGACCCATTATTGATGAAATCGCGGGTGAGACTACTAATACTGCTAAAGTTGGCAAAGTGAACATCGATGAAGAACAAGAATTAGCCCAAATGTTTAAGGTGATGAGCATACCTACACTTGTTGTCGTAAAAGAAGGGAAAGTTGTGCAAACTGTAGTCGGGGCCAGACCTAAACAACAAATTTTATCTATGATCAAATAATAATACACGAGCTTCAAACCTAAAAGGATCTGCACAATCACATGAGTGATGGTGCAGATCTTTTCTAAATGAGTGCTTTTAGTTTTTCTTTATCAATAATATGAATAGTGCCCCTAGATAGTTCGAGTATGCCATGCTTTTGAAAAACTTTAAGCATCCGTGAAACGACCTCCCGAGCACTACCTATATATTTTGCAATCTGTTCTTGAGTCAGAAGGATTTCAGAAGAGTTTGATTTTGCCACTTCATCCATGAGGAAAATAGCAAGTCGTTTATCAAAGTTCATGAATAAAATCTGTTCAAAAGCCCACATAACATCAGAAAATCTTTCGACAGTATTTTTAAGAGCAAAGTTTTCAACATAAATATTTTGATCCGCTAGTTTACTAAAAGCACCGATGTTAATAGAGTAAACCTCAGTATCTACTTCTGCATCAATGTGTACATCAAAGGTAATGCTGTTTATCATGCAGGAAGCGGAAAGAACACACGTATCTCCAGCATATAATCTGTACAAGGTTATTTCACGACCATCTTCAGACAGGATAAAAACGCGTAATTCACCACTTAAAATTAAAAGGACACCAAGACATTCGTTATCCGTGCTGTGAAGGTTCTGCCCCTTGCTGTATTTTACTCTAGATATATTGTTATAAATGCTTTCTCTTTCTAATGTATTGAGATGTTCCCAAATATTCAAATGGGATTTGATCAGTGATAATTCTATGTCTGACATGATAATAAACCTCCAATCTTCATACTATTATACCAGAAAAAATGAAGAATTAGGCTAATGTCACAGGCTAATTTTTCCTAAAAAAAAGTGAGCATCTTCGATCGATGCTCATTATAAGGATGAGGGGGAGAGTATTTAATATGTAAGAGGTAACTCTTAGATACTAAATTAAGTATACACCTTAAATGTGTAGAATATATGTTTGATTTTCTTTGTTTGTTTGAAATATGTACGTTTTGTTAAATATGTATAACATTATAGGGCCATCAATGGATGGTCGCTTTGTTACCCATTACCAAAAAAGTCGTATAATTAATGGGCAAATTTGAAGATTCGCATATGATATAACATAGGGCTCAATCAAATAATGTCATAGGACGAAAGTAGGTGAGGAAAATAGATTTTAAAATGCTTTCATTAGAAGAAACAATAAAGTCCATTGTGGATTACGGCAAATTTATTGAATTACATATACATCATACATGGAGACCCAATCATCAAGGATTTACTGGCGATAATCATATTGCATTACAGACAGGCATGTATAAGTACCATGTAAATACGAATAAATGGGACGATATTGCACAGCATTTATCGCTGTTCCCAGATGGAAAATTTGTAACAGGTAGACCCTATAATAACATGCCTATTAGTATATATGGTAAAAATAAAGTCAATGCACTCATGATTGAAATGATCGGTGATTTTGTTGGTAAGGACAAACTAGAAGGTGATCAGAAGCTTGGCATATTGACGATCACAAAATTGTTTATTGATAAAGGATTGCCAGTTTTATTCCATAATGAGCACAGTACAAAGAGTTGCCCAGGAACGAGTATTAATAAGACACAGTTTATCGAAGAGGCAAGGACGTTAACTTTATATGTTCAAAAGAATAAGACCTGGCAACAAATTATGGGTGAAAAAGCTATTGAAGAGCTATTCTCAGATGGAAAATTGAGTAATCCTGAAGAGTGGAAGAAAAAGGACCTACTAAAAGAGCATACTCCGTTGTGGTTATTTTTTGAGATGATGAATCGGCTGAAATAGCCTGTTTCATCCTTTGTTATTGACAATTGGGATGAAGAACCTTACTATAGATACATAAAGTTACAACTTGATAAAAGGAGATTACGATGGGAACAATAAGCTTGAAAGTCATGAATTCGCAGGGAGCTATTTTCTGTAGCAATGATGGCGAAAACGAAGTATCTTTGCTCTGTAATAAGACATATTTAGAAGGAGATTGTATTTCAATTTCCTGTTCTGTATATCCGGTATATCTAGGCATTCAAGTGGATGATGGTATGAGCGAGGCGTTGGTCTATTTAACGACTGAAGAAACTAAGTTTATTATTCCTGTAGGAGAAAAATGTAAAAGTTATTCTCCAAAGGCGTTTAGCGGTGATCTGCATTTAATATCAGCCAGAGTAGCCATGACGGAAGAAATAAATACATATCGCAATTTAGCAAAAAACGTGATGGATCAACATGAAAATACATGTTGTTTCCCCCATGCGACGGCTAATGTGGAAACCAGAGGAGAGGCTGTTTTTGCTGCGCGTAATGCCATTGATGGCGTTAAAATGAATTTATCCCACGGTGGTTGGCCCTACCAATCTTGGGGTATTAATAGACAAGAGGATGCTGAAATAACAGTGGACTTCGGAAGAAGTGTGGATGTAGATAAGATTGTACTCACAACGAGAGCAGATTTTCCTCATGATAATTGGTGGGAACAAGTTACAGTCACTTTTTCAGACAACACATCTTTTGTATGGCATTTAGAAAAGCAAAGCCTTCCCCATGTAAAGACGTTTGAGAAGAAGGATACATCGTGGGTACGTCTCAGTCACCTAATCAAGGCAGATGACCCATCGCCCTTTCCGGCCCTTACCCAAATTGAAGTCTATGGAATATGAGGTAAATAAAATTGGCAAAGAGAATAAATAGAAGTAAAAAAACAATGAATGAAAGATCTACAAAAAATGCAGCTCGGTTATGCATAGACTGTGGAAAGCCGCATCAAACAGGCTTATTAAGATGTGAGGCGTGTATGGATATACAAGCAGAGAAAGCTAGGCAAAAAAGATTAAATACTTAATGAATAGTAACTATAAAAGCATAACCATCTCATATAACGGATGGTTATGCTTTTATTAAATTGTTCATGATATCGATTAGTCTAAATCCACATCAAGGTCAAAGTATCCAAGTTTTTTATAATATCGGATATTTTTTAAATAAACCTGTTTATGGGTACCATCTAAAACATAAGTTGTTCTTTGATATTGAATGTAAGTTGACGTGGGGATAACTGGCTCGTTATTGATTAGCAAATCATAGTGTAAACCAAAGCAATCTGATAGGGGAGATATTTCCATTATTATTTCTGTGGACTGACCAGTGGTCTGTAGGTATATCACTAGATCATCTTCTAATATAGTTTTCTCTTCTGAAATTAAAATTGCTGAATCTAAAATAATATTTTTCATTATGGAAAGTTCTAAATAATCTATAGCGAGTTTTTTATAGTTTTCATTGATGCCAACCAAGGTATTTGTGCCATAGAAATTGTATCCTCTTCCATCGGAT
>CAZJIO010000071.1:5583-7309 GCA_964546035.1 uncultured Eubacteriales bacterium | reverse complement strand
GCTTTGTATAGATTCGAGAGAAGTATGATCTTGTAGAATTCCAATAGTTAACGATGGGGTTACATCTGTGGGTGGGTCTGGGATAAGGTTCTTAATGGTATAATCGATGGTTACTTCAAGTGGAGAGGCGCTCATGTGAGAGATTATGATGGCATAATCATCTATCTCAATCTCTTTATTTATTTGTTTTTCATACCGATGCCTTATAATTTTATCATAATCTATATCAAAGCTGATTTCTACTGGGTCATAAGCCATTAAGCTACTAAGATTTTTTGGCCGTTCAAATACTAAAGTATAAGATTTAGATAATAAAAGAGGTTTGAATGTATAACGAAATTCGCAGAAGGTCATATCGTTACCTTTATCATAACTAGATATGCTTTCAGAACTGCTACCAACACTACCGAGTTTACTTTTGATATCTGTTAAGTAAATTAAATGTTCACCACTTGTGTGATATAGGAGAACAAGTTGTTGGTCATCAATAAAAACACTGTCTATTGTCAAAATGACCCCATCAGGGTAAGAGTAGGATTTATTAAGCAATTGTCCCTTCCCATTTTTGATCACTTCTTTAAAATGCTGGGCTGTAGCAGAATTATCCTCGAACAACCAAAGTGTATTAGCCTTGATTATTTCAAAATTAAACGCGACTATAACCAAAAGGATCAAACTAAACGTATAACGCAATTTAAAAATAGTATTCTTGTAGGGTTTCTTTGAAAGTTTCAAATCAAGTAGGATCAAATCTTCTTCTAGTGATTTGGGACAACTTAAATTTTCCAAGGCATCACTTTGTTCATCTAGCATTTTTTCAATTATACGCATAATATCCCTCCAATTTTATTTTGAGTTTTTGAGTGCCATTATGGATTCTAGATTTTACGGTGCCAGATGGTATTTTTAAGATCGTTGCAATTTCTTCAATGGACAGCCCTAGATAGTATTTCATGACAATGCATTCTTTGGTCTTTGGAGGTAATTGGTTTAATGCATTATGTAAGTCTATATTTAGATCAACTAAGACACCCTTAGCAATGTGTTCCTTGTCGGAAGAAGCGAAGAGGCTATACTTCTTGTTTTTCTTATAAATGCCCCGTGCGCAATTGGTTAATATACTCATCGACCAGGCATAAAACTTCGTTTCATCTCGTAATTTATGAAGATCTTTATAGGCAATCGTGTACATCTCCTGTATGGCATCTTTAGCATCTTCAGCATTGCCGGATATACTATAAGCGTATCGATAATAGATATCTTTATATTTTAAGATCTCTTCGATTAGGTTCATCAAATACCCTCCTGTGTTCTTCTAGTAGTTAGTATACTTGAGCTGCATAAAAGTTCATATCTATTTTGAAATAATTATTTATATTATATTAAACGCGAAAGGTTTCTAAAATACTTAGGAACCTTTCGCGTTTTTAGCGGTTAGTACTATTGAATTTATTGGGTGGTATACATACCATTGGCTTGCATATAGTTGAAAATCTGTTCTCCATGTTCTTGTTCTTCTTTTTGGATGTGATTTAATACCTGACGAACATTGGTATCCGTAAATTCAAAAATAGCTGTATCATAAGTTCCTGAGACGTACTTCTCGGTTGATAACATATCCGTACAAAGTGAGCGATCGCCTTGATTAGCCATTGTACCTTGGATTGGATTCTGTTGATTTTGTTGCCATTGTTGAGTTTGTTGCTCTTGTTGCCCTTGTTGGTTT
>CAZJIO010000071.1:0-5573 GCA_964546035.1 uncultured Eubacteriales bacterium | reverse complement strand
CGACGCCATCTTGAAAGGCTGAGCATATAAGTTGGTTTTGTTGAATATTTGGAACTTGACCACTTAAAATTTGATTTACAGAATTTAAGTGTTCTTGCTCTTTACCTGACAAAGTATTGAACAGTTGCTTTAACTGGGGATCTTGTGCCTGATTTGAATAGTTCTGATATTTTTGTACGCAAAGTTCTTCGTGTTCTTTTTGATCTTGCATAAGCAGTTTTTCTTTAGTGTTTAATGTGATTGCCAAAAAATCACCTCCAATATAATTCTGCCATTATATCTAGATAAATATTCATAAAGAATTAGTTATTATTCAAAATCAAATTGATATTGATCTAGCCCCAGTTCTTTCTTTAATGTAAGAATCTCACCTCTGAGCACACTGTTAATTGGCACACCTTTATCCTTTCGGTATTGCCATGCATCAAATTCTTTTTCTCCAGCAGTATAGATATGATCTGCTCCTGGAGCTCTTTTAGAGGCTCTTAGTCCTCTGAGTATATCGCCAGTTGTCTTTTTAAAATCCTCAAGTTCAGTAAAAGCATTGATATCAATCGCAATGAAGAAGTGACCTAAACGATAGGGCACCTTTTGGCCATTTTCCATGCCAAGAAGTCCTTTTAAAAAGGCACCGCCTTGTAGAGCTGCTGACAAGATTTCTACCACAGTAGCATATCCATAGCCTTTATACCCGCCCAATTCTTCACCAATGCCACCTAGTGGAGCAAGGGCAGCGCCTCCTTTAACCAAATCATCTAGTACTTTCTGAGTGTCTGTACGAGGCAGACCATCTTCACCGATGACCCATCCCTCTGGCAAGTCTTTACCTTCTCGTCCATATACTTCAATCTTTCCTCGTTGTGTAATAGAAGTAGCACAATCTAGTACAAATGGAAATGCTTCATCTGAGGGCATACCAAATGTGATTGGATTTGTTCCGAGCATATTTTCTACCCCAAAGGTTGGCGCAATGGAGGGTCTTGCATTCGTTCCAGTTATACCAATCATGCCCTTTTCGATGGCCATAAGACTGTAATAACCTGCGATGCCATAATGATTAGAATTACGCACAGCGACCATACCCATACCAAATTTGCTCGCTTTTTCAATAGCCATTTCCATGGCGCGTTTTGAAACCACTTGCCCCATTCCGTTATTACCATCTAACACAGCTGTGGTAGGTCCTTCTTTGATGACATCAATTTTGGTGATTGGATTAATAATCCCTTCACGAATTCTATCCACATAAATAGGTTTTAAGCGTCCGATACCATGGGAGTCAATGCCTCTTTTATCTGAGGTAATTAAAACCTCCGCACAAATCTTTGCATCCTCCTCAGGAATACCAACCCCTTTAAAGACATCCACAATAAAATTTTCCATGGTACCAAAGTCTACCCAATCCACGTTGTTTGACATACTAATCCTCCTCGTATAATTTCTAATTACTCTCATCGTACATGTAATGGAATTATAAGTCAATTGATAAATAGAGTAGTATCTTATTGGATACTTTAATCTGTTTGAATGATAGAATCGTGGTAATCATAAACTAAGTTAAGACTAATAATGGAGCAACTCAGAAATGAAATTTAAAGTCATTGGAATAGGAAATCGAATCATGATGGATGAGAGTATTGGTGTGCGTTTGGCAGAAGAACTTACTGATTGGTTGGAAGAAAATGGCGTAGAAGTAATTATTAGAGACTCTGATTCACAAAGCTGCTTGAATGGCATTAAGGAAGAGGATTTTCTGATTGTCATTGATGCAACTTTATATGATCTAGTGCCAGGAACAATAACCTTGCAAGACCTAACACGGATGAAACCAGTCTATAAGGGGGGCTCACCACATAATATGTGTTTTAAAAACAAAGGGTTTTTTATTGGCATTGAAGCGGGAGAAATTGGCTTTGGCGCTGAATTAAGTGAAGAACTCAAGCACAAGCGTCACCTGATATTAGATAAACTCAGAAATGTAATAGACGATATTTTGGTGGTGTGTAAAAATTCATAATGAGACGGATGTCTTTCATTGAGCATTATTAGGAAGATCTTAGGAAGATCGGAGAAACCTAGGGTTGACCACTTTAACCTTGAGTGATATAATTAGGACTAAAAAAGAGAGGGTGGGAAAAAGGTGGACGATTACCCAGGGCATAATCAATTTCTAACAGTGATATATTTTGGCGCACAGAATAAGACAGGTTTAATTACTGTCAATTAATTTGTGTGCCTTTTTTATATGAGTACAGGCCTACAAAGAGATAAAGTAATAAATAATTAGAGGTAAACAATTAGGAGCGAATGAAACTTTATGGATAGTCATAGTAGTATGTTAGTAGTAATTTTCGGGGTTTTACTTTTGATGTCGGGGTATTTTTCGGCGACAGAAACTGCTTTTTCAAGTATTAATAGAATTAGAATGAAACACTTAGCCAACAACGGCAGTAAGAGAGCTATACATACCTTAGCGTTATCAGAAGATTTTGATAAGGTACTCTCAACCATCTTGATTGGTAATAATATCGTAAATATTGCCTCAGCATCTATTGCTACAGTGATTTTCACAAATTATTATGGCGATGCAGGCGTGACGATATCGACCATTGTGACCACTGTGTTGGTTTTAATTTTTGGCGAAATTACACCTAAAAGTCTTGCAAAAGAGGCGCCGGAGACTTTTGCTATGTTTTTTACGCCAGTACTCAGAATACTCATTGTTTTATTAATGCCACTGAATTTCATATTTTCCTTCTGGAAAAAACTACTGACTAAGGTGTTTAAATTTCAAGATAAGCAAACAATAACACAGGAAGAGTTGATCACGCTTGTTGATGAAGCAGAAAGTGAAGGTGGGATAGACTTTCATGAGGGTGAGTTGATTCGATCAGCGATTGAGTTTAATGATCTTGATGTTAAAGAAATTCTAACACCTAGAGTTAAAATCATAGCCGTTAATGAAAAGGCATCTTTGGATGAAATAAAAAGCGTTTTTATGATGCATGGTTTTTCCAGATTGCCGGTTTACAATGAGACTGTTGACCGTATTATTGGTGTAATCCATGAAAAGGATTTTTATAATATGCTCTATTATGAAAATGATAGTATTCAATCTATTGTCAAAAGTATTGTATGTGTTGCACCTCAAATGAAAATTTCTGAATTACTCAGAAGGCTACAGCATTCTAAATCCCACATTGCAATTGTGGTAGATGAATATGGCGGTACTATGGGGATTGTTACATTAGAGGATATATTAGAAGAGTTAGTAGGCGAGATATGGGATGAACATGACGAGGTCATTGAACACTTCACTAAAGTTGAAGATCATAAATATCTCATTCATTGCAATGCTGATCTTGAAGACTTGTTTGAACGATTTGAACTCAAGAGCAAGAGCAGTGATTATAATGCTGTAACGGTAAGTGGTTGGGTGGTACAGGAATGTGGCAGAATACCTGAGACAGGCGATGAGTTCATTTATGAGGACCTTAAAGTGACCGTCACAAAAACAGATTTTAGGCGTGTGCTTGAAATATTAGTAGAGGTTTTAGAAGAGGATATGGGCTTTAGAATATAAAATAGGATTGAAGTAACCAATACTTCAATTGTAATCAAAGAGGGAATGTATGATAAAAAATATATTTGGTGGTATTGCCGTTGGTGTTGCCAATATAATTCCGGGTGTAAGTGGCGGAACAATGCTGGTGATTTTAAGGTTGTTTGATAAATTGATTGAAAGTGTCTCTAGAATATTTAAACTAAATAATCCACACAGAAAAGCAGATATTTTATTTTTATTTCAAGTATTATTAGGTGTAGCAATTGGTTTGATAGCATTTGCAAATGTTATTGATTGGTTATTTAGTCATTATCCAGTACACACCATGTTTTGGTTTATCGGTCTAATTGCGTTAAGTATACCATCCGTACTTAAGAATGAATTAAAGGGTAATAAATTATCTTTAATTCCTCTTTTAACAGGTATCTTAATTATACTGTTAATGACTTATTTAAATCCAGGAGAGCAATCCATTGAAGTAACTTCATTTCCTCAAATTACAGGTTTTTTAATTGTTAAACTCATATTCATTGGTGCAATTGCTGGTGGGACTATGCTGTTGCCTGGCGTTAGTGGATCTATGTTTCTATTGATTGTGGGTGAGTATTATTTGTTTAAATCCTACGTAGCAAATGTTCTGTCATTTGATTTGATTATTATTATACCTCTATTTTTTATAGGAATTGGCGTATTACTAGGTATATTAGTAAGTGCAAAACTGACAAAGACCTTTTTAGAAAAGCACCGCGGTGGAACAATTAGTTTAATATTGGGTCTGATTATTGCATCTACCCTTGTTCTCATACCACAAAATGTGGCATATGATGGGATGTTGATATTTACATCCGCTTTAGCTTTTGTATTTGGAGCTGCTATTATACTGACCATTGAAAAGTTTGCATAAATAAAAGCTACATATAGAAATGAATAAAAATAGCCTGCTACTTAGAGTTGTTCCAAGTAGCAGGCTGTTTTTATCGATTCCCTCTAAATTCAGAGGGGGAAATAGATTCGAATTTTTTGAATATTGAACAAAAGTAACTGCTGTCTTTGTATCCAACTATTTTACAAATGTCAGTGATGGAAATCGAGCTGCTGATGAGTAGTTTTTTTGATTCCTGGATACGTTTCCTGGCAATATATTCAAAGGGTCGCATGTCTATTAATTCTTTGAAAACCTTGCAAAGGTACTGAGGCGTAATATTGGCTATTTTAGCGAGTTCTTCTAAAGACATGTCTTCAGAGAAGTGGCTATCTATGTAGTTGACAACGGGTTCAACAATGGCGGTTTTTTGTTTGTGCTGCTTATTTAAATGATAATAGGAGGAGCGGTAAAGCTCAACTAAAAGCTTGTAAAACTGACTAGAAGCAGTAAAACCTTTTAAAGAGTCTTGACCGCTCAAAGTAATGATGATATCGCTTACTAATGTTTTGACGGTATAACAAGAACCTATAGATGAGTTGGAAAACCCCAGTTTATCTAAGGTGCTTTGAATAAAATCACCTTTAAAAATGATCCAATCCGTTGCCCAACTTTCTGATGTTTTGTAATATTCATGGGACTCACCTGGCTTAAGATAAAAAAAGGTGCCTTCTGGGATATCGAATATTTGATTATTTATTTTGAGGATGCCATTTCCTTGGGTAGAGAAAATGAGCTGATGATAGGCATATCCCTCTTTCCTGGTAATATGGCATTGGTCAGATTGAGAACCAATTCCACATACGATAAACGGTAAACCATCTTCTTCATGGATCATTGGGTGAATTGCTGCATTCATAGGTATACTCCTAATCCTTTTTGTTCATAAATATTTAGGCTAATATTGTGAGAAATAAATATGAATATATATTAAAATGCTTATATTGCATAGTATCATATTATTGCCAAATAATCAAATAGATATATATATATTCGGGAATATCGAATTAACATGGAGCTTAATAGAAAAGAAATATGATATGATAGATATTAATATTAGAGTAATTGAGTTTAATATATTTATAT
>CAZJIO010000070.1:17773-21291 GCA_964546035.1 uncultured Eubacteriales bacterium | reverse complement strand
CAAATGAGGAGGTCTTTTTATGGAATTATCAACACTGGACTATTTAAAAAAGGCACTTTTAGATACACAGGAAAAAGTAAGGGATTTTGAAACTTATGCCCACATCATTGAAGACAAAAAAATAAAAAATCATTTTTCAGAGTGGGCTGAAGAAGAAGGCTACCAAGCCAGTGAATTGCAGAAATTGATTGAGGAGCACTCCGAAAATACCCATCATTAAAGCAAAAGGAACAAGTGAATGGATGCATCACTTGTTCCTTTTCTTCGTTATTTTTGTCTTCCTTCTAAGTCATCAAAGCTACCCTTGTAAGTATGGATTTCTTTATTATCAATATATAGGATATCTTGCGCCACCCGTGCGATAAACTCCCGATCATGGGACACAATGAGCACCGGCCCTTCATAGTGCATGAGGGCTACTTCGAGGGCATTTCTTGTAGCAAGGTCTAGATAGTTTGTCGGTTCATCGAGTATCAAGAAATTAATATCACTCAGGAAAACTTTGGCAAAGGAAGCCTTTATTCTTTCTCCACCACTTAAAACACCGACTTTTTTATGCACATCCTCCCGCTTGAAGAGGAAGTTCGCCAATATGTTTCTGACCTCGGCTTCACTTCTCATGGTGGTCTCTAGGACATTTTCAATAACAGAAAGCTCTTCTTTAAGTTGGTCTAGATTTTGTTTGAAATACCCAATCTTGAGTTTTGGAGCTGTTAGGATGCCATCTTCTTTCTTGTAAATCATATTGAGCAAAGTCGTTTTTCCGCAGCCGTTAGGTCCAAGGAGTACTGTTCTTTTATTATTTTCTATGGTAAATTGGCTATCTTTAAGAATGATCTTATTGTCAAAGGACTTTTCAAGATGTTGTGCTTGCACCAATATCTTAGTATACAGGGTAAGATTGACAGGTACCGGCACCCGTATGGCCTTCATTTCAAAGGGCTTATCCTTTTTTTCTAGCTTTTCTATCCGCTCGTGGATATTTTTTTTAGTCTTTTCGATTTTCGATTTTCTTTCACCCGTAGATCTTTTATGAAGTCTTGCTTCAGAGTTGCCCATTCGTGTGGGGGTCTTTTTGAAGGATGAAGCTCTTTGATCGCGTTCTTTGGCAGCACTTTCCAGCCGGCTTTTTTCCTTTACATACTGGTCATAGTCTGAGGCCTTCGTCTCTTTTTCTACCGACTTACTCGTGAGATAATCCTCATAATTGCCTTTATATAGGGCCACTTGACCTCTTTCAATCTCAAGAATCTTGTTGCAGACGCCATTGAGGAGCGCTACATCATGAGAAATAACAAGGACGCCTCCTCTAAAATGACGCAGCTTATGTTCTAAGTAAATAACCCCGTCCATATCCAGATTAGAAGTCGGCTCATCGGCTATCATCAGGTTCACCTGTTGACTAAAGGCAAAGTCGATTTTCTGCTTAACAAATTCGCCCCCACTTAAGGTGCTTTGATCTTCCAAATTGAGTTGGGGAATATATCCTATATTGGCGCTTGATACGATTTTACCGCTATAATCTTGGTCCAGTCCCATAAGCACTCTTACAAGAGTGGTTTTACCCGCTCCATTTAACCCGATAATACCGATTTTATCTTCAGTGTAGATTTTTAAGTCTTTAATTTCAAAGAGCGTGCGCTCTCCAATTTCTTTTGTAAGTCCAATGACTTGAATTAATTGCATAAAAAAACCTCCTTATTTTCCTAGGAGGATTCGTCCATCTACAATCATATACACTCATAGAAAGAAAACATTTTAAAATGTGGACATTTTAAAATACTGACTTCCTTAATAATGTTATAGCTTAATAGGCTTCAAGATAAAAAGATAGACAAATCCCAACGACAATTAAAATAAAAACCTGATTAGGTCTTAATTCAATTCTCATCATTAATATTAAATTAATTGGATTATCTATTATTTTTCATTCTCTATACCTTTTTCCTTTTTATATTGCTTTGAGACCTAATTCTATCACTTCATTCAACCCTTGTCTAGGGTGATTTTAAACATTTCCCAAATAGACATGGTCATAATATTCATTGGCAATGGCTTTGATTTTATTTAATAGCACGATAGAGGTTTCCTTTTCCGTTCTCTTATATCTAGGAAAGTACCTACTTAAGTGTATGACGATGTTTGGACACTGGTGCTTTAAATATCTAAAAAGATTATCCATTTCTTCTAGGGAATCATTGAGATTTGGAACTATTAGCATGGTGACTTCGACATGACACTTTTCACTAGCGGTTTTTATGGTTTCAACGACATGATTAAAATCCCCACCACAAATGGTCTTATAGAGGCTTTTGTTATAGGTTTTAAGATCTATATTCATGGCATCAATAAAGGGTAACAATTGGTTCAAGGGTTCCTGACAAATAAATCCATTGGTTACCACAATATTTTTAAGGCCTTTGGCATGAGCCAACTGAGCGGTTTCCAACATAAACTCATAGAAAACTGTAGGCTCATTGTAGGTGTAAGAAATTGAGGGCAGTTGCTTTTGCAGCGCTAAGTTAACAATATCCATACTGGTATATGCACTTGTATCAGGGGTCAACATAGAAAGATCAAAATTTTGGCAAAAATCACATTTGAAATTACAGCCATAGCTGCCAATGGAAAGGGTAAAGGTACCCGGCATAAAATGGTAGAGAGGTTTCTTTTCTATAGGATCTACGTGAATGGCACTTAAGTTGCCGTAACTTTTTGTATACATTACCCCAGACTCATTATGTCGAACTCTACAAATCCCAACTTGTCCCTCTTTGATCTGACACCCATGGGGACATAAATGACACAGAACATCCGAATCTATTTTTTCATAAAACAGAGCTTCCTTCAACACCATCACCTCTTACAACAGATGAACCACTGCCCTTTCTAAGTACTGGAGTTTTCCATCAATATTCTTACTTTCAAATAGTGCTAAACGATTAACGATTATTTCAAAAGGTTCTATTTGTAAGGAGCCAAGATTGCTTTTGAGTTCCACATCTCTACCTAACGTAATATGGGGTGTAAAAACTTCTTCCTCTACAGATAAGTTTTTTTTGAGGACTTGCTGTAAATCTTGATGAAGTGACAACAATTCTTCACTCTCTTTTAAGCCGATCCAAGGCAAAATCTTGATACCTTTTGAAAAAGAACTGACTTGGTCCGTTATGAGTGTAAATTTTCCAATATCTTTCGTGACATCAAAGAGCAAACGACCGTAGGTTTCAACATTACTGGGATCAATTTCGCCCATAAATCGCAAGGTGATATGAAAATTCTCCTTGAAAATAAATTTGCCTTTTCCCGCAATCTGCATCAGCTCTTTCTGAACTGAGTCGATTTTGTTTTTGGCTTCATCATTTAAAACTATGCCATAAAAAACACGCATATTCATCACCGCCTATATCATTAACTCTGGTTATTATAAGCGTTTCTCTAGATTTTCATACTTGGTAAAACTAAACGTGATTCCCTTATATTCCTTGTTTTCGCTTTCCCAAACCTTCTGCCAATTG
>CAZJIO010000070.1:11218-17733 GCA_964546035.1 uncultured Eubacteriales bacterium | reverse complement strand
CCACTTGTATTTTGGTGATATAGCCAAATTGACAATAGGGCATGAGTTGCTGATAAACTTCTGCGCCTCCAACGACAAAAACATCTTCTTCATCGTATGCTTTACAAAAATCAAGAAGTTCTTCAATGGAATGAACGCTTATGACACCTTCCTGTTGAAATTGGAGGTCTCTTGTAAGCACCACCGTCGTCCTTTTGGGCAAAGTTTTACCGCCTGGCAAAGACTCTAAGGTTTTTCGTCCCATGATAATGACCTTATTCAAGGTTTTTTCTTTAAAATATTTTAAATCTTCTGGCAAATGGGTTAATAGCTTGCCTTCGCATCCTATGCCAAAATGCTCATCTACTACGACGATAAAATTCATGCCCTTCACCCCCAATTATTCTTTAAACTGCTACAGGTATTTTCTTGATTTGTGGTCCAGCTTCATAACCTTCAAGGACAAAATCCTCTACTTTAAAATCATAAAAGTTCTTAACTTCTTTATTAATCAAGAGCTTTGGCGCTGAAAAAGTCTCTCTCTGGAGCAATTCTTCTACAATAGGCACATGTCGATCATAAATATGCGCATCTGCAATGACATGTACCAGCTCGCCTACTTCTAAGCCTGAAACTTGAGCGAACATATGCAGCAGCACTGCATACTGAACAACATTCCAATTGTTTGCTACCAAAATATCATTGGACCGTTGGTTTAAAATACCGCTCAGCTTGTTTCCAATCACATTAAAGGTCATGCTATAAGCACAAGGATATAAATTCATTTCATGAAGGTCTTCATGGTTGTAAAGGTTGGTCATGATTCTTCTGCTGTATGGATTGTGTTTAAGATCATAAAGCACACGGTCCACTTGATCAAATTCGCCTTCACTATAGGTGTGTTTGACGCCTAACTGGTATCCGTAGGCTTTGCCTATGGAACCCTCTTCATCGGCCCAACTGTCCCAGATCTTACTGTTGAGATCCTTAACATTATTGGATTTCTTTTGCCAAATCCAGATGATTTCATCTATAGCTGCTTTTAAATTAGTTGGACGTAAGGTCAAAATGGGAAACTCTTTGCTTAAGTCATAGCGATTTACGACTGCAAAGCCTTTGATGGTATGGGCCATGGTTCCGTCAAGCCACTTTGGTCTAACAATTTGTCCTTCGGAACTAGAACCGTTATTTATGATATCCTGACACATCTTAATGAAAATATTATCAGCTAAACTCAATTATACATACCTACCTTTTTATTTTTATCGAACCTAGCGCAACAGGAACCAAAGAGGGAGCCAAAGGGACGGGGAGCCAAAGGGGACGTTTAATTTTGGCTCCAAGATACTTGGAGCCAAAATTAAACGTCCCCTTTGGCTCCTTTTTGGCACTTTCTATCCGTCCCCGTGACAACCCTTTGGCTCCTGTATCTTACTTGGCGCTTTCTATCTCATCCGCATATCTTCTTATATTGGACAAACCTGAGTACCTGTCAACAATATCATCACTGATAACAATGAGTGTTGGTGCTGTTCTGACGTTGTATTTCTCAGCTAAATGACCGTAATCTTCAGCGTCAATCACCTCAATAAGCAGATCTTTGTTTAAATATTCTTTTGCCACATGGCAGTTGGGACAGGTCTTTGTGGTGAAAAGCATTTTTCTCACATCTTCAGCGCCTGCATTTACGCCATTGTGATCTTCAATACTTGCAACTGGAGTTGCTTTTTCTTTCATCAGGTCCATGTTGGGTGTGTATTCTAAACGGTCTTTGAATTCTTGAGCTTTGCCATCATTCCAGTGCTTTGTTGGACGATAGTAACCTGTAATTCTTGAATACACTTCTGTTTCAGCCTCACACTGAGGGCAATTGTAGTGTTCACCGGCTAAGTAACCATGGTTTTTACATATGGAATAGGTTGGTGAAATGGTATAGTAAGGCAGTTTGTAATTTTCTGAAATGACTTTAACCAACTTTGCTGCTGCACGCCAATCTGAAACCTTTTCGCCTAGATAGGCATGAAAAACGGTTCCTGAGGTGTAACGGGTTTGGAATTGATCTTGTATGTCTAAGGCATCAAAAATATCGCTGGTATAATCCACAGGTAAATTTGTGCTGTTGGTATAATAATATGCGCCATTGCTTTTTCCCGCTGTAAGGATATCTGGCCAATGCTTCTTGTCGTGCTTAGCAAGGCGATAGCTGGTAGATTCGGCAGGGGTAGCTTCTAAATTATACAAATCACCGTATTCAACCTGATAATCTGCCAGTCTTTCTCTCATATGATCAATGACTTTTAGCCCAAAGGTTTGAGCTTGTTCATGGCTCAAATCTTTTGCAATCCAAGAAGCATTCATGGTAGCTTCATTCATGCCAACCAAGCCAATGGTAGAAAAGTGATTGTTAAAAGTTCCTAAGTATCTCTTCGTATAAGGATATAATCCTTCTTCTAGGAGCTTATCAATGACTTGTCTTTTTATTTTAAGGGAACGAGCAGATAAATCCATCATATGATTCAAACGGGTGAAAAACTCTTCTTCATTTTGGGAGAGGTAAGCAATTCTTGGTAGATTAATTGTAACAACTCCCACAGAACCTGTGCTTTCTCCTGATCCAAAGAAGCCCCCTTGTTTTTTACGCAGTTCTCTCAGATCGAGTCTGAGTCGGCAACACATACTTCTAATGTCACTGGGTTCCATATCGCTGTTGACATAGTTTGAGAAGTAAGGTGTACCGTATTTAGCGGTCATTTCAAAAAGCAAGCGATTGTTTTCTGTTTCTGACCAATCAAAGTCTCTGGTAATGGAATAGGTTGGTATTGGGTATTGGAAGCCGCGGCCATTGGCATCCCCTTCAATCATCACTTCGATATAAGCTTTATTAATGAGATCCATTTCAACTTGGCAATCTTTGTATTTAAAGTCTTGCTCTTTACCCCCGACTAGGGCTGGTAGATCAGCTAAATCCTGTGGTACCTTCCAGTCTAGGGTAATGTTTGAAAAAGGTGATTGGGTCCCCCATCTACTAGGTGTGTTCACGCCGAAAATTAAAGATTGTATGCATTGCTTCACTTCTTTATACGATAAATGATCTATCTTAACAAAAGGCGCAAGATAAGTGTCAAAAGAGGAAAAGGCTTGAGCCCCTGCCCATTCATTTTGCATAATGCCTAAGAAATTGACCATTTGGTTACAAAGGGTGGATAAATGCCCTGCAGGTGCTGAAGTTATTTTACCGGGTATACCGCCTAGCCCTTCTTGGATCAATTGTTTAAGGGACCAGCCTGCGCAATAACCTGTGAGCATAGACAGGTCATGAATGTGCATGTCCCCATTACGATGGGCGCCACTGATCTCGTCGTCATACACTTCGGATAACCAATAGTTTGCTGTAACCGCACCTGAATTATGTAGGATTAAACCGCCGACGGAATAGGTCACTGTTGAGTTCTCTTTAACACGCCAGTCTTCGGCATTGACATAGTTGTCCACAATTTCTTTATAATCTAAAATGGTCGACTTCATATTGCGAATTTTTTCTCTTTGTCTTCTATAGAGAATGTACGCTTTGGCAACATCTGTGTAACCTGTTTGTTCCAGAACTTTTTCCACACTATCCTGGATGTCTTCCACACTGATTTTCTCATCAATGATCCGTGCTTGAAAATCAGCGGTAACCCGAAGAACTAAAATATCCATAATATCGTCTGAATAGATTTTTTTAGTCGCAACAAATGCTTTTATAACCGCATCTCTAATCTTTTGGAGGTTAAAATCAGAGATCTCCCCATCTCTTTTTACCACACTAAACATATCTGTAATCTCCTTCCAATCCCTACTCTATAATAAAATCTGTTAGAATAAATATATCATAACTGGTAAAAGACGTCAATGAAAAACACCACATCGTGTGTTTATTCGACAAAATAACCACAAGATATGGTGTTTAATTTTATTCAGCCTGAATATCTTCTTCAAGCTTGTATTTACTGAGTAGAAAATGATCCACATACGCTTCTATATAGGTGCCATCATTCTCATAGGTCTCTTTCATAATCTGACCAAAGTTACGAATGGCTTGAAGGGTACTTCCCTGGGAATAGGGAATAACGGTCTTAATAAATACCTTATCCTCTCTTAATTTATCCTCTAAAGTGCGCAGCATTTCTGAAAATCCAGTGCCATTTGCTGCTGAGATGAGCAAATATTTAAAGGCCTTTTCATCTGTTAATGCGAGATTTGCCCCTTCTTTATCAATCTTGTTAAACACGGTCAGCACGGGTTTGTCTCCTGCACCTAACTGTTCTAAGGTTTCATAGACCACTTCAATTTGACGCTCCACTTGATCGTTAGAGCTGTCCACCACATGAATCAGTAAATCTGCAAAAGCCGCTTCTTCTAAAGTAGATTTAAAGGCCTTGATCAAATGATGGGGAAGTTTTCTTACAAAGCCTACTGTATCTGTTAACATGATTTCTTTGCCATCGGGTAGCTCTAAATTTCTTGTGGTAGGATCTAGGGTTGCAAAGAGCTTGTCTTCCTGCAGCACGCCAGCATTGGTGAGCTGATTCAGAATGGTGGATTTACCTGCATTGGTATACCCAACAATAGCAATGAGAGGCTTTCCGAGTTTCTTACGATTTTCTCTTAGTAAGTCGCGATGCTTTTGAACTTCCTCCAGCTCGTTGCCTAGGATATTTAATCGATCTCTCACATGTCGACGATCCATTTCTATTTTACTTTCACCAGGACCTCTTGTACCAATACCCCCAGCCAGTCTAGATAAGCCAGTCCCTAGTCCAGAAAGCCTGGAGTAATTGTACTTTAGTTGAGCCAATTCCACCTGCAACTTGCCTTCTTTTGTATGGGCATGTTTCGCAAAAATGTCTAAAATGAGTATGGTCCGATCGACAACTTTGGTATCTAGTTCTCCCTCTAGGTTTCTCAATTGAGCCGGTGAAAGTTCATCATCACAAATAATCCCTGTTGCGTTGGTATCTTCAATCATCGCCTTAATTTCTTCTACTTTACCTTTTCCGACATAGGTACCGGGATGAATTTTATCTCTATTTTGAATGATTTTTCCTACGGTAATAGCTCCCGCCGTCTTTGCAAGTTCTTCTAATTCATCGAGGGAATCCTTGGTTTCAGTTTCTTGTCTTTGCATTGCGACTGAAACTAAAATAACCCGTTCCTCTATTTCCTTTAATATTTCATCTGTCATTCTTGTATCCTCCTCAAAATAGACTGAATTTCATCAATTGCAACTTGATTGGTTGGATCAATCTCTAAAGCTTTATTCAACTGTTCAAGGGCAAGTACATCTTTCCCCATATACCCATAAGTTATGGCCTTTAAAATATACGGATCTGGAAAGTCAATGGAAATAGCAATGGCCATATCTAACATTTGTAAGGATTTCAGATAGTCTTCCATGACCTGATAAGTAATGCCCAGCTCCATATAGGTCTCTACCTGATCCCCTGCCAGTTCCAAGTAGGTCTTAAAACTGTCTACAGCATCTTGATTTTGCCCAATTTTACGGAACATATAACCAAGGCCTTTATATCCTTCTATCATACCGTAATCTGTGGCAAATTTATAGTCGATAATAGCATCTGTATACTTTTCCAACTGACTATTGGCCTGAGCACGTTCTAAATAGGCTTGAGCCAACCCTGGCCACAAGTTAAGGGCAGTCGTGTAGGCGTCAATGGCTTCTTGGGTTTTACCAAGAGCGTTCATTATTTGTCCTTTGATCAGATAGACTTGGGGGATGTTACGGTCCATATTGAGGGCCGTATTGATATCTGCAAGGGCAAGATTCAATTCTCCTCTAATGAGATAGATATTGGCACGATTACCATAGGCATAAGCATAATTAGCGTCTAAAGTAATGGCTTCATCAAAATATGTGATGGCCTCTTCATAACGTTCTAAAGTCTTTAACACCATTCCCATTGCATTGAGCAAACCCGGTTCATCCAATCCAAGAGCCAGAGCTTGATTGAAAAAGTCCAAAGCTTCTTCTGAGTGACCCAGGTTATTTTGGAGGGTTCCCATATTCAAGTAAGCGGCGTATAGCCCTTTTTTTGAATCAAAATGATCCTTCAGCCTAAGTGCTTGCGTTAAATCTTCTAGGGCTGCATTGTTATAGCCCAATCCCAAATTCACATAACCTCTATTGGCATAGCCCTCAGGGTTATCCCCATCTAATGCGATAGACTTCTCCAAATCTAGCATAGCCTGATCTATTTCAGCTGATTCATATAAAGCAAGTCCTCTATTGGCATAAAAGTCTGAGTAATCTGGGTATTTTTCAATAGCAGTGTTATAAAGCTCAATGGCTTTAGCAAAATCATTTGCCTCATAAAATGCAAAGGCCTCGCGGTTTAACTTTTCCATTTGAGAGGATTTACAGCCTGATAGGATGAGGATTATGAATAGCCCAAATAAGGCTAATCTTTTGTATTTCATTCTGTTCTCCTTTGAACCTTTTGTTACTATTATAGCGCATTTGTAAATTATTTCAACTT
>CAZJIO010000070.1:0-11205 GCA_964546035.1 uncultured Eubacteriales bacterium | reverse complement strand
ATCCTTGTAGACTTTCAAAGGTTCCAAATAAATTAAGTTTGCCGTAGCCCCATTCTCTATTGGGATAAATCATATTATCACTTCTTTCTGCACCAGCAATCAGATAATTCATGACTTTCTGAGTGTCCATATCCGGGTCATTGCCATAGGTAATGCCCCACTCTAACATAAGTGCTGCTGCACCTGCGGTTATTGCCGCACTAACGGAAGTACCTGTTCTAACACCAAATTGATTTCCAGGCAACGGACCAATGACATTCACCCCTGGTGCAACGAGATCCGGTTTGAGTTCAAGATCTCTTGTCAAACCTCTACCTGAGCCTAAGTAGAGACTACCCGTTTGAGAATTGTATGCACCCGTTGTTATAATGCCAATGGAGGTTGAAGGAAAGGTAACTGTCATGAAGGGATTCGGCATTAGAAAAGCCGTCTCTTCTTTGATAAAATCAATTCTAGGTAAATAAGCATCTACTCGCCCCTCAACGATTAAATCTCCAAACAGGGTAAAGGTCCAAATTCCCTCGGTGGGTCTTACAAGCCGGATAATAATATGTTCATCACCGGTTCTTTCTTCAAAAAGTTGATATTCAACGTTTATGACCGTGTCTTCTAGGATCAATTTGATTTCTTGGGTTTGCTGAAGTCTTACAGGTATTCTATCAATATATTCTCCTGTTGGTGAAGTAATCGCCACAGATATCTTATCAGGGGCATTCGCCCAAATATTCAAAATAAAACCTTCTTCATCAGGGGCAACATTCACTTCTACATTTTTTGAAGGTTCATTTTTCCCAAATAATTGATAGTGATGATGCGCTGCATTCGCTTCATTTCCAGCTGCAACAGTAACCACATTACCTTGTCGCTTAGCCACATTAAGCAGATAGGCTTCTGCCATTGAGCTGCCATCATGGGCCGTCTCGTTACTTCCCAATCCTATAACAATTGAAATGGGTCGATTTAATTCGATGCTTTTTTGTTCCAAATACTTGACCCCAAGTATCAAGTCATTACTGGTATACACAGGTACACTCACATCGTTAAGAAAATAATAATCTCTCATGCATTGCTTTGCTTGCTTTAATTTAACAACAATCAGATCCGCATCAGGCGCTGCGCCAATAAAGTCTGCCTGGAGATCTTCTCTGCCGGCTGCTATCCCTGCCATATAAGTCCCATGACCTTCTGTATCCACCGACGGGACAACCTCTAGTGGACTGGGTGATTGTAGGGCTTGATTGATTTGGTCTTGGGAGTATTCTGTACCAAAGGCAAAATTAGTAGGTGGCGCACCTTGGATGGTTTGATCCCATAGGGATAAAATTTTTGTCGTATTATCCTCATAGGTAAAAACTTTATGTCTATAGTCGATCCCAGAATCTACCACGCCAATTAAAATGTTTTGCCCTCTTAAAGGCACATAAGGTTGGGTATGGAAGGGTAAAATACCCGCCTCACTGAGTTCACTTTTCGCATAGGGGCCAATGGGTTTTGGAAATTTACTTTTAAAACCAAAGCCACTATCATTAATAAGCTGCATACAATTATCCGTTTTGATATGCAAAATAGCAAATTGGTCATCTACCACCTGGACGCAAGCGGCCTGGTATTCTTCAATTAATTCCGGAATCGTTACGGTATACTCTACAATGAGATCGATATATCCATCGGACATGATTGCTTCATTACAATTATCCCCATAAACCGTTAATGGCGCGGCGTTTTGAAGGGGTTGTAGGGTCTGAGTCGCCGCTAAAACCGGTTGAAATACATTGGCAAGACATAGCGTACCATAACCCCATTCAGGGTTGGGATAGGTTCTGAGGCTTTCATTTCGATTAGCGCTCTTTTGTAAAAATGCTTTAACTTTTTCACCATACAAGAAAGGATCATTACCTTGAACAATACCCCATTGCATCAAAAGGGCAGAAGCGCCCGTTACAAAAGGGGTTGCCATACTGGTACCACTGAGTACGTCGTAGCCACCACCTGGTACTGTTGACATGACATCAACTGCAGGTGCGACTAAATTCGGTTTGACCACATTAAGCTCTCTTGTATAGCCCCGACCCGAGAAAGGAGCAATACTATTTGTGACTTGATTATAGCCGCCAACAGTGATGACCTTAGTGGTTGTTGAAGGTACTGTGAGAGTCGTTGCAACAGAGGGCTGCAAAAATCTTGTAAAGGTATTGAGCCCACTTGCAACAGGTAACCACAGGTTGATGTTACCTACCACTATTTGTTCTCCTCTTACACGAATCTTCCAAACTCCCTCGGAAATAAACTGTCCCTTTGGTAAAAGGACAAAGTAAACCTCTTGATCATTTTCATAAGGTGAAGGTTCTCCAAAAAACAAGGCCACACTTGTCTGTTGAAAGTCAAACTGTTGGGTACCCAGAATGGGTTTAATAAAGCCTGACCTTTCACCACTTGGGGCTTCAATATCAATACTGATGGTATCGCTGTAGGATTTCCATAACTGGACAGAGACATTCGTTTCCCCTGTTGATATAACAAATTCTATTATGGTTTCCTCATCTTGGATAAGTGTATTTTCATAGTGATGTGCCGCGGCACCTTCGTTACCTGAGCCCACAACAATCACATTTTTCCAAACATTGGACATATCATCTATATAGGTCTCAAAAAGGGATTTCCCATCATGTGAGCCGTAGTTGTTGCCATAGCTGATATTGATTGCAACGGGCGCATTAAGACTGAGGGCCGTGTTAATGATGTAAACTAAGCCTCGCATAAGCTCAGTTGATTTGGTAAAGGGCTCCTGAGCTGTTGCTGAAAGTTGTACAATAATGAACTCACTTTCATAAGCAACACCTTGATATCTTCCTTCTGAAGCTCGGCCATTGCCACCCGCTATGCCTGCAACATGGGTACCGTGCCCAATATAATCCATGCTTGGCACAACCTTAAGGGCATCCTCAAGTGAGGGTTGCTCAAGGGCAAAGTTAATCTGCTCCCTAGTATATTCTATTGTTGGCGTGACAAGATTTGAAAAATCATTGATCTGTAAAATACTCACGATCCGAGTCGTCCCATCCGGATTAATAAAATCAGGATGTCTATAGTCGATGCCTGAGTCAATAATCCCCAAAAGAACACCCTTACCTGATAAATTTGGATAACCTTCTTGAACAGGGGTGATGCAGGCGGCTCGTTTACTCACTTCCAAAAAGGGGATAAACCGTTTAGGCTTTTCAATAAATTCGATCTCTTTATAGGAAGCGATTCGATTAATCTTAGCTTCTTCTACCAAAAGGATGGCATATTGATTGGTTAAGAGTTCAATTTTTATGACATCGTTTTGAAGGGCTGCTACTAGATCACCATTATATCTCACTATGAGCTCCCAAGTATTGGTAATGGGATTAAAGCCCGTTGCCAGTTCAGGTGATTTCAGTCTTTCTGCCTTAGGCAATTCTAGGGAAAGGTTCAATTGGTTATCAATTTTTTGATTAGGCATAGTGCCTCATTAATCTTTTTTATTATCTTTATGCGAACTGACATCTATATATTATTATTTTTTATTTTGTATGTATAATATTTCTATTGTTGACAATAATATGATTATATTACTAACTAACTATCCTCCCAATAAAGTAATATATCCTAAAAAAGCCTATGGTTCCCCGTCCATAGGCTTTTTGCATTGACATTCTTTCAATTTTTCGATAGTATAAACGGTGAGGTGATGTTATGAATAAGCAAAAAATAAGACAATATGCAGCAGTATTGTTAATCGTTTTTCTCGTTTTTCTATTTGCGCTTACTATTTACTTTGGCCTAAAGGGCAATATTGGTGCAACAATTTCTCTGATCAGCTTTAACACATTTTTTACAGTTGTCCTGTTTTTCCTCATTAAATTAAACAAATATGTTAAAACTGATTTTTCAGAAGAAGAAAAAAAGCAAGACTAAGGTCTTGCTAACTTTTTATAGATGCCAACCAATTTTTGAGTTTCTTTTCATAGCCCTGCTCTGAAATCTCATAATAGACTTTGTCTTTTAACTCATCAGGTAAATACTGCTGATGCACAAAATGATTGGGATAATCATGGGCATATTGGTACCCAATCCCTCGTCCTAACTCTTTAGCCGAACTGTAATGGGCGTCTTTAAGATAAGGAGGCAGGCTTTGTATTTGAACGTTCTTAACATCCTGCATAGCCGAATCAATGGCAATAATCGCGGCATTGCTCTTAGGTGCGCAGGCCACATAAGCAACGGCCTGAGCTAAGATAATGCGACCTTCCGGCAGTCCAATAAAGTCCACCGCTTGTGCAGCTGATACGGCTACTTGTAGCGCTCTAGGGTCTGCATTCCCTACATCTTCTGAAGCACAAATCACAATTCTTCTGGCAATAAATTTAGGATCTTCTCCCGCATATAGCATTCTTGCTAAATAATAAGTGGCAGCGTCTGGATCAGAACCCCTCATACTTTTAATAAATGCTGAAATGATATCGTAATGGTTGTCGCCATCTTTGTCGTATTTTATGGCTCTTTTTTGAATGCACTCTTCTGCTACACTTACAGTAATCAGGATCGTTCCCACTTCATTGGGGTCTGTGGTCAGAACCCCCAACTCGATAGCATTTAGGGCAGCTCTTGCATCTCCATCCGAGATATCGGCCAAAAAATCTAAAGCTTCATCGGTGATTTCAGCTTTGTATTTCCCCAAGCCTCGCTCTTCTGAAAGCGCTCTAAGTATTAATTTCTTAATATCCTCTTTTTCAAGAGGTTGCAGTTCGAAAATTCTAGATCTTGAAACCAGTGCTCGGTTTACCTCAAAATAAGGATTCTCTGTGGTGGCACCGATGAGCAACAAAGTGCCGTCTTCTACATGGGGTAAAAGTGCGTCTTGTTGGGCTTTGTTGAAACGATGAATTTCATCCACAAAAAGGATGGTACGCTTCATAGATATCCCCAGAGTCTCTTTGGCCTCTTCTACAACGGTTTGAATCTCTTTTTTACCAGCAATGGTTGCATTCAGTTGAACAAAAACGGATTTGGTGGTATTGGCAATGACTCTAGCCAAGGTGGTTTTTCCTGTTCCGGGCGGTCCATAAAAAATGAGAGATCCCAATTGGTCGGCCTTTATGGCACGATACAAAAGCTTGTCCTTGCCAATGATATGTTGTTGTCCAACCACTTCATCAATGGTTTCCGGACGCATCCTTGCTGCTAAGGGTGCTTCTTTATCTAAGGTCATTTCTCTAACCCTATCAAATAAATCCATGGAGATTCCTCCTCTCTCATTCCAATGTTTTAGTTATTATATCATGAATTTTACATCAAAAGGAAGTCGTTCTAATCCTTTCATGCATATCGTTTGCTTTTTAGCCTAAAAAAACTTATAATAGATGAGTGCTTTTACAATCCGTAGGAAACAGGTGAATACTATGATTAATCTTTCACTGAACGATATAAGAAAAACAACAAATGACTTATCCTTTAAAAGAGGGGTAATTTACTATCAAAATGGTCTTGTGAATCATATGCATCACCAGGGGAATGAACTACTGGCTACCGTATCTGGCAGCGAGGAATACGAAGTCGTCATTGGCTTTGATCCCTACACTGGAAAAATGGGTCATACGAGGTGCGATTGCCCCTCTTATACCAATTATTCTGGTGCCTGCAAACACATAGTAGCCACCTTACTTGAGATTCTTTACAGCAAAGAAAAAATTAACATGTCCTTTGATCGACTTTCCAATGAAAAAATCATTGAAGCCTTTTCGAGTACGTTAATAAGTGACTTCACCCATCGACGAAAAGAGCAAGTCCATTTAGAAGTCATTTTAGAGCCCGTCAAAGAAGGTCTCATTTCCACGAATCTTAAGATTGGTACCGACAAGATGTATGTGGTCAAAGATTACAACCTTTTGCTACAGACTTTAAGAAGTGGCACCCCTATGCTGTTTGGTAAAAACTTCACTTTCGATCCTTCTGTACATCACTTCAATGACCGTGATGGGCAAATCATGAACTTAATACTTGATTACTTTGATACGTATACCTTTTTCAAGTCTTATCCATATAATTCCAACAATCAACAAACGGCCAGCTTCCAATTGCCGGATAGCCAATTGAAAAATTTATTATCGATTTTAAAATACCAGAAATTTTCATTAAAATATCATGGTATGACCCATCCCTCAAGTATTGCATATGGTCCCCTCAATATGGACTTTGACGTGACTCAGGACAAAGGGAATATATGTGTAAACTTTCAAGAGGAATACAATTATTTTAGCATCACTAAGGATCATGAATATGTCTTTTTCGAAGGGGATATTTTCCATTTAACGCCTAAAGAACGCCGTTATTTTGGCGTCATTCAGGAGCAATTTGATAATCAAAAAGAACAATTGATTTTAAGCTTAGAATATAAAACCAATTTTCTAACAGTCGTTTTGCCCGTGCTAAAAGCCTTTGGCAAGGTGAAAATGGACGATGAAATGGTTTCGAATTTAATCATAGAAAACTTTGTCGCTCAAATTCACTTAGATCGCTATAAAAACACCGTTAAAGGAACCGTTACTTTTGTCTATGGGGATTATAGAATCGGGGTTTATCCACCTATGGAACCCGAACTACCAGAAGGTGTTATTCTTGTACGTAATGTTCAAAAGGAGTCACAGATCCTTACGGCTCTTGAAAATGCCCATTGTAGTCTTGAAGCGAATGGTCAGTTTTTAATTTTACCGGATGAGGATCAGCTGTATGATTTTATAGAAAGCCATTTGCCAAAGCTTCAGATGCTGGCTGATCTTTTTTACTCAGAAGACTTCAAAAGCTTACAAATTAGAGTTCCTCAAAATCTACAAACGGGCATTCGTTTAAATGAAAACTCCAATATGCTGGAATTTTCTTTTAACATTGATACCATTGATAAAAAAGAATTGCCCAATATTTTGCGTTCCTTACATGAAAAGAAAAAATACTACCGACTGAAAGATGGTAGTTTCTTAAACTTGGATGGACCTGAGCTGATAGAGGTTTCCAATGTCATCGAACAACTTCATTTAAAGCACAAGGATTTCTCTAAGGACGTTATTGAAATCCCCAAATATAGAGCGCTCTACATTGATGCACTTCTCAATGAGAAAAAATTGGCGTCTTTTACCACCCAGGAAGCCTTTAAGAAATTAGTGGCAGACATTAAAGATCCTTCTGAGCTGGATTATGAGTTACCCATCACTTTGGTGGATACTTTGCGTAATTATCAAAAGCAAGGGTTTAAATGGTTAAAAACCCTCAGCCATTACGGTTTTGGTGGTATTCTTGCAGATGACATGGGTTTAGGTAAAACCTTACAAGCCATTACTTTGCTGAAATCCATAGATCCTAACAAACAGTCACTGGTGGTGGCACCGACCTCTCTCGTTTACAATTGGGCCGATGAGATCAATAAATTTGCACCCGATCTCACTGTGTGTGTTATTTCTGGCGATAAAAAATTACGCTCCCAAGCCTTTGAAAATATCAACTCCTATCAGGTACTTGTCACGTCCTATGGACTACTGAAAAGAGATCTGGACGAGTACATGGCGCATCACTTTGAATACTGTTTTATTGATGAGGCACAACATATAAAAAATCCTAATTCCTTAAATGCGAAGTCCGTTAAAATGATAAACGCATCCTATCGCTTTGCACTCACTGGAACACCTATTGAAAATTCATTGACCGAACTGTGGTCCATATTTGACTTTATCATGCCTGGTTATTTGTATTCTCATTCCAAGTTTGTCAGTAATTTTGAAAAGCCAATCATTAAAAACCAAAGCGTTGAGGCTTTGCAGGAACTGACAAAGCAAATTAGACCTTTCCTTTTAAGACGACTCAAATCCGATGTATTAAAGGAATTGCCACCAAAAATTGAGACAAAAATGTCCACTGAATTATTTGAAGAACAGAAAAAGCTGTATTTGGCTTATTTGGAGAAGGTGAAATCTGAGGTCAAGAATGAAATTACTGAAAAGGGCTTTCCTAAAAGTTCTATGGTCATTCTTGCTGCACTGACAAGGCTTCGTCAAATTTGTTGCCATCCTGCACTCTTTGCAGATAATTATAAAGATGGTAGTGCAAAACTGGAATTGCTTGAAGAGCTGGTTGTGGACGCCATAGAAAGTGGTCACAGAATTCTGATATTTTCTCAATTCACTGCCATGCTTAAGCTGATAAAAACCATGCTTGATCGCAATAAAGTGACCCATTTCTATCTGGATGGCTCTACTAAGCCTGAAACGAGAAGAGATATGGTGCATAGCTTTAATGCAGGTGAGAATGATGTTTTTCTCATCTCTTTAAAGGCTGGCGGAACTGGCCTTAATTTAACAGGAGCGGACATGGTGATTCACTACGATCCTTGGTGGAATCCGGCAACAGAGGATCAAGCAACAGATCGTGCTTACCGTATCGGTCAAGACAAACCTGTTCAAGTCCTTCGTTTGATCACTACTGGCACCATTGAAGAAAAAATATACAAGCTCCAACAGAAGAAAAAATCCTTGATCGATTCTGTTATTGAACCTGGCGAGACCTTAATCAGCAAATTAACCGAGGAAGAAATTATGGGGCTACTAGAGAACTAGGTTCATATGAAATTCATATGTTTGTGCCATGATGTAATCAGAATTTTTTCTCTAGGAGGATGCATATGGGAATCACGACATTGATTGTGGAAGATGAAATTTTGATTAGAAATCTCATAAAAGAATATTTCGAGGAAGAAAATCATCAGGTGCTTGAAGCTGAAAATGGCCGGGTTGCACTTGAGTTGTTCTCTAAACATAAGGTTAATCTCGTTATTTTAGACATCATGCTTCCCGAGCTCAACGGATGGAATGTGTGTAAGAAGATTCGTGAAAAATCAGATGTGCCCATTATTATTCTTACGGCTCATTCGGATGAGCGGGACAAACTCCTTGGATTCGAACTGGGTGCTGATGAATATGTCACCAAACCTTTTAGTCCAAAGGTGCTTGTTGCAAGCGCTAAAAATCTCCTTAAAAGAGTAAATGGGTCACTTTCATCTTCTATTATTTTAACTGAGGGTGATTTAGAAATTGATAAAAATGCCTATGTAATCAAAGCCTTAGGTCAAGTTATCCCTTTTACACCTAAAGAATATGAAATGCTCCTGTATTTAATAGAAAATAAGGGTCAAGTCATTACCAGAGAAATGTTTTTAAATAAAATATGGGGTTATGATTATTATGGTGATTATCGAATTATTGACGCTCATATCAAAAAAATTCGAAAAAAATTAGGAGATTATGCCTCCTATATAGGAACAGTACTCCTGGTTGGGTATAAATTCGAGGTGAAATAATTGTTTAAACTAGACCTTCCAAAGAAAATATTTCTCATTATATTTGGTGTTTTCATTGTGCTTTTCTTTGCCATCGTCATTAGCCCTTCCATGTATTTTGAAGATTATTATATCTCTCAAAAAATCGTCGATATTTCTGCTGACCTCGATGGTGTGACCCGTAACATTGCAAATAATCAATTAAACGATACGGAAATTTACAAGATATTAGATGAGTATTCTGTGAATAATAATGTATATGTGGATTTGATCAGCAAGAGCAGCTTTTTAGATGCAAAAGCCGTGGATTATACCCTCGATATTCATACCAGTCGTTATGGGATGGTAGATATTTATTTCAATAAATATACCCTATTTTCAAAAGAATTCTATGAAGTAGCTAATCTTAAAGAATCTAGCACTGTCTATATAAGAGGATATTTTATCGATAAAAATACCATTTGCCCTCTCATGATCAATGTTTATCGTCTTGACGAAAAAATTTATGAGATGTACAACATCACTTTTGATGATGACAAATATGTTTCAATGATTGGTACCATAAATGAAGTCAGTTTGCCAAAGAAAACGGGTGGTGAGCAGTACAATTCACAGATCGTTTGGAAAATGATTTCCGACCCCTCCTCAAATGACTCTGTTAGGGAACTGGAAAATGGTCTAGTCCTTTATAAATCAAAAGACATCGATACCAATACGACCAATTATGCTTTGATTAAAGAAACACAGGATTATATGATTATCTCACTGATTTCTTTACAGCCTTTGAATGATGTCCTGGCTTACATATCCACCTATATGAAATATATCATTTTAGCAGGCATTGTCTTTATGATGGTCTTTGCCTTTATTCTTTCCAAATTGATTACCAAGCCCTTATTACACATCAACAGTGCTGCTAAGAAAATGGCTGAGCTTAATTTTTCAGAAAAGCTTCCTGTGAGACGCAGTGACGAAATCGGTGTGCTCTCTAGTAGTTTAAATACAATGTCTGAGAAACTAGAATCCACTCTTTTTGATTTAGGTCAAGTTAACTCAAAACTAACCGTCGAGTTGAAAAAAGAGAAACAACTAGAAGAAATGCGCAGACATTTTATAGCAGATTCCTCCCATGAGCTAAAAACACCTCTTGGCATTATCAGCAGTTATACCGAGCGGCTACAAGATAAATTGCTCCTAGAAGATTCTGATAAAGCCTATATGACCAACTGTACCATGATTATCTTAGATGAGTCCCGTAAAATGGATAAACTCATTGTGGATATGAATGAACTTTCCAAGCTAGAATCTCAGACTTATAAAATCATACTCACGGAATTTAATCTGACAGAATTAGTGGCAAGTGTGTTGCATAAATTCGAATTAATGATTGAAGACAACGAACTACAACTGATGACACATTTTACAAAAGATCTATGTGAGATCACTGGTGATATCCGCCGTATTGAACAGGTTCTTACTAATTTTATCATTAATGCTATTCGATATTCCAGCGAAAAAGGCAAAATAATCGTTACTGTGGACTACGATGAAGCGCACAATGTTTTATTTTCCATTGAAAACACCTGCGAACCTTTTAGTATAAAGGATTCCGAAAAGTTATGGGATCGCTTTTACCGCGTAGATAAGTCCAGAAGCAGAAAGTCTGGCGGATCGGGATTAGGTCTTGCCATTGTGAAAATTATTCTAGAATTACATGGCTTTGCTTACGGGGTAAGCAATACTGAAGATGGGGTGCTCTTTTATTTTAAGGCTTAGGACTGAGAAGGTCACGGGACGAAGAACGGTCACGGGGACGGAGAAATTGACAACCTGAAGGTTGTCAGTTTCTCCGGCCCCGTGAC
>CAZJIO010000069.1:0-21420 GCA_964546035.1 uncultured Eubacteriales bacterium | reverse complement strand
AGTTTTCACACCCAGTCTTTGGACTATCCTTAGCTTTTGGTGGTGCTTTTTGTCAAGCACTAGGTTATATTATTGGTAAACTAGGAATGACCTCTGGAATTATAACCTACAATCCCTTTGCTTCAACACAGATTCGTGTGATTGCAGGCATAGTAAGTTTCACCCTTTTCATTACTATTAGAAAAGGGTGGCCATCTGTGAAAACAGCATTCACATACAAAACTGCGATGAAACACACGATAATTGGCTCCTTATTTGGTCCTTTCATAGGCGTGTCCTTATCCCTTGCCGCGCTTAATTACACCACACCTGGTGTAGCCTCAACCCTAACTTCCATCACCCCTGTGATTCTCATACCCGTAGCTATTTTTTACCATAAAGAAAAGGTCCATATGAAAGAAATAACCGGAGCTGTATTGGCAATTTCTGGTGTTGGTATGATGTTCATCGGGTAGTATATTGATTAAAATTGTTATTCTCTATTATTGCCTTTTTAACTATATTCGCTGAAAAGGGAGGTTCTATGAAAACCTATTTATATAATGTAAAATACAACCAATTTGAGGGAAAACTTTGTGCCCTTGAGATAAAGGCATTATTTGGTTTTGCTATTGATGGAAAGATATTCTTTTCTAATCAATTGGTGAACCCTTCTATTAGCCCCTATATTAAAAATAGGATACACATCCTATATACATCACCACTGCTTACCAATATAGTTGAGCAGATTGAAAGAGATGTGTTTATGGCGGAGGATTTTTTGGTGAAGTATGTATCTCTAACTAAAGATGATATTTATATAAAAGACAGAAAAGATATTTGTAAAAAAATAGGTTATGTTATAAAAGGATTTCCTTCCTTTTCAAGTCCGAAGATTATTTATGGTATCACATACTATAATAATGAGTGGTATTTTGGCATATTAGAAGAAAACAATCCAAAGTGGCGGGCACATAATGATAAACCACATGCTTATTCTAGTTCCATTGGTATTAATGTGGCTAAAGTATTATTAAATATAGGTACGAATGGGGACTATAGTAAAACCTTAGTGGATCCGTGTTGTGGTGTAGGTACAGTGCTTATAGAAGGGCACTTTGCTGGATATGACATTTGTGGCTGGGAAATTAATGAAAAAGTAGCAGAGAATGCACGTGCCAACTTATTGCATTTTAATTATCCAGCCAATGTGACTACAGGAGATATTGAAGAAATAATAGATAGGTTTGATGTCTCTATTGTAGATTTGCCATATGGAAATTTCAGTCCTATGACTAAAGAAAACCAAATAAAGATCATTCATCATGCTAAGAGAATATCCAAAAGGGTTGTATTGGTATCCGCTGATGACATTACTCAGGAGTTAACAAGTGTTTCTTTGAGAATCATAGATTATTGCACGATAAATAAGCGGAATGACGATCATTTTGTTAGACATATATGGGTTTGTGAATCATAAGAAATGGATTAAAAAAATTAATGTTTTGAGAAAAAAATGTCAAAAAATAAGAAGTTATTTTTCTGAAGTGAAAAAACTTTGACTTTGTGGCTGGTAATCTACGTGATAACGAAATTAACATGTGCCATGAACGAAATAATGACCGGCTATAATAATAATAGCAGGTCATTATTTATATATTAACCCTGTGTACAATTTTATCTACTCAAACAACTCCATCCCCAGAGCATTATAAAAACGAGCATTAATATATTTCGACTGTGGCAAGCCCTTATCCTTCTGAAACTTACTCACAGCACCTTGCATCCCAGCTCCAAATTTCCCATCTACCCAATCATTATAATACCCCAATTCCTGCAACCTCTTCTGAACCGCATAGACATCTGATCCTATCGAGCCAGGCTTTAAAGTCCTAAATCCCTCACCAAATGCACCATATGGCCCTTTGATAATCGTCACTTTTGTACCTGCATATACAATTTTCTTTAGCTCTGCAGCATCTTTATTAAACATCCGAATACACCCCTTCGATAGTGGACTCCCAATCGACCAAGGCTCATCTGTGCCATGTATGCCGTATTTCCCCAGGGGACATATGTGCTGGGAACACGGATGACTATCTGCTAAGTAAGTTTGAGTCAAATTGGACAGGCTTTTATGGGAATGCTGGTTATACGGGGCTTGAAAAGCCATGAAGGTTTAAAATTCATGGCTTTTTGATGTATGAATTAATTATTTGTATTCGAAAGAAGACTAAGATCGATATTTCAAATAGGAAATTAATCGAATTTGGATTCGAAGTTAGGTAGGGGGTATATTGTAATCTAACATTATCATTATATTTAGTGTGTTATCATGATAATATCACGATAATCACGATCTGATTATGAAAGTATATACTTTGTTGACCTGGCTGGGTCTATTCGGACTATTTTTTGATCATCCAGCAATGAATTCAAAACTGTAATTGCTGGAAATTGAGAGCAATTTAATAGCTGCTCAATATCCTTTCTGGAGATTTCTCCCTTTAATGTAATTAGATTTATAACATTTTCTGCATCAGATAGAGATTCATTATAGTGCAACGTAGAAATCTCATTCATGTTAGGTAGTACTGCGACAAAAGAAGAAGGTGCAGCGGTAAAGAGCGGTTTTACCTTCCAATCCTCGTAGGTCTCCAAAAATCTTTGTATTCCGGTTCCGTAACTTTCAATGAGCTTCAAACGATATAAAATATCTGCAATAATTGTATTTCGAGTTTGGGAAACACCGCCCATTATATCAATTAGTGTAATTCCCTTTACAAGTCATCCTAATTATTTTAGTGGTTACTTTAAAAAGCTAGTAGATGTAAATTTTAAGGAGTATCTGACAGGAATTAGGATGCGGGAAGCAGAGAAGATATTTCTAACTTCGGATATGAAGGTTTATGAAATTGCAGAGAAAGTAGACTTTAATGATTACCGTCATTTTAGTGATATATTTAAAAAGAAATTCGGCGAATTACCAAGCGAATACAAAATAAAATACTAAAAATAACAACTTAAGTGGAACTAAAGGGGACAGCCTCTTTAGCTCATTTAAGGATGCCTAATCAGTCTCCAAATTTTGGTGACTGATATTTTTTTGGTAATTCTATTGAAGATTATTAAGTACTACCTAAGTAGTGTCACTATAGTTTAGGTTATAATAACCCAATATAATCTTAATTTAATCCACAATAAAGTGAAAAGTACCAACAACAATAATATCTGACCATGCTATAATAAAGAAAAATAGAAATAGGTGTGTAGATAATAAAGTAGGAGAGGGTATTGCTGTACTTTTTTGAGATCGTTGCAACTTGTTCAAAAGAACAGAAATCGGCTACAAATAGGAGGCTTATTATGTTTATTAAAAGATGTACCAGTATCATAACTTTGTTATCGTTTTTGACGGTAGGACTTTTTAGTTCATTTGTACTAGAGACAACACCAGTTCATGCATCATCGAATCATCCACAGGTTTATACAAAGGACACAGAGAAAAGTGGAATTTTGTCAAAAATTAATAACAATCAATGGGCTGAAGATGCATATGATAACATCTTAAATGAAATTGATACTTACGTGACACAACATCAAACAGATCCCGATTGGATCACGTCAAGATTAGCAATGTATTGGAAAGCAGGCGAACATTATACTCAGTGTTATATCAAAGATCAAAACTGGGATTATGGTATTGGAAATGCACCAATACCAACAGTAAGAATGCCTGGTATGAGAACGTGGAATGAATACAAGTTGGTCTCTCTTGCTGATCGGACACCCTACAATGAGACTGGGGACATGTGGGCCAAGGATGGACTAGGCAATGTTGTATTAGTTCCTTATAAGCAAACGGGACACCTGATCAGAGAAAACAACGCTGAAATTTTGGAGTTAGCAGAAAAAGCTGCCTTTGTATATTGGCTTAATGGGGATAGCAAATATGCTGACTTTTCAGCAGATATATTATGGACATGGTTGCTTGGAACCTATTATATGCAACCGGCACTTGATCCTCAAGAATCTCTTCGTGGTCCTGGCGGTTATTTGCCTGGTGGTATTAGCGGATATTATGATTACGAGGTTATTCATGATGACAGAGCCCCTATAGTTGCTGCCACATATGACTTTTTATATGATTATTTAGCGGCCAATCTACACCCACACCTAACAGTGATTGGTAAGGGTTTGAAAGAGGTTGCAGGAGAAGTCTTTAAAAGGTTTATAGATATCAACTTAGTCAGAGCTGAGCCTGACGGTAACTGGAATGTGAATGCATGGAAGCATATAATGCCTCAAATACTTGCACTTGAAACAAACAGTTTCTACGCTGACGGAAAAGGTCGAGAATATTACGTAAACTTATATACGACAACTGGTACTGTGGTAAACGGTGTTGGACGAGGTCCACTACCTTATATTCTCCAACAGTATGATACAGATACTGGGTTGTGGCCTGAGTCACCAGGTTATGCTTTTAGTATTATTAACAGCTTAATTGAAATTGCGATGCCTTTATATAACAATGGTTATGATACGATTGGTGATGAACCATTGTTTGAGAAAGCAGCTAATGCCGTGTTCCCTTGGATGGATGAAAGAGGAAATCTTATTAGTTTTGGTGATGGAAGGGGAGGACCAGCTACCTTTACAACTTTTGAAAAATTGTACACATATTACACATCTATGCAACCAGATTTGCAAAAGGCAACAGATGTTTCTCGGGGGATTGCGGCAGGTGTTGATAACGGCATATACAATAGAGCAGATGAGGGTATGATGGGTCTTATCTACAATAAAGAAGTGGTGCAACAGGCTTCATCAAGTGAAACAGCTAGATCGGCATACTCTGAATTTCATAAGCATATTACCATGAAAAACCCAACGGATAATGGGTATGGGCTTATGGCAACACTTTATGGAGGCACAAGTGGTTCACATTTACATGAAAATGGATTAGCCATACAATTATATGGAGGAGGATGGGCATATGGACCAAAATCAAGTTATTATGAATCCTATTGGTCTGGAAAGGATTACCTGTATTCTAAAGGAAGAACCGGAAGCAATACGATACTTCCAGGATACAGCGCTGGACCAATAACGGTTAACGCTATAGATCCAGCGGTAGATAATAGTTACACCAATGATAAAGTTGTCTCAACGAATGTGAATTTCTCAGATGTGAGTGCCTCTGAAAAAAGAAGGCTGTTGGGAATAATACGTACATCCCCAACAACAGGATACTATGTTGATGTATTTCGTTCAGATCAAAACAACAATGATTACCTATACCATAATCTGGGCAATCAACTTGATATAGTTGATGCAGCAGGCAACCCTATTTCCCTGACATCTACAAATGATTTAGGTACGGCATATGACAGTACTTATTCATTGTTCATGAATCAAGAGAAAGTTTCCTATTCTGGAGATTTTACAGCCAGTTGGACCTTGCCTACCACCCCAAACACAAAGATGGACATGTGGATGAAAGGCCAATCAGGAAGGCAAATATATATCGTTGACGCGCCACCAACAACCGTAATAGATACAGTTACACCACTGCAGATGAACAATATCGAAGATGGTATGACACCAGCAATTATTGTTAGACAAAATAACAACAATGCGTGGAATGCACCATTTATAGGTGTTTTTGAGCCATATGATTTAGGAGGATTAGGAAAGTCCATAGAGAGTATAACAGATATGTCGTCATCTGCTAATTTTGTGGGTCTCAAAATTGAAAGTAAACCTTTAACGACAGAACTGATAGGGCGTGTAGATTATATCGTTAATGCATTAGATGATAATACATATAACCCTACAGCTGGCCTATTTTTTAGGGGGACATTCGGCGTTGCCTCTGAGAACGCTCAAGGCTTCAAATCTTTGTATTTGGGCAAAGGTGAATTTATTGAAAAAGACGGTTATCGAATGGATAAGCTAATTAGTACGCAGGCTTCAAACCTTGAAAATGTGGACGGTACAATACAGTATTCATCTTATGATTCTGTTGGATTAAGCATTCCATATACCAATAGTAACCCACTTATAGCTTTTGAAGATTTAAGGTTATACTATAAGAATACTTCAGGCGTATTTGTGGAAGCACAAGGTTATGCGGATGAAGCAGCAGGACTTGTAACAGGTGTTCTACCTGAAGGGTATGGCGTTGAGCTCATGATTGGTGAAGGAACAATGGCACCGTTTTATTGGGCTACACAAGTAGTTGATTATTATTCAAAGTTTGATTTTCCTAGTGCAACACATAATTTAGGCACAAACAACGTTGACGAAGTAGAGATTACATTTGACATTACACCAAAAGCTAACAACATAGATGTGGCTGTAGGATATGCTGACACGTCTACAATCTTTGGCAAGTATGATCATATGAATATGGTTGTTCGACTTAATAACTCAGGGTCTTTTGATGTGAGGAATGGTTTAACCTATACATCACTTACTAGTGTACCTTATAGTGCAAATAACACCTACTCTATTAGGGTCGTTACGGATAGTGCTACAAGGAAGTATAGTGTATGGGTGACACCTTCTGGCAGTGCTGAAATACAAATCGCAGACAACTATGATTACAGAACGAATTCACCATACATTGATGAAGTTGGTCAAATTTGCTTTAAGGAAAATGGGACGTCTAACAGTGCAAGCATATCCAATCATGATGTTCATCCCTATGTCAATCAACCTGTTGGTTCGGTTTATTACTCTGAACCAGTATTCGCAGATGCTATCCATGATCTTGGAACAGGTAATAACGGAGATATAGAAATCACGTTTGACATGGTTCCCCTTGGAAATAACATTGATGTGGTTGCTGGGTATGGAGACTCCGCAACCAACATTGGCAGCTATACTGATATGAATATGATTGTTAGACTCAACACGTCAGGGTTCTTTGATGTTAGAAATGGATTGGCATATGCAGCATTAAACAGTGTCCCTTACAGTGCAAATAATACGTATTCGCTACGAATTACATCCACCGTTAGTTCAAGAAAGTATAGTGTATGGGTGACACCTTCTGGTGGTAGTGAAATACAAATTGCAAACAATTATGACTATAGGACAGGAGCACCATTGATTGATGACATAGGAAAGTTATGTGTTAAAGAAAATACCACATCTCATAGTGCGTATATTCAAGACCATGATATTCATCCACAAAGTTACTAAAAATCTGTAACAATAACCACATGAGCTGAAGCCGATGCCTATACTAGAAGTGGAACTTACGGGAATACCAATTTTGGTAGTGATACGACACTTGTGGTGAAAAATGGTACTTCGGATATAAGCAGAAAGACATATTTAAGTTTTGATTTGTCAAGTATAAATGGCACGATTGTTGGTGTTGAGTTGAGATTAGCTACCAATAGCGTAGGTGGAAGTGGTATAACCTATAAAGTTGCATTTTTAGCCAATGATTCATGGAGTGAGTCAGCAATAACTTGGAATCATGCACCTACGATTGGAACCTATAGTCCTACCATTGGGATAGGAAATACTTTATTACGAACTTCCATAATAACACCTAAAATAGAGAAGCTATTGTTCATAGCTTCTCTATTTTAGATGAGGATGAAATGTATGAAGGGTTAAAAGAATAGAGCTCAAAATATCCAGTATGGAGGACAACATGTACGATTTAATAATCATTGGTGCTTTTGCAAATTTTACTCTAGGTTATGAAGGCAAATCAGGAGGCTTTGGCTTAGAGCTTGGAGGATCAGCGAATGAAAATATTTATAGTGGGTTATCAATTTCGCTGATTGGTGCAATAATAATCACTGTCATAGTGGAATGAATTTCTTGACACCTAATCAACGGCACGCTTCTGATCATGGCATTTTTTGGGACAATCATTATCAAAAGGGTAGCATAAAGACTTGGCTAAAGAAAAAAATTACGGTACCTTTTTTTATGGAGGAGTGGTGGAAAACGTTGATTTTGCTAAAAATGATATAAGAGAGTTAATAGAACGCTGTCCAGTATTAGACGTTAAAGAACCTTTCCATGAATATTATGAAAGAAGTAAAAAAAATAAGGATACAAAAATGATAATTAACAAACGCGCTAATATAATTAAAATAGATGAAAATTTGTCAAAATAATGTAGTGAACCGGTGTAGACCGGTCAATCATAGAAACTCACAAAGAACTCTGTCTATATGTCATGTTCCAATAGAAAGAGTTGCTTAAAAGAAATTATCTCCAAAAGGTTATGTTGTGAAAAAACTCCACAATTATCTTAATATTGCACTGATTAAATAAGTGAAGAAATGTTAGAATGAGTATTGATTAGGAGGTGGGTGTTTTAATGGCTAGTTGTATCAATAAGCAAAATCAAGGATCTTCCAACTCTACAGTTATTGTAGCTTATGGGGATAGCATTACCTTAGTCATGCAGATACCGTGATCAAACATTTTGTTAGAGAAGATGGATCAGTACATCATATTGTTCATTTTGATGGTAATACAGGTGAAGTCATTGAAACTTTCGGTGGTTAGGAATGTACCTATTATCTATGGTGACTTTTTCTTTTTTGAGGCAATATTAAAACTGAAAAAGCAAGAATTATTAGTTTGGTAAGATTAATTAAGTCTAAAAGGAGAAAAATTATGTTAACTGAACAAAATCAAAAGTGGGTAGAAGAGACAATTGCTAATATTATTAATAAGATGAGCTGGGTTAGCGGAAAGTCAAAGGATAAAATACCCTTTACAACCATCAATGGGACACACGATGACAGACGCATCAATGTGAGCGGTCGTATAGAAGACGGTATCAACTGGTGGACCAATGGTTTTTTTGCGGGGATGATGTGGCTCATGTACCATGAAACCAAAGAAGAGAAGTATGCAAAAATAGCAGAAAATACAGAGATAGTTTTAGATCAATGTTTTGTTGATTACTATGGCCTTCACCATGATGTTGGATTTATGTGGTTACCTTCTGCGGTGACAAGATATAAATTGACAGGTGATGAAGAATCAAGGAAAAGAGGTATGCATGCAGCAAACTTATTGGCAGGACGATTTAATCCGGCCGGGAAATTTATCCGTGCATGGAATGATTTAAGGCAAAATGACACAAGAGGTTGGGCGATCATAGATTGCATGTTCAATATTCCGCTTCTGTATTGGGCAAGTGAAGAGTCGAAAGATCCAAGATTTGAGCAAATAGCAAGAATTCACGCAGATACCGTTATGGAAAATTTTATTCGTGAGGACGGTTCCAGCGAACACATTGTTGAATTTGACCCGTTTAAAGGTGGGATAATTAGGACATATGGTGGTCAAGGCTATGCTGATGGCACCTCTTGGACACGTGGTCAATCATGGGCATTGTATGGCTTTGTCATGAGTTATAAGCACACCAAGGATAAGAAATATTTGGAAACGGCTAAGAAGGTGGCACACTATTTTATTGAAAATATTCCGGATAGTGGTCTAATTCCTATTGATTTTAAACAACCTGAGCAACCAGCATTTGAAGATTCTACGGCTGCAACAATTGCTTCTTGTGGTCTGATAGAATTGTCGCATTTGGTGGAAGGTAATGAGAGTGAGTTGTTTTTAGAGTCAGCAGTTAAAATGCTTAAAGCTTTAGAAGAAAAACATTGTAATTGGACTGAAGAGTCTGATAGTATTGTGGCGTATTGCAGTGGGTCCTATCATGACACTGACCATCATATTTCAATTATCTATGGAGATTATTTCTTTATGGAAGCCATTTTCAAATTAAAGGGTAATGATTTATTCATATGGTAACGAAATTATAAGCAACGATTCTAGTAAATTCTGTATTTTGGCTACTTATATATGGAGAAACAATACGATGGTTACGGATGTCTGTGATATGATGAAATTACAAACTTAATCAATAACACACAGAACAAGCAGTTATCCTATTTGTTTGTCTGTGGCAATTAAAGGGAGGAAAAAAATGAAAAAAGTAATTTCGTTATTTTTGGTGTTCTCGTTATGTACAACAATGTTAATAGGGTGTGGCACAAAGAAAGACGCTGTGAGTACCACTGAAGCAGCCAAAACAACTGAAGTAGCAGCAACAACAACTGAAAAAGCAGATGAGGTACAACCGCTTGTAACAAAACCTACTGAAATAACATTTGCTTATGCAGGTGGAGACCCACTAATTAAAGAACTTACATCAGCAAGAGTACAAAAATTTAATGCTGAGAATGAAAATGTTACTGTTATTGAAATGCCATCGGGGTCTGGTGCGTATCTTGATTTTCTTAAAACTCAAGATGCTATCGGAGAATTCCCAGATATGTTAGATTCACGTGATACAAACGTATGGGTTGATGCAGATAAATTAGCTGAATTACCAGAAAGCGTAGTTGCGTTGGTTGCCGATGCGCCATTGTTTAATGGTAAAAACTATGTAGCGCCAATATCTAATGCGCTACCTTCAATTGGTATTTACTACAATAAAAAGATTTTTACGGAATTAGGTATTGAAGAGCCTAAAACATATGCTGAATTTGAAGCGTTGTGTGAAAAAATTAAAGCTTCTGGAGTAGCACCTTTGGTTCAAGGTGGAAAAGATGTGTGGCATATGGGATTTTTATGGTCGCAGTTTTGGAATGAAAAGGTTTTTGCTAATAACCCAACATGGTTGGCTGATAAACGTGCAGGTAAAGTAAGTTTTACAGATGCTAACGTACAAGAAATGCTTACTAAATATCATTCGTTATATACTAATGAATACATAGACAAAGGCTGGTTGAGTACAGCTGATAACCAAATTGTTTCATTCCTTATTGCTGAAAAAGCTGCCATGTTCTTTTCTGGAAGCTGGATGATTACGCAAGTAATGGAAGCAGATCCTAGCTTTGAATTGGGATGGTTCCCATTGCCAGATGAAAGTGGTAATATCAATTTGACCTATGGACCTGCGTTAGCTGGATATGCTTTATCTCAAGAAGCAGCAAAAGACCCTAATAAAGTAGCTGTATTTGAGGCGTTTCTTAAATTCTGGTATGACGAAGATAACTATACTGAGTACCTTCAAAAAGGAGCGTCTGCACCTTCAACAGACCTTGTTGTTACTTATGACAATCCATTGCTTGCAGAATTTAATGTTGCATTAGAAAATGCCACTTTCACAGATATTGCCTGGAACGGTAAATGGGGTGATGAGCAATTACCAGGGGGCTTTAGAAACTTCGCTTATAAAGCATTCCAAGAAACGGTTGGATTAGGATCAAATATAATGGAATTAGGCGAGTTGCTTGATAAACAATGGGATGTAGAAATTGAACAAACCAAATAGTTTTTATTGAACACTATTTATATAAGAGATCATAAGCTGAACTTCTGATTGGTATCAGGAGTTCAGTTTATGTATAAGGAGGAATATGGATGTTATCAAAACTAAAAAGACCAGAAAATAAAAATATGCTTTTTATTATACCTGCGTTTGTATTATTTACAATATTCATTATATGGCCAGGCATCAACAGTGTTAGTTTGAGTTTTACAAATTGGAACGGTATTTCAAAGGATGTTGAGTATATAGGTTTTGACAATTTTAAAATGATTTTTGCTGATAAAAGGTTTTATAATGCATTAAAGAATACATTGGTAATTGGTTTTTCTTTCATGATTTTAGTCAATATTATTGCATTGGCCGTTGCAATCCTTGTGGACAAAGTTATTGTGGGTAAAAATTTATTCAGAAGTGCTTTTTATTTACCCGTACTCATTAGTGGTATTATTTCAGGATTTATTTGGTCCATTATGTATAATTATAGTTTTGGGATTATCAATAATCTTTTGAAGGTGATAGGGCTGGGTAATATAGAGATTGATTTTCTTGGTAAGATGCCGAACGCATTAATATCAATTATTACTGTATTAATTTGGCAAATGACAGGGTATTATATGGTCATTTATTTAGCAGGGCTTCAGAGTATTCCAGTAGAATTATTAGAGTCTGCTGAAATAGACGGAGCTTCTGGATGGCATAAATTTAGGTTCATTACTTTTCCACTAATGGCAGGATCCATGACGGTAAACATGACGTTAGCCCTCATTACTGGTCTTAAGGTTTTTGATCAAATAGCTGTAATGACGGATGGTGGACCTGGTTTTGCTACCGAGTCCATGACATATCTCATTTATAAAGTGGCATTTTCAGAATTGAAACAAGGTTATGGTACGGCTGTATCTTTGTTGCTTTTCCTTATCGTATTAGTTATTTCGGTGATTCAAGTCATTTTGCTTAAAAGGAGAGAGGTGCAACTATAATGAAGAATAAAAAGAGCAATATATTAATATTTGTTATCGTGCTTGCTTGTGCTATACTATACCTTTCACCTCTTTACTTTACTTTTATCTCTGCATTTAAAAGTAATGGTGAAATTTTGAATAATCCTGTCGCGCTCCCTAAGTCGTTTTTGAATTTTGACAATTTTATCTATCTCTTTTCAAAAACAAGCTACCCAAGGGCATTTGTAAACAGTGTTATTATTACAACTATTTCTGAATTATCCATATTAATCGTTGTACCTATGGCGGCTTATGGAATTGAACGAGGTAACAAAAAATATACCAAATTAATTTATGTATATTTCTTGATGTCCATGATGATTCCTTTTCAAGCTTATATGATTCCATTGTTTAGGCAAATGAAAGCCATGGGTTTATTTGGTCATCTTTATGGACCTGTTTTTGTTTATCTCCCAGGTTCTGTCGCTTTTGGTATGCTTTTGTATACAAGCTTCTTAAAAACTATTCCCATTGAGGTGGAAGAAGCAGCAAGAATAGATGGATGTGGTAGTTTTAGGACTTTTTGGTCCATCGTATTCCCTCTTCTTAAACCAGTTACTGCTACAATGGTTGTTTTGAATGGCTTGGGTATTTGGAATGATTTTCTTATGCCGATGTTAGTTTTGCCTTCAGGAAAGCCGAAAACTATCAATGTTGAGATTTATGCTTTTGTAGATCAGTTTGCTAGCAGATGGGATATTGTTTTTGCTGGTGTTGTAGCAGGCATAATACCTATACTGTTTGTTTTTATTGCTCTGCAAAAATATTTTGTAAAGGGTATAACTGCGGGAGCGGCTAAAGGATAGAAAGGGTTGGTTCATATGAAGCATAAAATTAAAATTTTTTTAAAGGGTATTTTTGGGAAATTCGTATTGGCATTTATCATCGTAGGTTTAATGCCTGTTATGGGAATGAGCTATATCGTTTTTGAAAAACTACCTTTAGAAATAGAAAAATATATGGTCGCTAATTATGAAGAAACCTTATCGTATGCAAGTAAGAGCTTAGAATTGAAAATAACCGAATTTGATCAGTTGACAAAGTCTGTTTACAATTTTGGCTCGGGTGATTATTCCACCCTTGCTAATGTATTGAAGTATCAAGATTATAAGAGTCTGCCTATTGAACGTGAGCGTGTTGTTGAAAATTATCTTAGCAATACGCTATATTCTGGGAATTATATTGAAAGTGTATTTTTGTTGGATCCAGAACATAAAGTTTTTAAGTATAACTCTAAAATTGCTAATTTTTACTATAGTCAAATTGAGTTTGATCAATACGATAAGTTTGAGGACATTTATAGAAACAGTAGGATGATGACTGTATTGCCAAGTCATCATGAAGATTACTTCTCAAAACACGATAGAAACGTGTTGACTTTTGCAAGGAATTATTTTGATGTAAACTATTTACCAGAAAGCGAAAAAATAATTGCTACACTGCTTATAGATGTTAATATTAATTTTATTAGAGATATTTTTGAAAGAATGAAAAAAAAAAAAAAAGGACATATTTATATTGTCGATACAACAGGATATAACATCTATCAGTCTGATAATGAAGGAGAGTATGATTCACCTTTAAAGTTCTATAGGGAAATAAGTGAACGTATTGAGACTCGAAAATCAGGATGTATTCTTGATGACAAACAATACGCCTTTTTTCAAAAAGTAGAAAATACAGATTGGCTCATACTTTACAGAGTTGAGCAGAGTAATGTCATGAGGATGATTGATGACCTTAAAACGGCCACGACGCTATTAATGATGATTATTATTGTTGCCCTCGTTTTTTCTGCAATTATTTTTTCAAATAGGTTGTCAAAACCTATTAAGAATATTATCAGGCAGATGAAAAAGGTTGCTGATGGTGATTTGACAACGAAAGTTGAAATAAAAGCAAGTTACGAAGTGAATCAGTTAGCAACAGCTTTCAATAAAATGATTGAACGACTTAATAATTATATTATGCAAGCTTATGTTGCTAGAATTAAACAAAGAGAAGCTGAGCTTAATGCTATCAAAACACAAATACGGCCTCATTATCTATATAATACTTTAGAAATCATACGAATGAGTGCATTAGAAGAGAATGCTGAAAATACACAAGATATGATTGTATCTTTATCTGAACAACTCAAATATGTCATTGGACAGACCGGAGATCGTGTTAAATTTGGTATGGAAATTGATATGATTCGTCATTATTTTAAGATTATTAGTATTCGTTTTGATAATAGAATTACTCTTGAAATTGATGTACCAAAAGAATTATATCAATGTAAGATGCTTAAACTTCTGATACAGCCACTTGTTGAAAATGCAGTCATGCATGGGCTAAAAGTAAAAAAAGGAATAGGAAAAGTTAGACTTAGTGCTAAAGCAGATGGCAATACACTTGAGATACAAGTGATTGATGATGGAATCGGCATGAATGATGAAACAATTCATAACATAACAGAACTATTAAAAAGCGAAAAACTAGGTAAAGAGATTGATGGCGCTTGGGAAAATATCGGGTTAAAAAACGTCAATGACCGTGTTCAAATGGCATATGGCAATCAATATGGGCTTTCTATGAGCAGTAAGGAGAATTACGGGACACTTATGACCATTAAAATTCCGATTGAATTAGAGGTGAAGTCAAATGATTAAAGTAATTATTGCAGATGATGAACCAGTGATTGCTAGAGGAATTGAGAAGTTATTGGATTTAAAAGCGTTGTGTATTCAAATCGTCGGTATTTCAAATGACGGTCAAGAAGCGCTTGAAATGGTTAGGTGTAAAAAACCTGATATATTGATATCAGATATTAATATGCCCAATATGTCAGGTATCGAACTACTGAAAATTTTAAAGGAAGAAAAAAGTGAAACACAAGTCATTTTTATCAGCGGTTATCAAGAATTTGAATATGCGAGAGCTGCCTTAAAATATGGTGCTATTGATTATTTAGTAAAGCCAATTAACAAACAACAATTGAGTGATGCTGTTAAGAAAATTATCATTCAAAAACAAAAACATCTTCATTTTATTGACTTTGAAAAAGAAGTTCAAATCAATGAAGAATTTATAGCTAATGATAATTACTATTTTATTTTAAACTGTAGCAATGATGGGGGAAATAGTTTTTCTGAAGGTGAAAAAGAAATTATTCATTTTTCAACCAATAACATCCTTGAAGAACTCTTAAAAGACAATAGAGGTCATTGGATTATCAATAAAGAAAATCAAATATATATACTTATTTATGGGAAAGTTGCTTCTGAGATAGATCATTTAAGAGAAACGTTACCAGATGAATTGATGCGTAATGTCAAATTAAGAACACATCAATCACTAACTATAGCAGTTAGTAAGGTGGTTGATAACATAAATCTTGTTAATGAAGCTTATGAAATGGCCAAAGATGCAATGAACAAGAAGTACTTTTATAGTAAGGGTAGTATCATTTATTACAGAGATATAAGAACCTCTAAATTTAGCTTAGAAGAGCTGTATGCAGTACAAGAAAGTATTGCAAAAGCGATATTGAGTTATGATGAAAAAAATGTTCAAGCAATGATAGAGTATTATATGGAAGTTATAAAGGAAGTTGCTTTGTGGAATCCAGATAGAATCATCAACTATTGCCTTGGAACAATGGTTTTTGTGAAGAAATATATCAAAAGTAATTCTATTGATTTAGGAGAAAATGATTTTGATGCAATTTCAGTGGTATTAAATGAACAAGAGACTTTTTGCTCTTTAAAGACAAGAGTTTTAAAGCATTATTTAAAGGTATATACAGAGGTCCTTCAATATATTAGCGATAAGGATAATCCTGAAATATTAATAATTAGAGCGTATATTGAAGAGCACTATAGCGAAAATATTAAACTGGATACTTTGGCAGAGTTGGCTTTTATGAATCCTAATTATTTTAGTGGTTACTTTAAAAAGCAAGTAGGTGTAAATTTTAAGGAATATCTGACAGCAATTAGGATGCGGGAAGCAGAGAAGATATTGCTAACTTCAGATATGAAGGTTTATGAAATTGCTGAGAAAGTAGGTTTTAATGATTACCGTCATTTTAGTGATATATTTAAAAAGAGATTTGGCGAATTACCAAGCGAATACAAAAATAAAATACTAAAAATAACAACTTAAGTGGAACTGAAGGAGACATCCTCGTTAGCTTATTTAAGGAATAGAAAATGTTTAATGATCATTTATTGGTGATTGCATATGAAAAGCCTTGGAAATGTGGTGGGTTCCAAGGCTTTGATTGTACGATTTTATTCCACAATCTGGGCAAAATAAATTGGATGTGCAGATTCTATGGTGTAACCAAGTTTTTCAGCCAATTGTACCGATGCTTTATTGTCGCTGAAACAAGACCAAACAGGTGTGTAATCATTCTCTAGACATTCTTCAGTATAGGCACAAGCTGTAGCCAATAATCTCTGGACTAATTCTACTTTGTAACCTTCTGGAATTTTCTCCATTCCTTATTAAATTGTTTCTCATTATATTTAAATGTGCACAAAATGAACTATCTATAACAATTTGTTCTGGTAAAAGCACCCTATCTATACCCGTCATTAAGTACCATTGATGAACCTTTATCTGAGATTACAGACATTTCAGCTCAAATTTTGTTAGATAAGATCCAAGGAAATGATATTTGTAAGAAAGTAGAATGTTTACCTTCTTTGACACAAAGAGAGTCAACTAGGAAATTGAAGTAAGGTAACTTTGTTAACCAGCTAAATAACTGATTATAAAGAATTAAGGAGATAAAGACATGTATCCAAAACTATCAAATAGGATTCACATAATTCTAGAAAAACTTCAAGGGGCCATTTACAAAGACCCAGAACAAATAAGACAAATTGAGTATGAAGAAGGTGTTAGATACTTAGAGGAGATTAAAGAACTTCAGATGTATGAGACGCCTATCAATTGGTCGGGGAATAATAAACAGGTCGTATTTAGAATGTCTTACATTGTACCAAAGAATAAGGCAGGAAAAACATTAAGAGTTCTCTTTACAACTGGCCACATGGGAGATTGGGATGCTATTAACCCTCAATTTGTTCTTTCTGTTAATGGAGAAATCAAGCAAGGCATAGATGTGAATCACACCTATGCAATATTGACGGATTGTGCTAAGGAAGGTGAGACCTATGAGCTGATCCTTCTTGGATGGTCGGGTAGTGTGGAAGGTACACTCATATTCAAAGCAGAAGTTGCAGAGAGGATTAATTCGGTGTACCAACTTTATTATGATCTTAAGGTTCCGTATGAGGTGTCTAAAATCATTGAAAAGAATTCAAAAACCCAAAGAGAAATTGAAGATTACTTGAACCAGGCCGTCAATTTCTTGGACCTTTTGGATATGGACAGTGCTAACTACTATGCATCTGTTGAGCAAGCCCTTAAGTTTATGAAGGAGACTTTTTATGGTGCCTATTGCGGCGCAAATCATGAAGCAACCGTCTGTGCAATAGGTCATACCCATATTGATGTTGCATGGCTATGGGACTTAGATCAAACAAGACAAAAAGTTGTAAGAAGTTTTTCGACGGTTCTAGAATTAATGGCCCAATACCCAGAATATCGCTTTATGTCTTCACAACCCCAATTGTACGCGTTTTTAAAAGAGGAGCAACCGGATTTATATAAAAAAGTTAAAGAAAAGGTCGTAGAAGGCCAGTGGCTTCCAGAAGGTGCAATGTGGTTAGAAGCAGATACCAATTTAGCTTCAGGGGAAGGCTTGGTGCGACAGCTCTTATACGGAAAAAAGTTCTTCAAAGAAGAATTCGGTATTGATAGCAAAGTGCTCTGGTTGCCAGATGTATTCGGATACAGTGCCGCACTTCCACAAATTCTAAAAAAATGTGGCGTGGATTATTTTATTACAAGTAAAATTTCATGGAATGATACAAACAAGATGCCACATGATACCTTTAATTGGGAGGGTATAGATGGAAGTGAGATTTTATCCAATTTTATGACAACCCCAACGGAGATGGAAGGGATTGGAGCTACTTATAACGGCCGAATGACACCCTTTGATGTTAAGGGAACGTGGGAAAAATATGTGGATAAAGGCATCAATTCTCATGTTATCACACCATTTGGTTATGGTGACGGGGGTGGAGGAACAACACCTGAAATGCTAGAAACTGCAAGGCGCTTGGAGAAAGGTATTCCAGGTTGCCCACCTGTAATACAAATGGGGGTGTTGGAATTTTGTCAAAAGTTAGAAGCATCTGTCAAAGACAACAAACGTCTCTCTAAATGGGTAGGGGAGCTTTATTTAGAGTATCATCGAGGCACTTATACGACCATGAGCCGAACCAAACGCTACAATCGTAAGAGTGAAATTGCCTATCAAAAAACTGAGTTTGTGGCAGTACTGAGCAATTTGTTATGTAATACACCATACCCCAAAGAAGCTATTGATAAAGGCTGGAAGACTGTTTTACTCAACCATTTTCATGATATTCTACCAGGATCTTCCATAAAAAAAGTCTACGAAGATTCAAATAAACAATATGAAAATATTTTGGCAACCTCCAATGAGATCATTGAAGATTTAACAGATCAACTATGTGCGGCCATTGACTTGAAAACCGATTCTATTGTTGTCTTTAATCCATTAGGATTTGTTAATACAGAAGTGGTAGAAGTGGATTTACCGAAAGAGATTACAGCCGCCATTGTTCGCTATGGTGCTAAAATACTTGATACTCAGATAACACATGAAGGGAAATTATTGTTTTTAGCAGAAGAGGTTCCGGCCAAAGGCTATAAAGCTTTTACTATAGAAAGGTGTGATGGTCTAGTAGATAAAACTTTTGCAAAAATGACAAAAACATCACTGGATACGCCTTACTATCGTATTGGGCTGACGGATGAAGGTAACATCGATTCGATCTACGACAAAACTTCAGATAGAGAGGTCATAAAGCTAGGAGAACATACGGCGTTACAAGTTTTTGAAGATACACCTTATAACTTTCAAAACTGGGATATTGATGATTACTATGGTGAAAAGATGTGGGAAATTAATGACCTTAAAGGTCTTGAAATCCTTGAAAATGGACCAGTTAGAGGCCTTCTACGTATTATAAAATCCTTTGGCAACTCAGATATTATTCAAGACATCATTGTATATGCCCATACAAGGCGGATTGATCTTAAAACATTCATTGATTGGAAGCAAAAAGATGTCTTTGTCAAGTTTGCACTTCCAACAGATATATATGCCACAAAAGCTACTTATGAGATACAGTATGGCAATATTGAACGTCCTACCCATAAGAATACGAGCTGGGATGAAGCACGTTTTGAAGTCTGTGCCCACAAATGGGTAGATGTATCTGAGGCTGATTATGGGGTGAGTTTGCTAAATGATGCAAAATACGGACATGATATCAGTGAAGGGCTTATGCGTATAACCCTGCTTAAGGCGACTTGTTATCCTAATCCTGATGCAGATAAAGAACAACAGTTTTTTACGATTTCTATCTTACCTCATGCTGGTAATTGGAGGGAGGGGCAAGTACAGGAAGAAAGTTATAAGATCAATAACCCTCTTTTTAGTAAATTTCAAGAAGGTCATCAAGGAAAGCTAAGTAGTGCGTTTTCATTGGTAGCATTGGAGGATGGCGGTGCAGAAATAGAGGTTGTAAAGCTTTCAGAAGATGGAAAAGACATGGTTATTAGGTTATATGATTACTGGGGAAGTAAGCGAAAACATTGTTTGAATCTAGGATTTGATCCATCACAGGTATGGGAATGTGACATGCTTGAAAATAATCTAATGGCCTGTATTGTTGAAAACCATAGGTTTAGATTTGAGTTGAAACCCTATGAGATTAAAACCTTTAGATTAATACAATAAAATCATCATGTTTAAGTGAATTTCCAATAACCAGTTTCTGAAGTAGATAGTAAGAAGTACCTTTCCACCTTTACGGCCTTCTACCGAATCCATTTCCACGATTGGGACATCAGGATTAGTAGCAATGTGGGCTTCAAAGTCTTCATAGGTGCGCTATCTGGCATTGCATATCTACTCTTGCATTTTTCTTGTGAGAGCGACTGCGATAATTAACCTTTCTTGGAAGGTCTATGTTATCCACTGATAAGAGACCTGAATCAGTGTAATTATAAATAGTCAGTTCATCAAGCATGATGTCATCTGCGTTGTTATCGCAGACCATATGTGCAGATTGTCATTGTTTAGCGTTTTTCGCGTCTCCACGCTTGTGGAGACGGTTTTGAGACTAGTAAGAATAGACTTATAAACAGCATTAATGACTAAATATTGCAGAGAAGGCATTAATTATCATAATTGATAGTTAATGTCTTCAATTTTATACAAAAATAGCAAACAAATTCTCATATGACAAGGAGAGTTATTTAGAGTTTATACAAATTAAAATATAAATAAAGTTTAAAAATAATTAGTTATTGCTTTGGATTTTCATTTTTTTATAGTATAATCAATGTAAGCCAAATACTAAAGAAAGGAGCTGATACTATGGCGCAATACAATTTGTTAGGGTGGTTTGGAGCTTAGTTCTATAAGCTTATTTCCACCTCAACGAGTAAACAGTAAGTATATAAGGAAGGCGGAAATAGATATGATAGAAAAATACTTAGAATTAGCTGATGCAAGAATATATTACAAAACAATAGGTGAAGGAACGCCTATTTTATTCCTTCATGGTGGCCCAGGTCTTGCTCATGATTATTTTTTACCTCATTTTTTACAATTGAGCTGTAAGGGATTTCAACTTATTTTTTTTGTTCAAAGAGGTGGTGGAACATCAGCTAACCCATATCATAAAGACTCAATATCAATTGAAAATATTATTGATGACATTGAAAACCTTCGAAAAGAATTGTGTTTAAAAACTATAGTTATTTTTGGACATTCATTTGGCGGGTTTTTGGCGGTCAATTATGCTATGAAATACAAAGACAAAGTTAACAAATTGATTCTTTGTAATTCGACGGCATTTACCAAAGAATTATGCGATATAGAAGAGAATACCATGAATGAGAGAATGAAAGAGTATGATAATGAAATGATGGCCTATTTCTACA
>CAZJIO010000068.1:0-21684 GCA_964546035.1 uncultured Eubacteriales bacterium | reverse complement strand
TTTACATTTGATTACGATCTCCCTAATGATACGACTTATTCTGAGACTTGTGCTTCAATTGGATTGATTTTCTTTGCCAACAGAATGTTGAAAATTGAAGCGAATTCTGAATATGCAGACGTCATGGAGCGTGCACTTTATAACACAGTCTTAAGTGGTATGTCAAAGGATGGTAAAAGTTTTTTCTACGTAAATCCATTGGAGGTTTGGCCAGAAGCATGTGAAAAAAGTCCAATAAAAAAACATGTGAAAGCCGTTAGACAGAAATGGTTTAGTTGTGCTTGCTGCCCACCTAATGTGGCTAGGTTGCTTATGTCTTTGGGTGAGTATATTTATACGGTCCAAGAAAGTACAATTTATACCCATCTGTATATCAGTGGAAAAGCTAATTTCGTGATTGAGGGTCTAAAGGTAGGCTTATCGCAAGAATCAAATTATCCTTGGGATGGAAAAATAAAAATTAGTATGACATTGGTGGAAAAGAAACAATTTACGTTTGCTTTACGCATTCCAGGGTGGTGTAAGAAGAATCGCTTGAAGGTCAATGGAGAAGTAGTCCAATATGAGGTCATTAATGGATATGCCTATATGAATAGAGCGTGGTCTCAGGATGATTGCGTTGAACTAGAGCTAAGTATGCCAGTTGAGTTGATTATAGCAAATCCAAAAGTTCGCGAGAATGCTGGGAAAATTGCAATTCAAAGAGGACCCTTGGTTTATTGTATTGAAGAAGTTGATCATGGTGACAATCTTTCTTCGATTGTCTTATCAAGTGAGACCGAGTTGAAGGCGGTCTATGATGAAAATATATTAGGGACTATTGTAACGATTAAAGGACTGGCTTATAAAGCGGACGAAATAGGCTGGGGAAACCAATTGTATACTGCGGGCAAAATGGATGAAAAGCCAATAGAGTTGACTGCTATTCCATATTGTATGTGGGGTAATAGAACACCTGGTGAAATGCTTTGCTGGTTAAGGGTGAGATAGTTATTGAAAAAAACTAATGTAAAAGTATAGGATGACCTGTATAATCAATTTATACAGGTTGTTTTTTTAGACTATTAAATGAGTGTCAAACACTGATCATACGTATTCCAGATTATGAAGCCTTTCTCTGAAAGTGATGAAGGCAAAAGATTGATAATAAAGATCGAAGGAGGGGATGAGTTTGCCGATCAATTTTCATGATAAGAATAACAAATCGACATATGCGGCAAGAGAGGCTGATGACAGCTGGAAACAATTAATAGAACTATATGTAAGCAGTGACGATATAACAGCCCTTGATATTGGTTGTGGTGGGGGCATATATTCCAAAGCACTGGCACAAATGGGTATCGAGAATGTTATTGGAATGGATTTCTCAGAATCAAATTTAGAAGGAGCAAGTGGAAATTGTAAGTCTTTTGGGAACATCAGATTTGTACAAGGAAATGCGCTGAAAACAGGATTGGCTGATAATGCTGTTGATTTGATACTTGAACGAGCACTCATTCATCATATTGAAGATATCAATGCATGCTTTTTGGAAGCGGCAAGAATTATAAGACCAAATGGAATCCTTATTGTTCAAGATCGTACACCTGATGATTGTGTTGTTGCTGGGAATGATACGCATATTAGGGGCTATTTTTTTGAAAAATACCCCAAACTTATAGCGCATGAAGTTGGTAGAAGACATACCAGCGCAAATGTAATTGAGAATTTATTAAGAAACGATTTTGAAATAGTAGAGCAGATTTCTTTTTGGGAAACAAGGCGAAGATATAGCGAATTTACAGAATTAGAAGAGGATTTAAGAAATAGAACCGGGAGATCAATTCTTCATGAGCTTTCGGATGAAGAGGTTAATGAATTGATAGGATATATTAATATGAAGTTCATAGATAAGGATATTAGTGAGATAGAAGATGCTGATAGATGGACCATATGGATTGCACGAAAAATGAGGAAGGAAGATTGAATTAATGGATAATTTAGGGGTTATACTTGATTTTGAAGGTACTATATTAAATAATGGATCCGAGCTTCCAGGTGCAGTTGAGATGTTGGGCTATTTGATGAATCAGGAAATCCCGTTTAGGATCATAACCAATACTATTTCAAAATCATTACGTGAGTTATCTAACAAGACTCTGGAATATGGGTTAGATATCCCAGAAGACTTTTTTATTAATCCACTTGTACCTTTGGTGCGCTTTTTGAGAGAACGAAAAACAGAATCATTTTTCTTGGTAGGGCCAGAGATTATTAAGAATAGTTTGAATATAAATTCAACGTATGAAAGTATACCAGAGTATGTAATCCTATGCGATTTTGAAAACATAGATTGCGATTATGAGTTGTTAAACAAAATTTTTGGATATTTAATGGAAGGTTCAAAGTTGTTGACTATGTCAAACTCGCCATACTATATATCGAAGAAGGGTATTAGATTGGATACCGGATCATTTACTAGTATGTTTGAGTCGCTTACAGGAAATCAGGCAATATTATTTGGTAAGCCATCCGAGATGATGTACAAAGAAGCCTCAAACCAAATGCGTGTAACGAGTAGTCAAATTATTGCAATTGGCGATGATGTGTTGACGGATATTAAGGGGGCTAATGATTTTGGTGCTTACTCAGTGCTGGTAAAAACAGGTAAATATAAGATAGATGATGAAACTAGAGTAGAACCAAATCAGGTAATCAGCAATTTGACTGAGCTAATTCAAATATTAGAGAGTAGGAAGGGCTAATTTTTATGGAGAATTATTATGATGTATTTATCTCATTTTTCATTTCCTGATATAGAACAGGAATATAGCTTTGTTATGGCGCAAAAAAGAACATGCTATGATTCCTTTTATCCATTTTATATTTTGTCAAAGCATCATCTTTCCATGTTGGATTTTGAACCCGTCACGATCTTATACGGCGGAAATGGCTCAGGTAAGACAACGGCGCTAAATGTTATTGGAGAAAAATTAGGACTCTCAAGAGATACACTTTATAACCGAACCAATTTTTTTGAGGATTATACTAAATTGTGTACCTATGAATTGAGTAGTCCTATTACTGAAGAAAGTAGAATCATTACCAGCGATGATGTATTTGATTTTATGCTAAATCTGAGAACGATCAACGATGGCATTCATCAAAAACGTGAAGATTTATTTGCGGAATATTTAGATGCGAAATATTCAAAATTTCAGATGAAATCTTTGGATGATTATGATCAATTGAAGAAGGTTAATATGTCGCGTAGTCATACACAATCTGGTTATATTAGAGATAATCTCATGGATAATGTTAGAGAACACTCTAATGGAGAAAGTGCATTTATGTACTTTACTGATAAAATTAAGGAAAATGGGCTGTATCTTTTAGATGAACCAGAAAACAGTCTGTCACCTGAACGTCAGCAGGAGCTTATAAGATTTCTTGAAGACTCTGCACGTTTCTTTGGCTGTCAATTTATTATAGCAACCCATTCCCCATTTCTGCTTTCCATGAAAGGGGCTAAAATCTACGATATGGATGAGGAACCTGTAAATGTTAAAAAGTGGACTGAACTTTCTAATGTCCGTGCATATTATGATTTCTTTAAAAAGCATGAAAAAGAATTCTAGATGCCTCTCCTTTACTCTTCAATAAACTTAACCAATTCCTCGTTAAACCGGTCACGCTCATCGTAGAAGGTTGCATGGCCGCTGAAGTTGAAGGGCAGAAGTTTTGAATTTCTAATACTTTGTTTTTGTATTTCACCCAGACTAAAGGGAACAACTTTGTCGTGAATGCCATGAATTATTAAGGTTGGTGTATTAATTGCGGTTAGATCAGAAAACAGGACATCCTGTAACCATGTATTGGCAATCGCTGCAGTTGACCAGCCTGCTGCTTGTAAGCCTAATTGGAAAAACCAATCAGAAAAAGCCTCTGTTATATGTTGATAGAAAAATTTATCACCAAACCCACGAAGCATATTCGGGCGATCGGTTAATGTTTCTTGAATAGTCTGTAAGACACTTTCTTTATCTACACCGTAAGGGAAATTAGGACGTTTGATAAGACTTGGTGCTGCAGCAGCACAAAGTACGAGTTTTGATATTCCATAGCCTTTATGTCGGCCCATGTATTTTACAGCTATAGAGCCTCCTGTGGAATGACCTAAAAGCGTTATATCTCGTAACTGTAATGTGTCAATAACACATCTCACATCATCGGAAAGACTGTCATAGTCGTAGCCGTTCCAAGGTCTGTCAGAACTACCAAATCCTCTCGTATCAATGCCGATACATCTATAGCCTAACATAGGAAGTTGATTAAATTGATACTCAAAAAGATCATGGCTTCCTGGCCAACCATGTAAAAAGAGAATCGTTTTGTTGCAACTTGGGTTAAGGTCTTCTACGTAAATTTTCACATTGTCTTCCGTTTTAATGTAATACCCCATATGGTCTCCGATAAAATAAAAATTCTATTATAAAGTTATTCTTTGAGGGTGTAATTTATGATGGGCACAGGTTAAAGATTTACATCTCGCGCTAACTACAAGACATGATTGGAGGATCACCATGTACAAACATATTATTTGGGATTTTGATGGGACGCTCTTTGATACATATCCAGTAATGGCTCAGTCGTTTCATAAGGCATTAAAAGAGATAGGAATAGATGAATCTGCTGAGCACATTATGGATCTTATGAAGGTTTCAGGAGCTTGTTTGATGGCATATTGTCAGAATCGATACTCAATTGATGAAAGGTTAAAGCAGAATTATGATCGCTTAAGGAAAGATGCTGAAATGGAACTGGCAAAACCATTTCCTGGGATCAAGAATGTCTGCGATAGAATTAGTAGCACTGGTGGGAAAAATTACATTTATACACATAGAGGTAGGTCCGCAATCGAACTTTTGAAGAAGTTTGATTTAATCAACTACTTTAGTGACTTTGTTACCAAGGAGAGCAATTTTAAGCGTAAGCCTCATCCCGAGGCGCTTCTATATTTAATAGAGAAGAATAACATACCAAAAGAACTTGCATTGATGATTGGGGATCGGGATATTGATTTACAAGCAGGTAGGAATGCTGGCATACATACGTGTTATTTCACGAATGGTGACTCGGTCTTTAGCCAATATGCGGACCATACTATTGATGATTTTAATGAGATATATGCAATTTTGGAGTAGGATTTTGAGAAATTAAAAACCCAGTATATATTAAAACATACTGGGTTTTTAAGCTTAAAACCATTAACTCTTTATCATAATCGATGATCCGATTTGCAATTCTACAACACTTCCCCCAAGGGAAATGGTTTTCTCATAAACTGAATTATTTACACGATCTTCCAAAGAATCCGCCTGTGTTTCCTGCATAATTTCGTCTTTGTAAAGTGCTAATACTGCATTAATAACTTCATTTTCTGAAAAAACGCCAAGCCAAACATATTCTTCAACATTAAAACCAGCTTCCTTCCTCAAAACTTGGCAGTGACGTAGAAGTTCTCTGTACAAACCTTCATAAACGAGTGCGTCATCCAGGGTGATATCCAGTGCAACAGAAAAATCCTTCCCCTCATATACAACGATATTGTCTTTGAATCTTTTGCCAATTGTAAAAAACCCAGGTGATAGTTGTCGAAGTACCCCTGCTAATTGGATGAACCCGTTGCATTCATAGGCCATCACGCAGTCTCTCATTTGTTCTTGTGTTAACAAAGCAAGACTTTCTTTGACAAGTTTTAAATCCTCTTTCAATGCGTTCCCAGCTGTTTTATAGTTGAGCTCCAAGTGTTTATCGAATAATTCATCAAATTGATCTAAGAATACAATTTCTTTCACGTTCAGCTCATCTTTTATGATCTCAAGCATAGTGGGAACTGCCTTTCTTAGGGGAAGACCCCGCACATACATCTTTGATAAGGGTTGTTTGACTTTGATTTGTTTTTCATTTCTTAGTTTAAGTGTTGCTGTTATTAATTCTCGAACCAGGATCGTATCTGCCATGATGCCATCCTCTATTTCTACCTGAGCCTGGGGATATTTGGATAAATGCACGGATACTTCAGCGCCATTTTCAAATCTCCTGACCATGCTTTGCCAAATAAATTCAGAAAGAAAGGGAATGATAGGTGCCATGACTTGCGTCACTATTTTTATTGCGCCATAGAGGCTTCTATAAGCACTGATTTTATCTGCTTCGAGTCCTTTTTTCCAGAACCTTCTTCGGTTGATGCGAATGTACCAGTTGGAAACGTCATCTATACAAAGCTCAAATTGGTGTATGAGTTCAGGTGTATTATAAGCTTTGTAACTGGCCTCTGCTGTAACAAGAAAGCTATTGATACGACGATCTAGCCAGCAATCCGTGATATCAGAACTTGTCGCTCCATTATTTTCTGATAAGTCGGGTAGATCCAGTACAGCGTAGGTCATGAAAAAAGTATATATGTTATAGAAGGATAACAATTTTCGTCTGGCTTCATCCCCTAAATTTAATCCGAAACGGACATCCCCAGAGGTATTAGCACCGGCAAATAAATACCGAATGGTATCAGCTCCCATCGTCTGCGCAGCGTCATCAAAGGGGATCATAAATCCAGTTTTTGAAAACTTAGTACCATCTTCTGCAACCACAGAACTGTAAGCGAGTACCCGTTCGTAAGGTGCTTTACCTGTAAGTGTAACGCTCATAAATAATTGGGAATAAAACCAAAGCCTCACTTGTTCTCTCATTTCAGTTACCCATTCTGCCGGGAAGTTATTCTCCCATTCAGACCGATTGGTAAAGTAGCCCTGGGTTGAAAAAGGAACAATTCCAGCGTCCAACCAAACATCACCAACAGCTGTTATGCGGGAAGTTGGCTGGCTGCATTTGGGACATATAATCTTTATTTCATCAATCCATGGACGATGAAGTTCTGGCAAATGAGTTGTTGCAACATCACTAAGCTTCAAAAGCTCCTCTTTAGATCCTACAACAGTAAGTTCGCCACAGCTACAAGGATAGAAGGGGAGTGGCAAACCATAAAATCTTTTCCTGGAGATGTTCCAATCTCCCATATTCTCCAACCAGTCGTTCATGCGCTTCCCAATATAGGCAGGTTCCCATTGAACCTTCTGGGCTTCTTGAATCAACTTTGGTTTTATTTCATCCGTTTTAATATACCATTCATTAACGAGACGAAATAAGACATCTGTTTTACAGCGCCAACAAACGGGATAGCTATGGGTATAGGGATGGGTTTTATAGAGCTTATCTTGTGCAGACAGGTGTTCAAATATCACCTCAGCAGCTTTTGAAGCTTCTAAACCTGAGAGAAAATCATAATCCTTATAAAATACCCCAGCTTCATCTACGGGACATATTTCTGGCAAATTAAAAACCTTACCCAATTCAAAGTCCTGAGCACCACAGCCGGGAGCAATGTGAACGACCCCACAACCTTCACTTCCAGATACCTCATTCCATGGTATGATTTTGTGCTCAATTCCCTTTTGTATAGGTAGACCAGGAAAAAATGTCTCGTAAGTGAGGCCCACTAATGCGCTGCCTTTAAAGGTTTCAAGTATTTTCTTTGTTCCATGTAGCAGTTTTAAAGTATTTGAGGCTGTGATAATAGGACGTTTACCATCACCACAATCCACTAAAGCATATTCAATTTCAGGATTTACAGCAAGAGCCACATTTGCCGAGAGTGTCCAAGGTGTCGTTGTCCAAACGAGCATATCCCACTCTTTTTCCTTAAGTTTAACACGTGCAAACAATGCAGTATGTTCTATTTCCTTATACGAGCCCGTCATTTCATGTTCTGATAAAGAGGTTCCGCATCTTGGGCACCAAGGCATCGGCTTATGGGCTTGTGCAATCCAATGGTTTTGATGACAGATCTTCAAAAAATGCCATATGCCAGTGATGTTTTCATCGGTATGTGTGTAGTAGGAATTATCCCAATCCATCCATTGTCCAAGTCGTTTGGATTGCTCCGTAATAACATTTGCAAACTTATGAATTCGATCAACACATTTCCTTGTAAACTGATCCGTACCGTAGGCTTCTATGTCTTTTTTATCCTTGAAGCCAAGCTCTTTTTCCACTTCAACTTCCACCCATAGCCCTTGTGTATCAAAGCCATTTCGATATTGGCAGGAATAGCCATTCATAGATTTATAACGCAGAAAAATATCCTTAATACTCCGACCCCAAGCATGATGAACGCCCATTGGGTTGTTAGCTGTAATTGGACCATCTTGAAAACGAAAAGGGGTATTGCCTTTGTTCTTTTCTAGCAGTTTGTTGAAACAAGCCTCTTCTTCCCAAAATTGAAGGATGTCATGTTCCATGGAAACGAAATCTGGTTTGTGCTCATTTTTTTGCATTTTAATTGCCTCCTAAAGAATGATTTTAAGGTTCTACAAATGGGAATATCGCTAATGTCGCTAATATCTGAGTCAATCATTCCATACCACCTCCTTTAAAATACAAAAGGCTTCCGTCCTGTAAAGGACGAAAGCCATAAGCTTACGTTACCACCATTACAACATACCAACATATGTGTTCCTGTTAACGGTGGAAAACCGTCAGAACCTACAAAAAAGATTCGGTCTGAAGCTCAGGCGTGATTTTCATAAAGTCTCTAATCATATCGGGCTTACACCAAACCCCGACTCGCTGTATTTTCAAGAAATTACTAATGTCGCCATCATTGCTTTTATATTTATATTGATTATAGCGCTGTTATTTGGATTATGCAAGGGGAATTAATTGTATTGAAATGTCTCATGTTAAGTTGTAAAATAGTATAAAGTATATTTTATGAAAAAAGATTGGAGAAGAAAATGTTTGAAATTAGAAGAATCGAGTTGGAAATGACTTTCAGCCTTAGACACAGCATTCTGCGTCCAAATCAGACCATTGAAGAATGCAGAAATGAAAGAGACTATGACGCGCATACGTTTCATGTGGGTGCATTCTATGGAGAAAAATTGGTCAGTACAGCGTCCTTTTGTATTGAAAAGTGTCCAGATTTTCCTGATGAAGAGCAGTATCGACTAAGAGCAATGGCAACTTCTGAGGAATTTCGCAAGTTGGGAGCCGGTAGGGCTGTGGTTAATTACGCGGAAGCGTTAATAAAAGAAAGAGGTTGTTATTTCTTATGGTGCAAGGGTAGAACCTCCGTACAAGACTATTATAGTAAATTGGGTTTTAGTCCTCATGGAGAAGTATTTGATTATCCCCCTATCGGGCTACATATCGTCATGTACAAGAAACTCATTTAATCAATTTCAACAGGTAGTTTTATTTTAAAAGTGGTGCCTTTTCCTAAAGTGCTTTTGCAAGAAATCTCACCTTTTAATTTTTGGGTTATGATATTAAATACAATGTTAAGTCCTAAACCGGTACCACCATTTCCTTTTTGAGTGGTAAAAAAAGGATCAAATATCTTATCGATAATATCTTCTGGAATGCCCTTACCGTTATCCGAATATTCGATGTGGACTTGTTGATGAATACAATATAGCCTAATTGCAATGGTACAAACACAATCAGGAATATAGCCATGCATTAATGTGTTGATTATTAAATTAGTAAGAATCTGAGCATATGCGCCAGGGAAACTTGTAATGGTCAATTCTGTGTTTCCTTCAATTAAAAAGTTGACCTTATATTTTTTGGTCTCGGGCATTAAGGAATTTTTTACTTGATGGGTATACGCGACAAGGTCAAAGGTTCTTTTATCTTCTACAATTTGGTCGGCAGATACATTTTTGAAACCAGATATTAAGTTAGAGGCTTTTTGAAGATTGGAAAAAAGAATATTTGTTGACTCCTTGATGAGCTGAGTGAAATCCAATAAATCTTTTCGTGTTAATTGATTCATATTTATTTTTTCTTCTAATTCACTTGTCTGATCCAAGATATAAGAAGCTGCCGTAACGCCGATACCAATGGGTGTATTAATTTCGTGTGCTACCCCAGCAACAAGTGTCCCAAGTGCTGCCATTTTTTCAGATTGGACAAGATGTTTTTGGGCACTGGAAAGGTAGTTAATCATATTATGTAGCTTAATGGCATTACTTAAGTGACGCCTAATCGTCTCGTATACATTGCTATCAATTAGACCAAGCTCGAAGAGGATGGTTCCAAATAGTTCCTCGTTGAAGTATAGGGGTTCTAGAACTAAGGTGTATCTATGGTCGTCAAATTGTATTTCAGGATGAATGAGCAGTTCGCTAGGAAATAAGGGTGTGCTAACGTTAATCAGTTCTGACTTATGATAAGAAAAAATAGTATTGGAGATCGGGGGTAAATCTATACGAGCCTTTAATGGACTCTTTACTATCTGTCCTTCAAGAGGATTAAATAAGGAAATTAAACAGGTTCTTATGTTCAACTTGCTTAGGATGAGAGGGAGTTCCAACAACAATTCAGCTTGAGTTTTAGGTGACATAATATTATGAATACCTTCTAACATAAGGTTGTTAATTTGTCGGTTAAGGATAATTTTTTTTTTTTTTTTTAGCGTCACTAAAGCATTTGTTTTAGCTTCGGCTGCCATTTCAAAGGAAGGATAGATTTCACAACCACAAGAGGTTCTTTTGATAAATTGAGAATCGATATTGTACACAGAATCTACAGCCTTACCCTCCCAATGTTCCATCAAAAGTTTAACGGCTAACTCGGTTACAGTTTGATAAGACTGTTCGATTGATGCAAGAGGGGACATGGAAAATTGAATTTCTCGTACGTTGTCAAAACCAATTATTTTAATTTGATCTGGGATTGAAATACCTTTATCAATGCAATATTGCATAAAACCAATAGCCATGTCATCATTAGAACATAAAATAGCTTCTGCTTCTACTTTGCGCGTTTCATAGATTATTTTACCTGCATTTAAGCCAGATTCAATAAAGAAACTGCCCTCAATGATAAGTTCAGGATCAATGGGTATGTTATGAAGGGATAAAGCTGTTTTGTAAGCATCAAAACGCTTCACGGCTTCTGCGTTATTAAGGGGACCGGTTATAAATGCAATTTTTCTAAGATTATGGGTGTCAATGAGGTGGTTAAGAGCGTCTATAATGCCTGAACTGTTATCAACGACTATAGAGGAGAGGGCGCCAGGTAGAACATTGCCAATGGATATGGTCGGTGTGTCGAGTATGAAGGTTAGTTGCTCCTGATACTTTTCAAACATATTAGAATACCGAACAATACTGGATAGCATAATAATGCCATCAAAGGTTTTATTTTCAAGATAACGAAAACCAAGATTAAACTGATGTTCATTGGTGCTTTTCGTAATGATGGTCTCGGTAGGAATCATGACCAGATTAATGTCTTTTTTAATAGCTATCAAATTTAATGCAGTCCAAGTACTTTCTGAGTAGCTACCCCATCTATTATCCATTACTAGCCCAATTGTTTTGCGATTATTCTTAATTATGGGACAAGACATCACTATACCTCCATTGTTCTAAGTTGATTTCTAATAGCTAAAAAATCAGGTAAGTGAGCCAAAAATGCATCGATCAATTGTGGATCAAAATGACGGCTACGTTCCGTACGCAAATGATTTAATATGTCTTCAAGTGGCCAAGCTTTTTTATATATTCGGTCGCTATCAAGGGCATCAAATACATCAGCCAGGGCAACGATACGACCATAGATGGAAATATCTTCACCAGCAAGAGCAGAAGGATAACCAGTGCCATCCCATTTTTCATGGTGCATTAAGGCAATGTTCGCAGCAGCTTGTAAAATTGGGCGTTGGGAGTTTTTGAGCATTTCGTAACCAATCATTGCGTGGGTTTTTATAATCTGAAACTCTTCAGGTGTCAGTTTGCCAGGTTTATTGAGTATATAATCAGGAATACTTATTTTACCAATGTCATGAACCGGTGATGCCAATCCAATCAATTCCACATCATATTCCGGTAGGCCAATTTTTTGTGCTAACAATTTAGAATATTCTGACACACGCCTAACATGGTTGCCAGTTTCTTTTGAGCGTGCTTCGGCTACTTCACCTAAGGTAAAAATGATTTCGCGATGGGTTTTATCAACCTCATCAGCCAGATATAGGGTGTTATAAGCGGACTTGACGCTGGAACTAAATAACTCAAGTAAGCTGATATCCCAATCAGTAAAGGGGCGATCGAGGACTATATAGAATAAAAGGGATTCCTCTTGGCTATTGGTAAGGCATGCAGCAAATTCATTTTCTTGAAATATTTTTTTCTTCTTCATGTACTGCGATTTTTTTATGAGACTAAAAGTTTTATCTGTAAGAAGGCCATCAAGTGTTTTTCCAAGGTAGGGTTCAAAGATACCGTTTGCGGCTATGATCCAATAATTGTCGTTTTCTTGAGTAAGGATTAATCCTGAATAATTCGCAACATCAGAGTTTGTTGAATTTGCAAGGATCGCATTGTATTCATTTGGGATACATTGAATAAAGTCAGAAAGTGTTCGTTGTCTAAACAAATTTGAGGTTGCTGAAACGGTGCGCCTTAGCGTATCACTATGACTATCAAGGCTTAAAAGGTCTTTATATGAACGTAACAAAGAAACCACAGTTACAAACAATTTATCTGCAGTAAGCTCTGTTTTTAATTTGTAATCGTTGATATCATAATTAACAACAATTTGCTTTTCAGGGGCTTGACCTGGTTGACCGGTTCTAAGAACGATTCTAATGAGTCGATTAAATAGAATTTCACGAATATACTTAACCAACTTTAGTCCAGATTGTTCTGTATCCATAACCACGTCTAGTAAAACGATAGCAATGTCAGGGTGTAGATTGAGAAGTTGAATTGCTTGTTCTTCATTATGAGCGCTTAATAGAATTAAGCCGCTACCTTCAAATTTGAAATATTTTAAAATGATTTTGGTGATTTCATGGACGCCATCATCATCATCGACAATCAATATTTTCCAAAAATGGGTTGATTCCTCAGGGCTCTCAACAGGCTGATCAGGATAGAAATTATATATTTGGTCATCTGATGATTTTGCTAGGTTTGTTGTCATGTATACACCTCATGGAGTTATTCGGGTGGATGGTGATTAATTAGTAGATTTTGCCAAAATTGATGCCAATAAATTAACTTGTTTGTTTAATATTTTACCATGTCTGCCACAACCTTTCAATCCTTTTACTGAAGAACTTACCAAAGAGGGTTAAAATTTTTATAAGCAATGTCGGCATTGTTTTATGCATCATAAGCCTATATACTTATCTTATAAGAAACGGCCGTTCTTGAACAAAATAGAGAGGTGAAGGATGAATGAAACCAACACAAAAGGAACTGACAGATTGGGCTCTTAGCCAAATACAGAACAAATACAAAGATGATATTGCTTTACTGATTGCTATTTCAGGACACTCCCTAGAAAACGATTGCCATGGTTTGTGCTTTGACTATTTTATACCTGCGAACGATAATGGGAATAAACTGGCAAAGACCTTCATCATTGATGGCGTAGGTCATGACTTATATCCCCGTTCCTGGAAACGAATTGAGGACATGGCAGAATTCAATGATGATTTCGCAAATGGTTTAGGCGAGGCAATAATCCTGTATTCACGTAGCGATGCCGACAAAAATCGTTTTGTTGAAATGCAGGAGAAGCAGAAAGCCAATTTACAGAACAAGGACTTCATGTTTATTAAAGCCCTGGAGAAATTGGATACCGCAATGGAACTTTACCGTACCATGATGTTCGAAGATCAGCTCTATAAGGTTAGAATGGCTGCCGGGTTTATTGCTTATTATTTATCTTTGGCAGTAGCTTGTATCAATGGTGTTTATTTCAAACAGCGTCTTGACTTGGAGACTGTGGAACTTGAACAAATGAAAGAGATACCTGAAAATTTTATTGCCTATTACAATGCCATTGTTAAAGCAAAGTCGGCAGATGAACTGAAGAGTCTGAGCTATGTGATCATTAGTACAGCAAGAAAGTTTATTGCAAAACACAAACCGGCAAAAGCTGAAGCGGTAAGAATGCCTATTTATGAGGATCTCGCAGGCTGGTATGAGGAGGGATCCTTGTCCTGGCGTAGAATCTATTATCACTGTGATGCATATAATGCTGACAGGGTATTCCGAGACGCAATACATTTACAACATGAGCTCAATCTTATTAGGGAAGAATTTGGACTACGTGAAATGGATTTGCTAGGCAGTTTTAATTCTGATGACCTGAGCCCATTAAAATGCTTGGCCCAAGAGTTTGAAAACTATATCATATCCGAAATTGAAAGCCATGGTGTTACGTTGAATAAATACGACACTCTGGAGGAATTTCTGGAAAAAAACAGTTAGTGAGGTGCATTAAATGAAGTATAGAAATGCATCAGACATTCTTCCAGATGAGCTATTAAAAGAAATTCAAAAGTATACTTCTGGCGAAGCCCTTTATATACCCAGCAGCTTAGCACGTAAAAAGTGGGGCCATGGTTCTGGGGCAAGAATTTTTTATGAACAACGGAATGAGGAAATTAAAAATAAGTTTTCTCAAAAAGTGAGTATGGATGTGCTCGCAGAGGAATATCGTCTTTCTGTAGAGACCATCAGGAAAATAATTTACAAGTAAAATGAGCAAATGTGCCATCTGCAAATCTTCAGAGGTGGCACTTTGCCATACAATTATATAAGGAGGAAATAATGATGTTTACAAAAGAACAGATTGAGTACGCGCATAGCAAAGTGAAAAGTGGTGCAGATTTTCCGAAATATGTCCAAGAAATCATTGAGCTTGGGGTTATCAGTCATGAAGTAGTGCTTTCTGAATGTTTGTGGATCTTTAGAGGAAACAATGAGCATGTCGTCCAATATAGGGAAGGTGTGGAGAACTTGATTGTAGCAAAACAGGCTTCCACGGAAAATTTTAAGCGGATTTTATTGAACCATCAAAAGGGCGAAACGGACTATGTTACCTTCTGTATTCAAGCGGGTGAGAGTGGCGTGGATAGGTGGCTATCCGATTTTGAAAAGATGACGGTTACTTATTTAGATATAAATGGAAATGCGGTTGACGTTGAGCCAATACCGAGCCCAGAATAAAGATAAAAGATGAGGAGGATGCTTTTGATGTTAATTTTTTATATTATTTTTGTTATGATAACACCATTGATAATGATTAGCTTTGGTGGTCACTGGAGAAATCATATACCAGGGAAGATTAATATGATTTATGGATATAGAACCACCTGGTCAATGAAATCCCAAGAAACATGGAATTTTGCCCATAAATATTTCGGCAGAATTTGGTTTCTTCTTGGCATCCTATTAGCCTTAATATCTGTGCCAATTGTTGTAATATTTGCTAGGAGTGATTCTGAGATTCAAGGGAAAATATTTACCATCATAATGGTTGTTCAAATGCTGGCATTGATGGTTCCAATCGTTCCGACGGAGTTGAGGCTGAGACGTATGTTTGATGAAACTGGAAAAATCAAATAGCATAGGAGGAAATCAAAATTGGATAAGATCATTTGGGGTATGCCCACCTTATTAGAATTAGATAGTATTGAAGAAAATATTGATTTGTGTCGGTCTATGAACCTAAGCTTTGTTGAAATCAACATGAATCTACCCCAATATCAGCCTAATCAGATTGATATTGAGAGATTCAAGGTTCTAAAAGATCAAAACGATATTTTCTATACAATCCACTTACCAGAAGAATTTGATATAGCTAATTTTAATGACGATGTCAGAGCTAGTTACGAGAAAATTTTTACCGATACAGTTGAAATTGCTAAACAATTAGACGTACGAATGATCAATATGCACATGAATATGGGTGTCTATTTTAAAATGCCTACCGAAAAAATATATTTGTACGAGAAGTATATGCATGATTATCTGGGTAAGATTAGAAGATTTGCAGCGCTGTGTGAGCGTTTACTGAAGGATACCGGTATTCGATTAGCAATTGAAAATACGGGAATTTATGATCTTGAGTATATTAGATCAGCAGTTAATGAATTAATTTCGAAGGATATTGTGTGTCTTACCTGGGATATCGGGCATGATTATTCAAGTGGTAACAAAGATTTTGATTACATAATGATTAATCGCAGTAAATTAAGCCATATGCATTTCCACGATGCCATAGGAAAGAACAACCACTTACCCTTATTTACAGGTGAGATAGATATACCTGATAGGATAAACATAGCCATGGAACATGGCTGTTGTTGTGTCATTGAAACAAAAACGGTAGAAGGACTAAAAAAATCCGTTGAAAACTTAAATGCAAATAGTTAACGATTAAATGTGACATTACTGCTGGTCACGTGCAAGTACTTCGGTGGTATGGTCAATCTCATATCCATCAGGTGTCACTAATTGAATGAGTAGATCATCATTATTTTCAATAGGTTGTATCAATTTGGTTGGAATAATAAGTGCTTGTAGACCTGTACGTTGTGGTTTTCCAATGATGACTATTTGATTTTCGAAGGTCATTATTTTGTCAACCAATGTATTCATGACAACAATCTGTATGTGATCGTAAGGAGTTGTGGACTGATAATGAACAAAATCATTTACTTCTTCAGCAATTCCTAGGTCGTGTACAAAGTCGTAGTATATAGATGCAGTTACATAAGTACTGAATATTCTATGCATAGCATAATGTATGCGATTTGGAACGTAACTCCATCTGCCATATTTACTGTGCCAATATTCTTTATAAGCTTGCCGCTCCCAATTAGGATTGTTATATATGAATTCCACAGGTATATCTTCGCCTTGTTCAATGACTTCTTGGATTGGTACCTCGTTTGGCGGGAGTGGTGTTGAATAGAAAGGCGGGTCATCAATATTAATAGGAGTTTGAGGCTCAAGGGCAAAACCGTTATTTATTGGCTTTGATGTGGTGAGAACACTAATAGGACTATTTAAGTAAATCATTTCTAAACGAACGATTAATATTAATAAAATAAGTGTAAGAATTAATAGGGTTAAGGAGTAGTTGGCTTTCATAGGCTACCTTAATGAGAGTGTTAATAATTATATGTATTTTAGGCAAAGCCTAGAATAAATTAGGAGGCGTAAACAATGTGTAGAAAAGAAGAGGCAGTGAAAATATTTAGTAGTGGGTTTAACTGTAGTCAAGCGGTTTTAAGCGTTTTTTGTGATGAGTTGGGTTTTGATAAAGAAACCGCCCTTAAGATTTCGACGGGATTTGGTGGTGGTATGCGTAGAGGCGAAGTATGCGGCGCAGTGACAGGTGCGATTATGGTCATGGGTTTAAAAGAAGGGTTTTATATTGAAGGAGATACTGAGACGAAAAGTAAGGCATATGAGCTCGTCAAACTATTTGAGTCAAAGTTTGAAAGCTTAAACGGTTCAATCATTTGCAAGGAGATCTTAAACTATGACCTATCCATTGAAGCTGAGATGGAGATCCTGAAAGAGATGGGATCATTTGGGACGGTTTGTCCAAAAGTCATTGAGGATGCTATTGATATTCTTGAAGAAATGATATTTGATAAGTGATTACTAGGGGATAGATACCAAAGGAGAACCATATGAGGACAGAGCAAGAAATGTTCCATTTAATTATCAATATTGCTAAACAGGACCCGCGTATTCAAGGGGTTTATATGAACGGATCTCGAACAAATACTCATGCACCGAAGGATATTTTTCAAGATTATGATATTGTATATGTCGTTTCAGAAATAAAGCCATTCTATGAAAATGAGACGTGGATAGATTGTTTTGGTGAACGATTGTATATGCAGATGCCGGATAAGATGGATATGTTAAGAGGTAAAGATTGCAATTTTGATCACTGCTATGGTTGGCTGATTCAATTTGCAGATGGCAATCGCCTAGACCTACATGTGATGTCCATCCCATATGCCCGAAATCACATTTTAGAGGATAAGTTATGTGTCATCTTATTGGATAAAGAAGGTATATTACCGGCTATTTGTGACTCTACGGATGAAGATTACCATGTAAAAAAACCATTAGAAAACGATTATCTATGTGATTGTAATAATTTTTGGTGGTGCCTGAATAATGTAGCTAAGGGGTTATGGAGAGAAGAAATTCCCTATGTTATGGACATGATCAATGAGCATATAAGACCGCATCTTGTTAATATGCTTTCCTGGAAAATTGGCTCTGAGACAAATTACGCATTTAGCATCGGTAAATCGGGAAAGTATATGCATCGTTTTCTTTCACAAGAGATCTGGCAACGCTTCCTAAATACCTACTCAGATGGAAATGTTAAACATATTTGGGAGGCAACAATAATCATGTGCGACTTATTTGATGAGGTTGCAAATGAAGTGGCTGATCAGTTGGGTTGCCAATATAATCAAGAGGAAGCCTGTGCCAGCAGAAAATTTTTAGAGCATGTCCGCAGACTTCCTAAAGATGCCGTAGAAATATTTTGATAAGGATTACTTAGTGTTTTATTCGTTTCAAGGCAAACCAGGTAGATGAAGCAAGTGTTGAAAGAATCAGCAAAAATAGCATTATGCGTGGCTCGCCATTTTGTGTGCGGACACCTTCAAGTACTAAAAAAACAAGATTTAGTAAGGTATATGTGCTGATTGAGCCTATAGCGACTTGCAGAAATTTGGATGGAATCTTCCTCAAAAGAACCAATGTAAGCCATAAGAGGATGACAATATTGGATGTCACACGAAGGATCTCTAATTGGTTGGTCATAGCATGAATGATGATATCAAACAACTGAATAATCATGATTAGTACGATTAAAAATTTATTGGTCCGTTCTTTCATTTGAATTGTTCTCCTTTGGGCGTCAGAGTTGAGTGTATTTATGTTATTATATAATTATGATTTAGTATAGTCAATAGATGTGAAAATAGAGAAAGTTGAGGGGAAAAATGAGAAAACAATTTGCAAGAGGCATTATTCTATTCACCATCCTATCACTGTGCTTATATGGTGTTGGATGTAAGAAAAAAGTTGGCGATCAAGAAAGTGTCGTTATTCAAACGACAGAACAAAGTACCTTACCAAATACGACGGAGGAAGTAATTGAAATTGTTCAAGGATCTTCATCACTACTCACATACGCGTATGTTCCTATAAGAGAAACGGTTCCCTATGAACCCATTAAATTCAATCCAAATGTAAAAAGCAGTCAAGTGAATGCTGATTTTTCAAATGTATACAATTTCGAGCAGTTTTCAGGATTCACAAAGGCGCAGCTGGATATGCTCTATGAAAATGGGTTTGTTGTCTTAGAACCAAATGCCGACAATCCTTATCTTAAAATGCATACCGTTAATGAAATGGCAGAATATAAAAATCTTTCCCAGTTCATTACCACGGATGAAGTGCTCCATATGTTTCGTGTCTTCTATAGTGAAAGCATGAAGGCCCTTGAAATAGTGGAATATTTACCAAGGCTCGAAGAACTTACACGATCCATGTACGTGAAATCCTATGCTTATTATCAAAAGGCTGATCCAACAACAAAGGCTGATCTCCTAAAAGCAACGGCATATTTGGGGATTGCTGCTAAGTTACTCCTTGGGGAAGATGCTATAACGACTGACAGCGCACTGGACGCCATTATGGATGTGGAGTTATCACGCATTGAAAAGGCGGATAGCTTAGATAAATCGATGATTTTTGGAATAGATGTCGATTACACCCAATATGTAGTCCGTGGACATTATACCTTGAGCGATGATTTAGGAAGGTTTTTTAAAGGGATGATGTGGTACGGTCAGACGGGATTTCAATTGTCAACAAACCTTGGAGAAAATGAAGAAGTCGATTTAGATCAAGTTATTCCAAGTCTTATGATTACATTGATGACCTTTGAAGACGATGGCATTAATGGATGGACCCAGATATATGACATGACAAATCTATATTCAGGTTTTTCTGATGATCTTCTTGTCGTTGACCTTCAAAAGCTTTTAGTAGAAGTATTTGGCAAGGTGCCAACTATGGAAGACCTAAGAAATTTGAAATATGAAAAGGAGATTACTGAGGCGGTAAAAAGACTTCGAAGTCCTGAAATCGTACCTGACGTGATCTTCAAGGATGTGCCTGCAGGAAAACAATTTAGATTTATGGGTCAACGATATACCCTCGATGGAGATATTCTTCAAAGACTGATGGAACCCATACTGCGTCCTGTTCCTACTGAATTTGACGTGCTGGCTGCCATGAATTTACCTCTTGCAGAAGAGATTTTATATGATTATTATCCGACGAATCAAAAATGGTCAGATTATGATGCAGAACTCCTAAAAATGAAGGAAAAGGTTACTAATTTTCAAGGATGGAGGGATGGCATTTATCATGGCATGTTATGGTCCATAGAATCTGCAGCCAAAAGTTTTGAAAATGAGGCGAATTACCCAGATTTTATGACAAGTAGGGCATGGGGTCTTAAGAACATATCGTCTGCACTTGGGAACTTGGCAGAATTAAAGCATGATAATATTTTGTATTCCAAACAGCCCGTTGCAGAAATGGGAGGTGACTTTAACCAGCCCTATAATTATGTGGAACCCAATGTTGAAGTCTATTCTAAACTCAGTTGGCTTGCAGAATATACCAAGGTAAATCTAGCAGCAGGGGGAATAGCGGATGAGAAAATTATTGAACCTCTGAGTCAGATCATTGAGGTGCTTGGGTATTTAGAAACGGCATCAGTAAAAGAACTGGAAGGTGAAGCTTTGTCTCAAGAAGAAATGAGCCAAATCGGATATGTGGGTGGGCTAACGGATATGTTATTATATCGATATCAATATTATTTGCAAGAAAAAGGAATTGAAATAGATCAAACCATCTCAACAGCCCTTGTTGCAGATGTAGCAACAATTTTAGACTATGGGGTTCTTGAAGTAGCCACAGGACTTCCCTATGAGATTTATGTGCTTTGTGAAGCCAATGGGAAAATCTTTATTGGAAGAGGTGCTGTCTATTCCTTTTATGAGTTCTTATCAGCGGATAGACTGACCGATGAAAAATGGCAAGAAATGATTGGGATTAGGAAAGACAATGGAAATGGCTATGAAGAGATAACCATAACGACTCCACAGATAGAACTTCTTGAACAGATGCCTTGGATGAAAGAATATATATCCTATGAAGAAAACCATGTCGTTATAAGCAATGCAGAAATACAGTGGTAGGGCTATGGTTATAAGAATATTGGTTTTTATGATCATTTCTTCTATACTGTTTACTGGTTCGACCTATTTGACCCATGGCAGGGATCTTATTATAGACGTGGATACAGTGGTATTGGTGCAAGGTAGCGAAAATATAAGCTACCTTGCAATTCTTATAGCAAAGGATAAACGGTTTAAAGAAGAATTGCAAGTAGGTGATTGTCTTTTGTTGTACGAGAAGAATCTAGATCATGAAATCTATACCTTCCTCGCGGAGTATCCAATGGCGCAAGTCAATCCTTGGATGGTTTCCCTTGGCGAAATGGATGGGGATGAGAAACTAGATATTTTTATCGGTGCTTATCGAGCAACGGAATTTTATCCAGAAGCAAAACGACCTTTTATTTTTACCTGGAATGGGGAGTATCTGGAAAAGAAGTGGACAGGTTCATATTTAAATCACAAGGACTTTTTGTCAGCTGAGTTTCAAGATATGAATAACGATGGAAAAGATGAGTTGGTCGTTCTTGAGGGAGAAA
>CAZJIO010000067.1:14139-21785 GCA_964546035.1 uncultured Eubacteriales bacterium | reverse complement strand
CTTTTGAGGGACTGGCGTCTCTTTATATACCACAAAACCTATTTTTTCATATAAGTTCATTGCTGGTATATTTGTATCGGCAACCTCTTCGATTAAATATTCTCGGTAAGTCGTATTATCAATAATATGATTTATAATCTCTGACGCGACACCCATTCCTCTGAATTCAGAATCTGTTCCAACAAATTCGATGGAGCCTGTTTGAGGCGTTGGATTTTCATATGCGCTTTCAAATTCTTTTTTTAAAACAATTCCAGCTATGCTGCCCTTGATAAAACCTAAGTACTTTCTTAATTCTTTTTTATCCAGTCTTACTGAAGGTGTTTTGCAGTCTGTACATGCAACCATTCCGACAATTTTATCATTTGCTACTGCAACATAAAACTGATCTAAACTGAACATATGTGCAAAGGCTTTTGCTATTGCGTTTTTGTCTTTGGAAAAATATCCAAGCCATTGAGTATATCCATCTGCAAATATTTCAGACACTTTCAACCTAGTATCTAATTCAATTTTGTCTGCTCGAATTATTAAGAACATATTACCTTCTGGTCTCATAAATCATTCTCCTTTGTTGAATAAAAATGCAGTTATAACCAACGGAGTTGGCATAGTAAAGTTATCTTTTAGTGTGATTTTCATTATAGCTAATCCATTGATTGCAGAATAAAAAAACTCGGCTAATTCATAGGGACTTCCTAAACGAAATTCCCCAAGCTCTTGCCCTCTTTGAATCAGACTAGCCGTAACCTGCAATATCTTGGCATTTAATTGAATCAGTTCGTTTTTTTTATGGTTAACTACTCCTGAAAAAAATGATTGAGTCATAAGAATGAGTAAATTTGCTAATTCATTTCCATTGATCATATCGTCGTATATGACACCTACGAATTGTCCGATCAACTTCTTAGGTGAAATATCCTGTTCGAATAAATCCACTATCCCTTTAAGACCAGTAAGTGCAAATTGGACTAATTCATTAAATAATTCTTCTTTTGTCTTGTAATGCCGATATAAAAGCCCAATGCTAATACCTGCTAAATCGGCAATCTCTTGAACATTTGTAGCGCCAAATCCTTTTTGTACGAATAATTGCATAGCTGCTGATTGGATCTTATCTTTTGTTGCATTGCGCATTTCTGCAAACTGTTCTTTAGTTCGGGGCAATAGTATCTCTCCTTTTATGAATGAGTTTATTTTCATTCATTATATGCTGCGATATTATGTTTGTCAATATATTTACACTTCACTCCCTATCACTGGAACAAACAGAATCATTGAAAGCAAAAAAAAGCATACCTTAAAAATGTATGCTTATCGATCTTTGCCTCTTTATATAGCCTTATGCTTGTTATTTGTTACTTTTAATGACATCCCAGACGTTTAAATTGATTGAGGAGTCCTCTGGGTAATTGGGTATATTTCCTAGTCGCCACAAGGAAATATTATGAATTTCAAACATTTGTGCAAGCTTAATTTTTGCTGAAACGCTTCTAGAATCTTCGTACCATATTTTATTATCTGTACCAGAAGTTGAATTAAAATAAGTTGCATAAGGATTTTGTGCGATCTCATCATAATGGATTTCTACGCCCTCTTGGACAAGTCTTTGTTCAATCATGGCGTAGGTGGGCTTATAAGGTGAAGCGTTAATAACCTGACCATCCTTTAATTGCCATTGAGCAGATGAAAATGAAATTTGCAAGTAAATCTTAGCTTTATCTTGTACCCCTGTAAGGGGATCCGTTATTGCCTTGAGTGCCGTATAAACTTGAGTTATTGGCGTTAGTGGCGTATTTGTTACACCCTTTTCCATCTCAGCGGCTGATAGTGATTTTGCCTCGTAATCATGAGCCATTAAGATAATAGCATCCGCAAGCTCTCCAAGGACTTTGTAATCATATCCGTCATAATAAGTTTTAGGATGTACGGTCACAACTATTTTTTTATCATAAGGGGTCAGCGCCTCTTTTAGTTGGGTCATAAAACCATTCATTAAGGTGGCCATATTTTCACCCTTCATAGACTCAAAGTCAATAGTGATCCCATCAAAGGGTACTGAACCATTCAGAGTAGATACTATATCTTCAATAAGCTTTTGACGCATTGCTTCATTAGTAAGTGTATATTCAAGGATGGCCTGAGTGGAACCATCTTTTAGGGTCACTTTCTGATTGTTATCAACGAGAAGCATCAGATGTACTGGAATGCCTTTGTTCTGTGCCAATGCTAATGGTTCCTCATAACCAAAGGGTAAAGAAAGTTTCAATTCGACCCCCTCTTCATTTGTTTGGAGTGTCAACCAATCAAAACTCACACCACTAAAGTCGTTGATCAAGTCTTTTTGTGCGTATGCACTGCCAGAGTAAAAGCCATGAAGATTGTTCATGCCTTCATGAACTTTGTTATACATTCTGATTAATATTGTAGCAGCTTCTTCACGGCTAGCTGAGGTATTAGGTTTATAAAGTTTATTACCTGAGCCATTAACAATACCAAAATCATTCAGTAAGTTCGTGTACCCTATAAAATTGTAAACATCTGAAAAAACACTCTTTTGAGTATTAAACTGTAAAGCAAGGCGCTCATAGCCTAAGGCTCGAACCATCATAATAGCCATTTCTTCTCGGGTTATTGCAGCTAGAGGTCGAAAGGCTGAATCTTTTGTTAAGACCCCCTTTAATAAGGCGGTTTCAAGATATGGATAAAACCAAGTTGATACATTTTGATTATCTGTGAAGCTTCCAGTACTCGGCTTAATAACCTCCCAAGATAAAATACGGACTAAAAAAGTGACAAATTCAGCTCTGGTAATGGTATTTCCAAGACCAAATTGATTATTTCCGATGCCCTCCGTAATTTGGAGTCCTCTCAACTGGTTAATGTCGGCTTCAGCCCAATGACCCTTAGGGACATCCTTAAAGGAGATGTTCTCTGCATAAACTGACTGGCTAAAAGGTGTTAGGCAAAATATCACCATTAAAATATACGTTATCAAGCTTTTTAATTGTTTCATGCTGTTGCCCCTCTCATCTTTACACGGTAGTGTTATCTTTTGATACACACGATACACCGTTTATAAAGACGTGTCAAGCAAGCGTCAAATAGACCGATTTGTCCCTCCGACTATTTCTTTTTTCGAATGACCATTTTGTCAAAAACCGCTAAAATGCCCGGTAAAATAAATACGATTAATGTTGTGGCACATAACGCACCTATGGAAATCGATTGACAAATCTGCCCTATAGTAGGATCTGGAAATGCAAAACTTAAAATGCCAGTGACCAGAATCATAATTAGACCCGATGTCAATATCGTATGAATAGAACTATTATATGCCGCTACCAACGCATGCTCAGCGTCAATGCTATGGCGTTTTTCTCGGTAATACGTCGCAAATAGGATACCATAGTCAATGGTTGCCCCCATCAAAATGGATTGAACAATCAAAAGTGCAAGATAATGGATACTATATCCCTGCAATCCAATGATACTAACAGTTGCGAATACACCGCCCTGAATAATCAACACTAAAATGAGTGGAATAATAAGGGAACGGAAAGTGATTGCTATAACAATAAATATACTAATTGCCGTCAAAAGTGTAATCTGATTCATTTCGTCGTCAAAGCTCTTTGACATTTCATATCCCATAGAAGAGTTTCCAATGAGGTAATATTCGCCTGCTAAGTTATTGTCCAATTCCGTGGTAAAGCTATCAAAGAAGGATGTAGTCTGTCCTGATTCGTTTGGTAGTGTTGTGGAAATAATGAGTCTGGAATATTTTTCGCCTCGTAACTGCTTGACACCATCTTCCATTGTGCTTTTAGAATCTGATATTGTTTGACGGATTTCTTCATCAAAGAAGTTTGCAAACCGGTTGTCATTCAATAAATCTGTTGATAAAAATTGAAACAAATCATACATAGACATTTTCCAATTTGGTTCTGAGTCATGTTGACTATAATAAAACAAATACATCAATTCCGATGTGTTTGTATCCATTTTGTCGGAAATCCCACTGAACAAATCTGCGAATTCAGCAGACGTATAAGCTTTGTTTTGCATAACACTTCCGATGATGGTCTGTATCATCTGCATTTGTTTCATCGAGGAAGCGTCCCCACCTGACTGCAAAGCGGCAGCAACATTTTGATTGGTTGATACCAATTGCATAAAGCCATTGATACTCATACTTGTTGACTGTGTCATGGAAAATAACTGGTCAGTCATAGTCGTATCCATTCCTAAAATTTGAGATAGCTCTGCACTACGCCTCTGTTTTTCCAATTCTTCAATACTTGAAAATACTGACAACATCATCATTTTCTCTTTAATATCCGCATCTATTTCACCTAAAAAAACATCATTTGACAGGACATCTTGTTCAAGAAACTGCAAGAAATCAGGCAAGGGTATGCTGCCGGTCTCACCTTTTTTATAGTACTCATAATAAATAATATCCAAAAGGCTACGATCCAGATTGATTTGCGCATCCATTTCCACTTCACCAAGTAGATCCGCCAATTCTGTTGACGTATACTCTTTTCCTAGGGTGTTAAAATAACCGTTCATGCTCTTTATATATGTTTCTTTTTCTATCTTTTCCGCCAGTTCTGTGACCTTTTCATCATCGCTGTTTTCATACAAAAGAACGATGGTATTTAAAGCAGGGAAAATCTCATCAATCTTATTCATTTCTTCCAAAATGAATGAGGTTTTGGTATTGCCCTTTTGAAAAGAAACGACAATAAGGAATACTACTAATACACCAAGTACAACAAAACGAAATTTATAACTAAACGCACCGATTTTATCCATATTAATATGAAGTTCTTTTTTTGCTGTTTTTTGAATGAGTTGATCACACATGAGAATCAGAGCAGGCAGGAGTATAAGAACACATATCATACTGATTGCTACGCCCTTTGCCAAAACAATTCCTAAATCTGCTCCGATTTTAAAATTCATAAAGATCAACATCAAAAGACCAACAACTGTTGTAAAGGCGCTGCTTGCAATAGATGAGAACGCATTTGTTAATGCCTCTTTCATTGCTTCAAATTTATTTTCCTGTACTTTCAATTCCTGTCTATAACGATTAATTAATATAATAGAATAATCCATAGATAAGACTAACAGTAAAATTGATGCGATTGAGTTTGTCGTACTTGACACACTATCCAAAAATATATTTGTACCCATATTGATAATAATGGCGACACCTATGGTTGCAAGAAATAGCAACGGCTCTACCCATGAGCTGCACATAATGAATAATATAATCATGAGGATGACCAGTGCGATTACAAGAATCCATGTTGGAAGTCCCGGGGTAGAACCATCATCTACTTTGTACACCATATCTGAATAATCCGTGTATTTGTCCACAATGCTACGCTCGATCGACTTTGTTTCAGTAGAATCATAACCATATAAAGTATTGATGATATACAAAGTATAATCTTCTTTGTTGTAATTCTGATCAATTAATTGATAATCCACACTTTCAACATAGTTGATTTTAGATAGCTCTCCTTGCATGTGTTCCTTTTCAGTTTCTTGTAATCCTTTAAACATAACCCGTATGGTATTATTTGATGCTGCATTAGAAAATTCTTTTTCCATAAGATTCATTCCAATTTTCATCTGGGAATTATCTGGTAGATATTTTGTCATATCTGAGTTGATATTTACTTTTGTCATTGATATAGCACTTATAACCATTATGACAAAAACAAATGCAAGTATAAAATATCGTTTTTCAACAATAAAATTTGAAATTTTCTTCATCTTGATGACTCCTTTTTTGAGTTGACATTTCGCTCAATTAGAATAATAATATACATGTGTCTATATTACAACCGACTGATTTTTCTGAATGGTTGTAAAAGCAACACTTCGCATAAAATTGTTGCGTATTGATGTTTTATATAAAGGAGTGTCCATCATGGTATTAAAAGAAGATCAAAGAATCAGAATGACAAAAAAACTTTTAAAAGAAAGTCTTTTAAAAATGTTGCAGACTGAAAACATTCATAAAATTTCCATTCGGGCATTGTGTGATACGTCAGGTATAAACCGTTCCACTTTTTATAAATATTACGGCTCACATCATGATTTATTGAGAGATATGGAAAATGATTTATTGACACAGATTGAACAATATATAAACAATATTGCCATTGACGTAAATGATCATTTAGGTCTGATTGGTACATTAACTTTTTTGCAAGAGAATCTTGATTTATGTAAAATATTAATCAATTCAGATGTTTCTCCCGAATTTCCCAAAAAACTGCTCCACTTGCCATCTATTCAACAGAAGGTGGATGAAATAATACCGGATGTAGAAAATTCAGATACTATTTTATATGCTTATGAATGTATCGTTTATGGTGGATATTACATGTTGAAAAGTTGGATTAACAATGAAAACAGAGAAACACCGGAAGAAATGGCACAAGCTATCAAGCATATGTTTCATAAACTGCTTAAATGATCAAGATTACAGGCTCTCCTCTATCGTCTATAATACTGCCTATAAGCAGCTGGTGATATATCTGTATGTCGCTTAAAGATTCTATAGAAATAGGAGATATTTTCAAACCCGCAGCAATTAGCAATCTCTTCTATACTGGATTGCGTATCTATAAGCAAAACTTGTGCTTTTTCAATTCTTTTAGCTTGAATATAGGTGAAGATCGTAACGCCTCTAAGCTCTTTAAAAGCACTACATAAGAAATTCCTACTAAGACCAACTTCTGCCGCCAATTGTCCTAATGAATGATTTACTTCCGGCGCACAGTCAATGATCTTAACACATTTCATTACTTTTCTATAATAGGATTTTATAGCCGTTGACTCCAGCTTGGAAATATGGGTGTATTCAACCATCAAGTTAGTCAGCAGCTGGAGTAAAGATATCTTAATCTCCATATTGTTCCCTTCTCTAACAAAACCCAAGAAAATTTTCTTGAAAATGGATTTATATAAATTCAGGTTGCTGGCATTCATATATAAAGGTACTGGCAAGACTTCCTTTAGCACTTCACTTTCAGTGGTAAAAACATCACCTAAAGCTTTTTTACCTTCCTGATATTGAAGCATCTTTTCCCGAGTAAAAAACGGGTCGAAAATGATAAGAATATAACCATAAGGTCTTGTCCCGGTGATTCTAGTACCTGGAGGATAATAAAACAATGCGCCTTGTTCTAATTCATAGATCGTATCATTAACCTCCATGATGCCACCCCCTTCGGTAATTAACTCTAGTTCGTGGTATCTGGTAATTCTAGGTGCATATGCATTACCGGGTATTTGACTTTCTATTGATTCGTTACATAAGCAAAGGGCTATATATGGGTTTAATTCTGCTTGAAGTATATCCATAAATCCTTTTCTCCTTTGGTTCGATATATGATGAATTCCATTTGTCCTTAATATTATACACTACTTTTGAAGTACAGACAAAAAAATGAGTCAATCACAGTAATATCGTACACTCACAGATAACATATGACCTTGTTTTTTTACTAAATATGAACTAATATGGTATTAATAATAATTGGAAAGCACACTGTCCATACAAGGAGAAAAAAATGACTCAAGTAAGAAATCCAATACTTATCGCCGAGGTGGTCAGC
>CAZJIO010000067.1:12905-14078 GCA_964546035.1 uncultured Eubacteriales bacterium | reverse complement strand
AATGGTTTCCAGGGGTTCAAATTCATCATTCCAAGGATTTTGTCCACTGGGAACTCGTAGCCCATCCCTTAAACAGATTGTCCCAGTTAGATATGCTAGGTATACCAGATTCAGGTGGCATCTGGGCGCCATGTTTAACTTTTGATAACGGTACCTTTTATTTGATCTATACAATAGTACGAAATACCGGTCCTGTAAAAGATACGCACAATTACATGGTAACCTCTAAGGATATCTGTGGCGATTGGTCTGAACCTATTTATATGAACTCCAGTGGTTTTGATCCTTCTTTATTCCATGATGATGACGGCCGCAAATGGTTTGTAAATATGAAATGGGATAACCGTATTGGTAAAAATCGTTTTGACGGACATCTTCTCCAGGAATATGATGAAAAGAAAAAATGTCTTGTGGGTCCAATACTGAATATTTTCAAAGGAACAGCTTTAGGTTGTACCGAAGGGCCACATTTGTACAAACGTAACGGTTACTACTATTTGATGGTGGCTGAAGGCGGCACTGGTTATGAACATGCCGTAACGCTGACACGTTCAAGGAACATTACAGGGCCATTTGAGGTTCATCCGAATAATCCTATCCTCACATCCTTTGGCAGCGATATGCATACCATACTTCAGAAAGCTGGCCATGCAAGTATTGTGGAAGGTCCAAATAAGGAATGGTATATGGTGCATTTATGTGGACGCCCTCTTCCTGGGACCAACCGCTGTATTCTCGGCAGAGAAACATCTCTACAAAAGGTAGAATGGCGTGAAGATGATTGGCTGTATTTGTCAGACAGTGTAGATCAGTTGCCCTCCTGGGAAATAGAAATTGATACAGATGGTAAAGCAGATCAAGTTGAAAATACTCTGGTTTTGCAATACGATGATTTTAATAGCACTACTTTAAATATTAATTTTCAATCCTTAAGAATACCTGCTGAAACCTTTATGTCTCTGAATGATAGGCCTGGTTTCCTGAGATTATACGGCAAGGAATCTTTCTTCTCAAAATTTGTACAAAGCCTAGTTGCAAGACGTCAGCAGAGCTTCGTCTATTCTGCTGAAACCTGTGTTGAATTTGAGCCCGAAACGACTCAACAACTTGCAGGACTCATCTGTTATTACAATACGGAAAACTTTTATTATCTCAGGGTGAGTTACGACGAAG
>CAZJIO010000067.1:12670-12891 GCA_964546035.1 uncultured Eubacteriales bacterium | reverse complement strand
AGGTGGAAAATGTATAGGCGTCCTATCCTGTATTAACAACAATTTATCAGAGTCAATGCTACAAGATGACAATCTTCCCATAGAAGGTGCAGATCGTGTTTATTTAAAGGTTGAGGTAGACCATTGTGATCTTAGGTTTTTCTACGCTTTGAGTGTGAATGAGTGGCAGCCTATAGGAAAAGTTTACGATGCCAGCACCATTTCCGATGATGCCATCAAGG
>CAZJIO010000067.1:12391-12648 GCA_964546035.1 uncultured Eubacteriales bacterium | reverse complement strand
AGGGGCTTTTGTTGGCATAACTTGCCAGGATTTATCTGGAACAAACAAGCCTGCAGATTTTGATTACTTTTCATATACTGAAAAATGCTAGATAAAATCTAAGTGATAGCGTACTACCTATACGGAAAATACAAATGGTGCAGTCAAGGATGATTGCACCATTTGTATTATATAAAAAATTGTTATTGACACAGCAAAATTCATCCTGTATAATTACAGATAAATACAGTCTGTATTATCTTTACGGAGGAACTACT
>CAZJIO010000067.1:3473-12375 GCA_964546035.1 uncultured Eubacteriales bacterium | reverse complement strand
GCAACGAATTATGCATTGCATATAACAGCCTATTTCGTTAAACAAGAAGGAAAAGACAATTTAAGTCTTCAGCCTTTAGCGAGTCATATGAGCATATCACCTACCTACCTGTCCAAGATCCTCACTCAATTAGTCAAAGCTGACCTTATTCAGTCTACACCTGGCGTAAATGGAGGTTATAGTCTTAGGAAGCCTAAGACTGAAATTAACTTTTATGACGTCATTCAAGCTATTGAAGGCAGCGGAGCGCTTTTCACCTGTGATATGGACGAGAATCATGCTTGCCCCATTGAAAAGGTTATGAAAGACGCCGAAGAGAAAATGGTGAACCACCTTAAAGAAAAACGTATTTACGACATGGTCTGAAAACCATTTTTTTGACACAATTACAGATAATTACAGTCTGCATTATATTTTATAGGAGGTTTTATTATGAATCACATGCATCATCACAATCACAACCAACAGGATCAGAATTTTTTAACCAAAATTGCCTTTTTGGATAGCAGGCAAAGAGAGCGCCTCATACCACCGGAAGTTCTAATTAGCCAAATGCCCATACAAAATAGCCATACACTACTCGATGTAGGTGCTGGCTCAGGGTTTTTTACAATTCCTATGGCAGAAAGGACCACTAACAAGGTGTATGCTATGGATCCGGACAAGCGTATGCTCAGCGTCATAGAAGATAGGGCAAAAGAAAAAGGTCTTAATAACATTGAACCCATACAAGATTATATTGAAAATTTAAGTCTTCAAAATAACAGCATTGATTTTGCTATGGCTTCCTTAATTCTTCACGAAGTAAAGTCACTAACAATAGCGCTCACCAAAATATTTGAGGTGCTAAAAACAGGTGGACACTTGTTATGTCTCGAATATGAAAAAGATGAGTCCATTACAGAAGGTCCTCCAATGTCAATTCGCATTAGATCGGAGGAACTTGAAAAAACATTGTTAACACTCGGCTTCCGCATTGTGAAAAAGACTAAAATTAATGAAGCCATATACACTGTTTTAGCAGTTAAAAACGAGAAGTAAATCATTGAAAACGCATTTTTTAAAACACACTTGTCACCATGCCATGGGTCTATGCCAAATCACGGTTGGATCAATGTGAGAGAGGTTTGATGAACCGGTTCTTGCCATTATTCCGGCTAATTCTTCCGTCATCTTAATAATCTGATTTTTAACGCCTTCGGCACCCTTGTTTTTTAAAGGCTCCATAATCACTCTGCCTGCAGAAACTAAATCAGCACCTAAAGCAAGTGCTTTAAAAACATCCATTCCACTCATAACACCACAATCTACAAAGATAGGTATTTGCCCATTAATGACCTTTGCGATTTTAGGTAATATGAGAAGTGGTGGAACCGCATAGTTCATAATGCCATGATGATGAGAAACGACTATGCCTTTAGCGCCTGCTTCTAAGGCTTTATAGGCATCTTGTTCACTCAGAATACCTTTAATAACAAAGGGTAATCGGGTCGATTGTATAAATTCCTTTAGTTCAATAAGGTACTTAGGTTTCATCTGTTCGCCTAAAACAACATCGTATTTGCCGTTTCCTCCAAAGGAATGGTCTATATCCATACCTACGGCCATAACGCCGCAACGCTCTGCATGTTCAATTCTCTGGATGATATAATCATTGTCGGAATAGGGTTTAATGATATTGATGGTTCTCGCACCTGTAGCTGTTATAGCAGATATTTCAGCTTGGTCCCCCATCCCTGCCCAGTTTACAGCACGCGCTGCAAGGGCACCCTTTGCCATTTCAACCATACCATTTTCATAAACGTTATTTAAATGGGACAGTGCTGCCATCATAACAGGTGTATCAAATGTCTCGCCATATAGCTCTACTTTTGTTGAAGGTATAACCGCATCAATATGCCTCATCTCAAGTAACAATGAATCGAAGTAATCTCGTGTGATTTGGTTTGAATCCCATGGCTTATTGTAATTTTTAGTATCTTCCATTTTTACCACTCCTCTTTTTGTTCCGTCTCCACAGCATTGCCCAAAGCCCTGCCGCAATAATTCTTGCTATAAATATCAGTATAAATGTCGTGTGCAAAGCACTTTTTGAACCACCTAACAAGGTATAGACTTGAACGCCCATCATTGGCATAACCACATTTGAAAGGGTGATGAGTACGGTATAAACGGATATACTCAGCGTCTTGTTCTGCACAGGTATGACTTGTAGTAAGCATTGTAAGATGTTAAGCGGAATGGCTGTGAATCCGAATCCTGCCACAATAATAAGTACGATAAAAACAGGCTTTCCAATGGCTAAAGGTAGACTGGTTGAAACAATCATGGCCAAAGGATAAATAGAAAGTCCAAGTGTCCCCAAAATAATTGAAAACCAGATGCCAAATCGATCATTTAGACGCGTCCAGAATCCAATTGAGAGAAATTGAATAGATGCACCACCGACAATGACCAAACTCAACCATTGTTCATTCAATTTTAGGTAATTTACTTGACCCAAATAGTAAAGCGTCCAATCAGATTGCCATGCCATGTAGAAAAAAAGTGCGACACCAACAAAACTTGTGTAACGTTTATCCCGAACCAATTCTCCCATGGCACGTTTTAGATCAGATACCTTCATATGTAGCTGTGGCTGAACAGCACCACCGGGTATCTTTTTCAAGACTGCTATCTGAATGATAATAAGAAGAGCTGCTGCCCAGAAAAAAATCTGATGATATGCAATCTTACCAGCTACTGTATTTGCGGATACAAGTAACGTGCCTGTTATAAGCGGCAGGGTTATGCCTACTGCAAAAGACCATTTTGTCCTCATAGAAAAGACACTATTTCTGTCTTTTTCATCAACAACATCCGAAAAATAGGCTTGCCAAGAGGCGTTATACAATGTCATTGGGCCGGCAGATAAAGCCAGTAATCCCAAAAATGCAATTACTTTGTACCCTCCAAATAAAGGAACAAACCCGATCAAAACATAAACCATGGCCACCAAAATCAAGGATGAAACAACCATTTTTCGCTTGTTACCCATACGGTCGGTTATAATACCTCCAGGAATCAAGGCGAGCATGCCAATAAATTGAGGCAAAGAAGCCACAAGGCTGATTTGAAAATTGCTTGCACCTAATCGAGTCGCAAATAAATTATTATTGTTATTGATGATATTGGTCATTAGTGCCAGAAAGATGCCTTCAAGCGCAAACAACATGGCTATCCGTTCAGTAGGTGTTCTATACATTAAAAAATTGTTAAATTTACTTTTCACAAATAGACCACTCCACTTTATTCACAAAGTCCATATTGTAACGAACAGCACCGTGATCTTTAATGACCGTGGCTTTTGTGATGTGGATTGCCAAAATAACGCAGTTTTCATCCGCTTCATTATTTGCGTGGTCGTACCAATTGGCAAAGGCTTCACGAAGTTTTAACCTTAACACAGCATTTTTCGGGTCTAAAACCCATCCGAGATTTTCTCCGATTCCGTTTCCAGAAAACCACTCCATGCAAACCGTAAATGCAACTTCTTGGTTTTTGGCAATCTGCTGCATTTTAGTTGATTTTGTCCAAGTAGCCACATAAAACACACCATCTTCATAAAAAGCATCCACATCACGGACATAAGGGCGGGGGTTACCATCAGCGTTCGGTTCCATTGCGATTGTCGAGAGCGAGATGATGTTATCTTTTCCATTGCCACACCTCTCCTCAATAATTTTTAGTCCTTCTTCAAATCTGGTCATTTTTATTTCCTCCTCATCATATTTTCTACGACAATTACTCAAACCTAGTTTCTCTGATTATATCAGATTTTTTCCCTTACTACTACTCAAACAAAAATCATACCATAGCCTTCACTTTAAGGCTTTGTTGTCAATGAATAAGCATTTTTATGTGCAAAAAAAGGGGCTGGAATCACGTTTTTATCACGCATTTATCCAACCCTTCACTTCTTCATCCTAGTACGAATCATTATTGTCATCTTCATCAATGACATTTTCACTTTCTACATATTCCAAGATATCCCCTGGCTGGCATTTTAACACTCTGCAGATTCCTTCTAGAGTTGAAAATCTTACAGCCCTGATTTTACCATTCTTCATTTTTGACAAATTAATAATGGATACATCAATTCTTTCTGCCAGTTCACTGAGCTGCATTTTTCGATCCGCTAGTACACGGTCTAGTCTAATAATCATTCCCATATTTATCATCCCGCCTATACTGTTTCATCAAATTCTTCTTGAAGGTTATTGCCATACTGAAATACGCCACTCAGCACCATCAGCAATATTCCAATGAATAAATTCGTATAACCAATGGATACTCGCAAACCAATCTCCGAAATACGAAGCATCTTCAGTGCAGTTGAAAAAACAATTCCACCTGCAGTTTGCAAGATCACCGATGCCAATATAAAGTTAATGCTCATGATCCATAGTGACTTCGCATTTTTCGCGTCGAAAGGTCTGTCATTTCGAACCGTTCGAAGTATTGCCTGCAACTGTTTAAAGTTAACCAAGTAAAAAATAGCTGTAAGAATTATAACTGGTAAAAGAATTTGTATTAACGGTTTTAGTTCGATAGGACCCTTTAATTTATCACCCAGATCAAATTGAAACATTCCACTAACGATGCTTAAATCCCCTTGGGTTAAATCTTTGATTGTTAATAAAGAAGCCGGGACCAAACTTATGACCACTTCCCCTATTGTTAACAGTGCAGCAATGGCAACAAAACACCAAAACAAAACCATAAAAACTTTTTCCAAAACAAATGCTACTTTTTTCATTTTTTTAAAATTATTAATCATATTATCATTTCACTCCTTCATATTTTTTTGCCAATAGAAGCTTGACAGCCGACGGTCTAAATCCTTTCGCAATCAACCAAACTGCTAACACCATTTCTTGTAAGGCTATCGGTAAATTCATAATTATTTGCATCATTGAAAAGGGTCCAATCAGGTGAAGCATAACCAATAAACTTGCCATGATGCAGAGTGCCGAAGAGATTAATCCCCAACCCGATAACCATCTTGGAATGAGTTTCGTTTGATAAAATATATAATAATAAATCATTGCACCTATACACCATGCCAACAACATTCCCACATTACTCACGCAATCAACTCCTGCATTTAATAATACCCCCAATGTTTGAAAATACGATTCCGCTGGAGCTCCCGCTTTTATAAATTCTTGACTTAAGGCCAGTAATAATATATAAATGATTACACTAACCGTCATGAGTACAGCCTCAATAACCCTGAACCCTACTGCTGCAATTGCCAAACCTTCACTGTATTTTTTCAAGATAGGATACAGTGAAAATGCTATCCCTGCACAGGCAACTGCCATTATAAAGATTAAGAGAGCTCCAACCAATACTTTATTTTCGTTCTCAGCAACCTTTCTAAGATATTCTGCATCGTCCAATATTGGCGACATCAAAAAAGAACTTAATATACCAGTTACCGTACCAACAATCAATAGCGCACCTGCAATTCTTGCAGATTTTTTTTGTGTGTCCATTTTATTCTCCCTTTTATTTCCTTCCTAGTAATTATATCCTTATTATATCCGCACGATATATGTTTGTCAATATATATTTAACGATAAACGTTAACTATTTATTCTTATACGCATAAAGTCATCCAGGAAAATTGAAATAAGGATTCCAGTTATGTAAACATAATCCCATAGGTAATGCTAGAATTGACAAAAATGAAACAGAGAATTACAATAGAAACAAAATAATAATGTGAGGTGTTACATATGATTAAGGGTGCCTGTTTAAGTAATATTGGTATTGACTGTAAAGATGCACAGAAGCTTCAGAATTTTTACTCTGAGCTTCTCGGCTGGGAAAAGAGTGAAATGTACGGATGTCCCGCTGTGAGCAACCAAAGTGGACTCGTTTTTTTGTTTGATTGTGCTGATGATTACGAATATATCCAGCCCGAATGGCCGGAGCAGCCCGGAAAGCAGCAAAAGCAGATGCACTTTGATTTTCAAGTTGACAATCTACCAACCGCTGTGATACAAGCGGAGGCAATCGGTGCAGTTAAATCAGCCAGTCAGTATGGGGGCGAGCGCTTTGTAACAATGTTTGACCCTGAAGGTCACCCTTTTTGCCTGTGTGCAAAAAAAAACTAAAATATTACATGGAAGATATAACTTTTTAAATCACGACTGTAAAACAAGGAGGATCATATGAAATTACTCTTAACATCAGGTGGTATCACTAATAAAAGTATTTATAATGCACTGGTGAGCATGTTAGATAAACCAATCGATGCCTGTAAGGCACTCTGTATACCAACAGCTGGTTATGCCATTCCAAATGGTATTGACTATGCATGGACGTTTATCAGTGGACAAGAAGAATCTCATATGTGCGATTTAGGTTGGAAGAGCATTGGAGTCCTTGAGCTTACAGCACTTCCTAGTGTGCCACGTGAGATATGGGAACCAAAACTACGTGAAGCAGATGTGATCTTGGTAAATGGAGGAGATCCATTATATCTCAATCATTGGATGAAGGAATCTGGCGTAGCTGAACTATTACCATCACTTGATGTGGTGTATGTTGGTCTCAGTGCTGGGAGCATGATTATGGCGTCTCATATTGGCGAATTTTTTGTAAACTGGAAGCAACCGAGTGATGATGACAAGACGTTGGGAATGGTTAACTTTTCAATATTTCCACATCTTGAGCATGTAGACTTACCCTACAATACACTTATAGCTGCTGATCAATGGGCAAAAGCTATCAATGGACTAGCATATGCGATAGACGATGCAACCGCAATAAAGGTAATAGATGAAAAGGTTGAAGTTATATCAGAAGGCAAATGGAAAAAATACGGAGTATAAAGCAAAAAGACGCCGCGAACAAACGTTCTGGGTGTCTTTTTGCATAGGATTGTAAATAACTAGTATACTTATATCTTCTGTAAAAGGCAGACGCTCTCCACATGCACAGTCATCGGAAACATGTCAACCGGCTGAACAGCCTCGATCACATACCCGCCTTGACCTAATATCTTCGCATCCCTAGCTAGAGTCGCTGGATCACAAGAGACATACACAATCCTCTTAGGATTAATCTTAATCATCGTATCTAACAAAGCAACATCGCAGCCTTTTCTTGGTGGGTCCACCACGATCACATCTGCCACGATACCCTCTTTATATTTCTCTTCTATGACTTCTTCAGCCTTCCCAACAAAAAATTCTACGTTCTTGATACCATTCAGTGCTTTATTATATTCCGCATCTAAAATAGCCTCTTGCACAATTTCAACACCATAAACACGCTTCGCTTTCTGGGCTAAAAACAGCGAAATGGTTCCGATACCACAATAAGCGTCCCAAACAATTTCCTCACCTGTAAGCCCCGCATATTCAAGAGCCTTTTTATACAGCTTCCCTGTTTGAATCGGGTTAATTTGATAGAAGGAGGCAGGAGAAATTCTATAGGAAATATCTCCAATAGAATCTACTAAATATAAATTCCCATGAAGTACCTTTGTTGTTTCACCCATAATGACATTTGTTTTTTCTTTATTGATGTTGATACAGATGCCCTCAACGGAACTGACCCTTGTAAGTCTATCAATCAAATCTTGTTCATTAGGAATCTTATTGCCATTAATAACCAGTGTCACATTAAAACTAACAAAATCCTTTGTATTACGTATAACGATATGTCTAACCAGTCCTTGATGAAGGTCTTCATTATAAGCCAAAACTCGATTAGCTCTCATATACTTCTTGATCTCATCTATAATAAGCTCATTAACCTCATTTTGAATGCTGCAAGTTTCAATTGGAATAACTCTATGGGTCCGATTGGCAAAAAAGCCAACTTCAATGGTACCACCAATCTCTCTCACAGGATATTGTGCTTTATTTCTATAATGATAGGGATTATCCATGCCCAGTGTGGCATTTACCTTCACATCCTCAAAGCCACCTATGCGCTTTAAGGCATCTTCCACTTTCTTTCTCTTAAAATTAAGCTGCGCTTCATATCTGAGGTGTTGTAACTGACAACCACCACACTGATCCGCCTTAGAACACACCGGCAAACATCTGTTAACAGAGGGTTCTAATATCTTCTCTATTTTTGCATAGCCAAAGCTTTTCTTAAGCTTAAGCACCTTTACTTTAAGATGATCTCCGGGGATCGCTCCTGGGATAAATAAAGTGTAACCATCCACTTTCCCAACGCCTTCACCCTCATTGTTAAGAGACTCTATTCTAAGGTCATAGCATTCATTTTTTACAACGGGTAGCCTTCTATCTTTTTCCATTTATTCACCTATTTAATGTCCTTCTTGAAGATGGGGTTGTTCTTAATACCTGGTCCTTCTCAGGTTACTATCAAAAATTCTTTGCCAGCCCACCCAATCGTCATCCGCTTCATTCGATTCTAAAATGGATGAAAACGCCTTCATTTTGGCATCTGTATTATCTGCAAAATTCAGTGCAAAGGCTTCAATAATGAGCGGTTTCTTTGGTGAACCATATTCCAATTCTCCATGATGAGAAATGATACAATGCTTAATCAAATAAGCAAGCTTTTCTGGAAAACCCTCAATGTTTCTGATTTTGTTGCCCACCCATTCAATGGAAATTACAATATGCCCTAGCAATTGACCAGAATCTGTGTATTCAACCATTGGAAAAGAGGAAAGCTCTTCAAGCTTACCAATATCATGAAACAACGCCGCCGTATAAAGTAAGTCACGGTCAATTTCTTTATATTGTTTAGCATAGAACTCGCAGAGTTCTAAAATGGATAAGGTATGTTCTAATAATCCACCGCAGAAATTATGGTGCATGCTCTTAGCTGCTGTGTGTTGCTTGTACTTCTCGGCAAAGGCTTC
>CAZJIO010000067.1:259-3448 GCA_964546035.1 uncultured Eubacteriales bacterium | reverse complement strand
AGCTTTCTACCAATTGTTTCATATACACATTCTCAATAGCATTAACGTAACCCATCAACTGCTCGTACATTTCATCTAAATCTCTATTTGAAGTGGGGATATACTCTTTTGGATCATACTCACCCTCATTGCTTTTTCTAATGCGGCGGATGTTCATTTGGAACCCGCCTTGAAAAAGCACGACGGTGCCATCAATTTTAACATAATCACCTTCATCAAAGTGATTAATCCCATCATTTAAATCCCATATTTTAGCGTCAAATATTCCTGTTCTATCTTGCAATTTTAGTGAATGATAAGTCTTACCAACACGTGTTTTTAAAATTTGTTTGTTGACACACAGATATGTATCTACAACCTGTTCGTTTTCTTTCAAATCAGCCAAATAGCGCATTTTTTACCCCTTTCAGTTTTACGATATTCCTATTATACATGATTACGCCAATTTTATCAAAATTTAAAAAGAGGCTAATTAATTAGCCTCCATAAATTCCTACACTATTTTAGTCTTCGTCTTCGTCATCATTATCCGACTTAATTGGTTTCTTATCCAGGTCACGCATTTTAATGCCGCCTTCGATTTGAGCCCCTTCATCAATGATCATAGTTGAAGCGACAACATCGCCTTCAACTCGAGCTGTTTGTGTGATATGTAGTTGATGTGCTACTTCTATGTTCCCTTTCACTTGTCCAGCTAAAAGGATAAATTCAGCTTTAATATTTCCTTTAACATACCCTGATTCACCAACAACCAAACTAGCACTGATATCAATATCCCCGAAGAACTGACCTGAAATCTGTACGTTTGAGGTCGATGTCAGTTTAGTCGTTTCTATTTTTGTATCCTTGCATATCACAGTGGTTGGTCTATCATATCCAGCCTTGACTTTTTTTCCCATCATGTCAATACCTCTTTAATAAATATAGTCTATTGGATCTTGGAACTGACCCTTATAAATCACTTCATAATGTAAATGAGGGCCTGTTGATCTGCCTGTGGAACCTGAGACAGCTATTTCATCACCTCTGGTAACCACATCACCTGGTGAAACTAAGCATTTTGATAAATGAGCGTACAATGTCTTGTAACCATAACCATGATCAATGACCACTGTATTACCATAACTTGGCATATAACCAGCTTCAAGGACAACACCTTTGCCTGTTGAATGTATGGTAGTATACCTTGCTTCTAAATCTATACCTGTATGAAATGCGGTTCTATAACTGATTGGATCTCTTCTCCATCCGTACGGGCTACTGACTTTGGTATAATTTAAAGGAGAACCTGTAGGATACGCATCCCATAATGGGATCAATTCATTTAATTTTGAATCTAAGCTAGAATATTCTTGAGAATCCAAATCCACTGTTGCTAAATTGGATTCAAGTATTTGTGTAATATTGTCAATTTGTGTGTTAAAATCATCTTCTACGACAGACGTTGTTTCTGTTGCATAACGTCCCAGAAAGCTTAAGCTTTCACTTGGCAAATTAATGATGGCAGTTGCCTTTTTAACAAGCGCTGTTTCACTCGGTTGAGCACTCGTTGTTTGAGTTGTACCATTAATTTTACTGTCCAAACTATTCTTTTGATTTTCCAAGTCTTGAAGTTTTTCATCTAACTCTAGGGCTAATAATTGAAGATTTTGTAACTTGTCATAATGTTGACTGTTTGTGGTTTCAAGGTCAGCAATACGCGCATCTTTATCCCCCAAGCTTAAGCTGTCGACTATAACAGTATACTTAGTTGATGCAACTTGGTATTCTAGATCCGCAATATGCTTCACAGTGAGTACTATACCAATTGACAACGCAATAATCAAAGCATAAAACGGAAACCTAATCCACTTAGGTACTTTAATAACTTTAGCACTCTTAGTAGGGTCGGGAATCATCATAAAGGTAATGTGTCTTTTTGCTTTGAACGTATGAACTTGTCTGTGTTTTGCTGGTCTTAAACCCATAAAGCTTCCACCTTTTATCTATCTCTCTATATGCTTATTCCTTTTACAACTCACTGTTTTATATTATAACACAATTGTAACAATTCTGTAACAATTAATTACGGGGTTTTTATAGGTCTTTAGTCCTAGTATTTCTTAGTTCCTTAAACTTTTTATAATAACTTCCATATTTCCCTATTTTAAGGTAAAATAGAGCTATCTATTGACCCAGCTCATTAAGGTGACTCATATGAATATGTTAAATATTTTCAGTAGTGAACGACTTGATTTGATCAACATATCCTATAACAAAAATGCTTGGCCTCGCAATAAATATAAAAGCGATGCCTTTTATCAATATGCCTTATCGAACCATTGTTTACCTGTACATATGATGCATGAGCAATATTTCGCTTACACATGCTATCACAAGAAGACGGGTGAATTTGTGGGTTATGTTCAGGGTTATTTGCCTAGTATCAAAAAATCAATATGGATTCAAACCTTCTTGATTGATCAAAAGTTTTTAAGACAAGGTTATGGTTCTGAATTTTATGAGATCATTCTCAAAGCACTTAATCCCCAGATGACAATGACCAAGGTTTTTTTGGCCTGCTTTGAAGCCAACACGAGTGGTAGGGGTTTTTGGGGAAAGCTTCACTTTAAAAAAGTGCTTGAAACAACTAAAAATGTCCCTTTTCATAAGCAGTTGAGTACCATCTTGATTTTCGAGAGAGAAATTATGCAAGTTCAAAAGAAGGAGTTTTTTTATGAACAAGAAAATATTAAGAACGCTGGAATTCAATAAAATAATTGAATTATTAAAAAATTGTGCTGTTTCCTCCATTGCAAAGGATATGGCAGAACAATTAGTTCCTTATACAGATATAGATACCATTGAGGCGAAATTAGATGAAACAACGGATGCCTCTAACCTAATCACGCGTCAAGGCTCACTGCCTTTAGGGGGCATTAAAGATATCCGAATGAGTCTACGAAGACTAGAAGTCGGTGCCAACTTATCTATTGTTGAATTATTAGAAATCAGCGAATTATTAAGGGTTACCAAAAAGGTCATCTCCTATAGCAATCAATGCGGTGATTACTTGGATACGACTCATATCAAAGTATTATTTAGTCGCTTAGATTCCCTGAATGGTTTATATACAGAAATAACCCGCTGCATTTTAAATGAAGACGACTTAGCGGATGATGCAAGTGCTACATTATTAAATCTAAGAAG
>CAZJIO010000067.1:0-242 GCA_964546035.1 uncultured Eubacteriales bacterium | reverse complement strand
CACGGAACACACGGAAAGATCCGCCAACATTTAACGAAGGTTATCTCCTCCTCTACCTATAAAAATATGCTCCAAGACGCCCTCATCACCGTAAAAAATGATCGCTTCTGCGTCCCCGTTAAAGCAGAGTATAGAAGTGCATTTCCCGGGATGATCCATGAGCAATCTTCCTCTGGCTCAACTTTATTCATCGAACCTTTATCCGTAGTCGAAATGAACAATCAGCTCAAAACCTTAGTGGA
>CAZJIO010000066.1:14881-22302 GCA_964546035.1 uncultured Eubacteriales bacterium | reverse complement strand
ACAGGTGGCCGGATGCCATCGGATTGACTGGTCGGATGACGTCAGATTATGCAGTGTGGAGGCTGCTATCTGCGTTTTCACCCTCATTTTCTACGGTACTATACAACAGGCATATATCGCCATCATTGCTTTTCCTTTTGCACAGATAGCCAGCGGTTTAAGGGCCTTATCTCTTTCAGGATCTATTGGTAATATGATTGCTCTGGTGATTTACATACTACTAAGCATCAGTCCATTCTTCTATTTTTATTTACTGATGGCTAGAAACAAACACAAGTTGGAAGACCTTTTATTAGTGGTCTTGAGTATTCTGCTATTTGTTGCCCTTTATTACTTGATCAATCCTGCATATATGAACGATATATTTGCAACCAAAGGTATGGTGTTAATGGGGAAAATTAGTTTCGGTGGTACGATATATGCTGTCATCATTGGCTATATCACTTTAAGGTGTCTTCGTAGATTTATTGTCAGTGAAGCGGCTGAACTGCTCGATTATCTTAAAGTAGTCTTAATGCTCATGTATTTTGTATTGGTTTATAAAATCTTTGGTGAAGGTCTGAGCGTACTGATTTCAAACATTGAAACCGTTAAGGCGGGCAATTCAGAAATAAGTCCCCAATTGTCAACGACCTATTTCTTTCTGGCAGTTCGGCTCCTTTTAAATGCACTACCAGCTGCCGTTTCGATGGGTATCATATACTTGGTCAATCGGTTGATAGATGCCTTGAAAAGTGATCGTTACAGCGACGATGTCATAAGTAAAGCCAGTCAGCTGAGTGGCATTTGTAAAAACTCAGTGGTCCTCATGATGTTATCTTACATGTTCACTAATCTATCCCAGTTGCTCCTTGGTAAATATCTTCTTGATAGCCATTACACCACAGAAATACCCCTGTTTTCAGTACTGCTTGTGCTGATTGTTTTACTACTTTCTAAGTATTTTGCAGAAGGCAAAGCATTGAAGAACGACAATGATATGTTTATCTAAGGAGGCGGGCTATGGCGATTCAAATATTTCTTGAAGATGTCTTAAAAAAGAATCAAATGACCTCCAAAGAGCTATGTGCCTTAGTGAATATTACAGAAGCCAATCTGTCAATTTTGCGAAGTGGAAAAGCAAAAGGGGTACGTTTTGGAACCATAAATAAAATTTGTTATCACTTAAACTGCGATGTAGGTGATATTTTGAAATTTGATGGGAATCTGGAGGAGGAAGAGCATGAAAATATTTAGAAAAACTAGTTTGAGCCTGTTTATTTGCTTGTTAATGGTGTCCATGACGGGGTGTCAGCTAGCAAATAGTGATGCAGGAGAGGTGAAAACTAAAGATCAACTCATTGGTGTGTATATCACACAGGATTACGTGGATTTGTTGGATATGGAGGGTTATTTTGAGGATCATGGTGATGATTTTATAAATGGGAAAGATGTTGAAATTTCCGATAAATATAGTGGAAAAATTTATGCAACTGCAAAAGTCACAGAAGAAGGTAACTTTGAAACGACTGAATATAACTTTGAAGGTATTGAAGGCATTGCTTTATTTACATCAACAATCTATCCTACTGGTACAACAGATTCATATAAATTACTCAAGTCAGATCCTGAAGTTACAAATCGCAAGTCCACTTATGGTAGCGAGACAATCCTTGAAGGCACGCTATATGTGGATGCTGCTTTGGATTCAATCATCTTCTATATCAACCCAGTCTATGAAACTTCAGATGGGCAAGTGTACTTAATGACAGGTAACGGTATAGCTTCGACGGGTGGTGTGGGCGGTAATATGTCTGCAACCATGACGGAAAATATTTCTGAAACAATCAATGGTGTTACACAAAATAAGGTTTTTAACATTATAGTCCATATTGATTCGAGAAATGCGACAGAAAAGTTAATAATTAAGCAAATGAACGACAGCGATGAAGTGGTTGAAATAACAACTCTAACTAAAGGAAGGGTGCCAAAGAACATAACTAAAAATCCTAAGACTACCTACATCATTTTAGAGGATTATTGCTACAACTTTGAAGGCGTTTATGAAACCAAACGAAAAATCATAGAGAAGGATGAAGCGTCAATTGAGTGCTTTTTTATGGGGAATAAGGGGGTTGCCGTTGCAGAGTATATAACGCTCTTACAGCCCTGATTTTTAATAGTGGTATACACATTGACAAACCGACCCAAGCTCGATATAATACAAATATTATTAAAACAGTATGTATTACAGGTAATATCACTGTAACGTGTTAATTCATTCGGCTAACAAAGGAGAAATTATGCAATGGAAAGAGGATTTTCGAAGAAGAAGTGAAGAAGAGTATATTAAGGACAGTGGGTTACTCATTGATTATGATGAGATTGCACGCAAAGGTAAAATGTCTAAGGAACAGGCTTTGATTTCAAAATGGTATGGCGTTTACCAATCCCGTGAGGCGGGTACCCATATGGCACGTATCGTGATTCCAGGTGGCAAGTTCACAGCATACCAAGGTCGCGTGATCGCAGAAGCTTCTAGAAAATATGCCCATGGCTTATTGAATATTACCACCCGACAAGCAGTACAATTGCATTTTTTAACGGTTGAGAATATTCCGGAATTCATGAGAGATCTTCAAAAAGCAAACTTAACGACTTATCATGGTTGCGGGGATGTCACACGGATCATTACGGCTTGTCCTTTGGCTGAAACCTGTCAGTATGCACGTATTAATGTATTGCCCCACGTTGTTGAAACAGCTAAATATTTAACAGATGCAAGGGATTTAGATAATTTGCCCCGTAAATTTAAAATAAACATCTCTGGATGTGGGGCTAATTGTGCACAACCCTTTATGAACTGCGTAGGCGTTACAGCAGTAGAAAAAAAGGTAGATGCGACTTCTGAAAAAACTGAAAAAGGCTTCAGCGTGGTCATAGGTGGCGGCATGGGCTGGAAGGCTTTTGTTGCTAAAGAACTCTTTACTTTTGTGCCTGAAAATAGAATCAAAGAAGTTTGTCGCGCTATTGGTCTTTTTTATCGCGATCATGGTGATCGTTATAACCGTGCTACCTCCAGACTTAAATTTGTCGTAGAAAATCAAGGGATTGATTTTTGTCGAGAAGAAATTCTTAAAGTGATGGCCTCTGAAAAGATGTCGACAAAGGGCGTTGCATGGACACCTATTGAAGCTGTCGGTTTAGAATTTCCAGATCGGCCCTTAACAGAAGAAAATCCAATTGGTGATGATGGCAAAGCAACTGTTCGGGCACTTGTGCCAAAAGGAGAACTTCTAGCAGATCAACTGGAAAGATTTGCAGAACTGTCAGAAATTTATGGTAATCAAAAACTGTACACAGATAATCGTCAAAATATAGCGATACACGGCGTTGAGCCCTCAGAAGTTGATAAGCTGACTACTGAAATTCAAAATATGGGATTTCGCACCGTTGGCTCATTTGGACTCAGAGACATCGTCAGTTGTGTGGGTAAAACCTATTGTCCAAAAGCGGTCACTGTGACGAGAGATATGTTTGATCTGTTGTTAAAGGTCATGGACCAGCCTAAGTTCGATAGCATTGAAAAGCTGGGATTTATTAACATCACAGGTTGTCCTAATTCTTGCTCACCTTATCGAATTTCGGATATCGGTCTTAGGGGAATGCGTATTCGTAATGAAGAAAAGGGTTCTACTGAAGGGTACGAGCTCCTGCTAGCAGGTAGTCAAACATCCCATGGCATTAAACTGGGAGATTTCAAACAAGAGGATTGCCCTGTTGTAATCGAACGGATACTAGACGTATTTATAGCTGAACGTCTTGAAAATGAAACCTTAGGTGCTACTATTCTACGCCTTGGCGTTGAGACAATAAAGGAGCGTGTTGTCTATGGATTTTAGGTATGTCACAGTTCAAGTACCAGAGGAATTAACTAAGGAAAGAGGTCTGGCATCAGAACCTATAGATTTTAAAACCCATGCCATCAGCGTACCTTGTCAATCTGGTTGTCCTGCAGGAACAAATGTGCCGGGATACATTGAGAAAATTGCTAGCGGTCAGCTTGATGAAGCTTATGCCATCAATTTAGAAGACAATGTGATGCCAGGTGTTTTGGGACGGATTTGTGTCAGACCTTGCCAGACGAAATGCCGTCACAATTGGACGGATATCCATGGTAGTGTTGAGATTTGCTATTTAAAGCGCTCAGCTGCAGATGCTATCAAGTATCAAGTGACATTGCCTCAGCCTTATTTTACAGAATCAGGTAAAAAGGTCGCTGTGATTGGAGGGGGACCTGCTGGTTTGGCAGCTGCCCGTGAATTGAAAAGGTACGGACACTCTGTCACAATTTATGAGAAAGAAGACCATCTGGGTGGCATGCTGGTGGATGGCATTCCTAGATATCGATTGCCTCAAGAGGTCATTGATACTGAAATTGCTCAAATAGTGGATACAAACATTGAGATAAAAACAAACTATCCCATTAATCAAGATCAATTTGAAGAACTGTTACAATCACATGATGCGGTTGTTGTAGCAACAGGTACTGTTTTACCAAATGAACTGGCTATTGAGGGCTTAAATCGTCAAGAAATGATGACGGGCTTGGAATTTATGAAAGCTTACAATGGTGGACAAATCACCCAACTAAAAGGGGATGTTGTCATTATTGGCGGCGGGTTTACTGCTGTTGACTCCGCCAGATCCTGTGCTCGAACGGCTAGAAAACTATTAGGAAAAGATGGAACGGTATCGGTGGTTTACCGAAGAAGCGTTGAATTCATGGCAGCTGATTCCCAGGAACAAGAAGAAATGGTAGATGAAAAAATACAGATTAAAACACTTCTGACCCCGATTCGCGCTGTGAAGACCCGTGGTAAATTATCCTCTGTTATTTTTCAAAAGAATTATCTCAAGCGAGGTGAAGGCGAAGGAAAACCTGAAATCATGCCTGTTGAAGATGCTTTTGTGGAGATGCCTTGCCAACATTTGATCATTGCCATTGGTCAAAAGAAGGATGTGTCTATCTTGCCTGAGGGTATATTATTTACTAAGAACTATCAAATGTCTCATCCTAAGGTTTTTTCGATTGGAGATTTTCACACAGGCAGTTTGGATGTGATTCATTCGATAGCCGATGGTAAAAATGTTTCTAAAGTTATCGATACCTTTCTCATGGGGAAAGAACGACGTCACACCCACGTATGGGTGGAAGAAGCCCATGAAAATGGTGAAACCAAGCGTCAACGTGCCCATGATGTTCAACGTCCCATAGAAATGGCTGTGCTTCCGGTGTTAAAACGTCGGGGGAATGACCCAGAAGTTAAATGTGGCTATGGGGAAGAGGAAACCAGGTTGCATGCAACACGTTGTTATTTCTGTCACTACAAATTCCAGATCAATCAAGATAAATGTATTCATTGTAATTGGTGCATCGACGTATCGCCGCGTAACTGTATAAAAAAGGTCTCTGAATTTGAGGTAGACCACGAGGGCAATATAACGGATGCGAAACTTTCGAACACGGATGAAGATGCATCGTTTATTTGGATTGATAGCGAGCAATGTATTCGTTGTGGTAAGTGTTACAGAGTTTGTCCAACAGGTGCCATCGAAATGATTAAAACGACGATTGTTGAAGCGAATGAATAAAGAGTGGGATTTAGGAGAAATAGTCCTTTTTAAAAAGAGGGCTATTTTTTTTATAAACTTCTTTGCAGTAAAGTGTTGACAAAAGCCACCAAGCTCGCTATAATAGCATATATTACAAAGTCGATAGGAATTGTAGGGTATAGCAAAAAACTACAGGAGGATGTATCCATGACCCAAGATTTACACAGGATTTTTGCTCTAGCAATTATCGTAAGTATGCTCATCAGTTTACTGACTGGCTGTTCAAGGAAAAATGATATGGCAGATGAAACTTTAGTCCTTCGAGTAGCCCACTTCCCGAATATACTTCATTCACAAGCTCTAGTTGGTAGAGCCGAAGGACAATTTCAAAAAGCAGTGGGTCAAGAACATCCCATTGAATGGCATGTATTTAATGCAGGGCCAGCGGTAGTGGAAGCATTTTTTGCAGAGGAAGTAGACCTTGGTTACATAGGACCTGGACCGGCACTTAACGGATTTATCAAATCCGCGGGGGATTTTGTTGTTATAGCTGGAGCGACTGACGCAGGCGCAATTCTAGTGGCAGGAAAAGAGGCTGACATAGCAGATATAAAAGCACTAGATGGCAAAAAGATCGCCATCCCTCAATATGGTAACACCCAACATTTATCCTTGTTGAACTTATTAAAAGAAAATGGGTTAACAGAAACCACAAAGGGTGGAACAGTAGAAATTGTAGCAGCGGCGAATCCCGATATCAAAACCTTGCTAGATTCAGGTGAAATTGATGCAGCTTTTGTGCCAGAACCTTGGGGATCCCTTCTCTTGTTGGAAGTTGGGGCGCATCTCGTATTAGATTACAATCAAGTTTTTAGAGAGGGTCAATACACAACAGCAGTACTCGTTGGAAGAAAGGATTTTATCCAGAAATATCCGGATTTGGTTGAAAGTTTTGTAAGAGCACATGTTGAACTGACAGATTATATCAATGGTGATTTAGCTCATGCAAAAGAAGTGGTCAATAGTGAAATAAAAAGCATAACGGGCAGAGTCCTCGATAAAAAGGTTCTAGATGCAGCCTTTGGACGATTAACCGTTACCTACAATCCGCAAAAAGAATCCGTAGTTGATTTTGCAACCATTGCAAAAGAAGCTGGATTTATTGATACAACACCAGATTTTGATAGGTTCTTTGATTTCACTTTCTTGAATAGGGTGCTCAAAGAAAAAAAGCTTGATGAAATGAAGTAAGAATGGAAGGAGCCAGCCCATGAGTTTAATCATAGAAAATGTCAGTAAAAGATATGTCAACAAATATCAAAAAGCAAGTACCTTGGAAGGTATTAATTTGGAAATTAAAAAGGGTGAGTTTATTTGCCTATTAGGACCCTCAGGCTGTGGAAAGTCCACTTTACTTAATATCATTGCAGGGTTGGAAACCGCAACTGAAGGCAGAGTGCTTCTTAACGGTCAAGAGGTGAAAAAGGCTGGCCCAGATCGAGCCGTTATGTTTCAAGAATCGGCACTCTTTCCTTGGTTACGGGTAATTGATAATGTGGAATTTGGTATGAAGATTGCTGGCGTACCTAAGGAAATTAGAAGAGAAAAAGCCTTGAAGTATCTTAAGATGGTGCACCTAACAAAGTTTCAAAATGCTTTCTTACATGAACTATCAGGGGGTATGAAGCAACGGGTTGCTTTAGCAAGAGCCTTGACTTTGGATTCAGAGGTGCTGCTGATGGATGAACCCTTCGCAACCCTTGATTCTCAGACCAAACTGATTTTACAAATGGAACTTCAGCAAATTTGGTGGGAAACCAAGAAAA
>CAZJIO010000066.1:7403-14860 GCA_964546035.1 uncultured Eubacteriales bacterium | reverse complement strand
CCATTATCTTTGTCACCCATAACGTGGAAGAGGCGGTGTTACTTGCTGATCGAGTTCTGGTCATGTCAGTTGGTCCAGGTGTGATTAAGAAAGAGTTTAACATCCAATTAGCGCGGCCACGACAGCTTGACAATATTGACTTAACCTATGTCCTAGCAGACGTTATGAAAGAATTGAAAGAGGAGGTGGAGAAAGTTGCAAAAGCTGAATACGATAACGATTGGAGCATTGAAAAAGATTCTATTTTATCTCATGCTGATCCTGATTTGGGAAGTAGTTTATAAGGTAGGCGTTGAATATTTACAAATCTGGAAGGTCTATACCTTTCCATCACCTTTTGCAGTTGGAAAAACCCTTGTAAAACTCATTTCAAACAACACACTAGGAATTGCCATTGCAGCGAGTATGAAAAGAATCGTGATTGGCTATCTGATATCAGCCATCATTGGGATATCCATGGGACTCATCATTGTTCGGTTTAAATATTTGGATGAAAACTTTGGTGCATTGATTCTTGGTTTACAAACCCTACCCAGCATATGCTGGTTACCTTTTTCGATTCTTTGGTTTGGACTCAATGAAAGTGCCATTATTTTTGTCATTACCATTGGGTCAACCTTTGCAATTGCCATGGCTATAGATGGCGGGATTAAAAATGTCAACCCACTCTACATAAGGGCAGCAAAAACCATGGGTGCAAGTGGCTTTAAGATTTACTGGAATGTGATTATTCCAGCAGCCCTTCCCAATGTGATTTCTGGGTTAAAGCAAGGTTGGTCCTTTGCTTGGAGAGCTTTAATGGCTGGAGAAATGTTGTCAGCCACAAAAGGGTTGGGTCAAGTGCTTGTTGTGGGTAGAGACCTCGCTGATATTAGCCAAGTGATGGCGGTGATGGTGGTCATTATTGTTCTTGGACTTGTCGTAGATAAATTCGTGTTTGGCCGTATTGAACAAAGCATTCGGCATAAATGGGGTCTCAATCGCAATTAAGCTTGAGGCACATCATAAAAATTGGAGGATTACATTATGGATCACTTAGACCAGTTAGAAGCACAAAGTATTTTCATTTTAAGGGAAGCTTACAAGAAATTCGGTAAACTAGGGATGCTATGGTCCATTGGTAAGGACTCAACGGTTCTACTATGGCTCGCTAAAAAAGCTTTTTTTGGACACAGTCCGTTTCCGTTCATTCATGTGGATACAAACTATAAAATTCCAGAGATGATAGAATATAGAGATCGAATTGCCAAGGAATTCAATCTAGACTTAATCGTCCATAAAAATGAAGAAGCCCTGCGTAATGGCATGGGTCCTCATGAAGGCAGATTGACTTGCTGTAAAGCTCTAAAAACAGATGCCCTTCAACAAGTGGTCACCCAATATGAATTCGAAGGACTGATTTTAGGGATTAGAAGAGACGAGGAAGGTTCAAGATCTAAGGAAAGAGTGTTCAGTGAACGTAACAAAGAATCTGAGTGGGATTATACCAACCAACCCCCAGAGCTTTGGGATCAATTTAAAACAGATTTTCCAAAGGGTAATCATATTCGTGTACATCCCATTTTACACTGGAATGAAATAGATATTTGGGCTTACATAGAAAGAGAAAATATTCCCCTTATTGACCTTTATTTTGCAAGAGATGGTAAACGTTATAGAAGTTTAGGCTGCGCACCATGTACTGGAAAAATAGATTCTCAGGCAACAACCATTGCAGAAATCATCGAAGAGCTCAAACACACCACTCAAAGTGAGCGAGCAGGAAGAGCCCAAGATCAAGAAGATGCCTACGCAATGCAGAAATTGAGAAAAGACGGCTACATGTAAGCACTACTAAAACAAATATGGAGGTCAACACAATGCAAATAGACAGAGAAATACTTAAGATCGTCGTAGTAGGTCATGTGGATCATGGTAAATCGACGGTAATCGGTCGACTGCTTTATGACACGAAATCGGTTACAGAAGGTAAAATTGAAAAGGTGAAAAAGGTATGTAAGGAAAAAGGGAAGCCCTTTGAATACGCCTATTTGCTAGATGCTTTTGAAGAAGAACAAAAGCAAGGCATTACCATTGACACAACACAATTGCAATTTTTTACTAAGAAAAGAGATTATGTCATCATCGATGCACCTGGTCATAAAGAGTTTCTGAAGAATATGATATCTGGTGCAGCCAATGCGGAAGCAGCGCTGCTCATCATCGATGCTCAGGAAGGGGTCCAAGAACAATCCAAACGACATGGTTACATCCTATCCCTACTAGGCATCCAAAAGGTGTACGTAGTTGTGAATAAGATGGACTTAATCGACTATTCAGAAGAGAAATTCAACGTAATTAAGCATGAAATGAATGAATTCTTAAACAGTCTTCAAGTCTTTCCTTTGAAATACATCCCTATTTCAGCATTTTATGGCGAAAATTTGACCTCTGAAACGGATAAAATGCCTTGGTACAAAGACAGCAATGTACTTGATGCCATCGATTTAATCGAAAAAGATAAAGGTCTGGAAGAGAAACCACTACGCTTTCCTATTCAAGATGTTTATAAGTTTGACCATAGGAGAATCATTGCAGGTCGTATTGAATCGGGTACAATTCATGTAGGGGATGAGATTTTCATTACGCCAAGTAATAAGACAACAAAGGTTAAAAGCATTGAATATTTTGAAGTGAAGAACCCAAAAGCTTATGCCACAGCAGGTATGTCTGTAGGGATCACCGTGGAAGATGAGTTTTTTAATAAAAGAGGCGAGTTCATCACTCATAAAGAGAGCAAGGCAGAAGTATCTGATGTCTTTAGAGCCAACTTATTTTGGATGGGCAAGAGTGCTTTAGTAAAAAACAAAAAGTACAAATTGAAGCTAGCAACTCAAGAAGTGGGATGCGAAATCCTTGCAGTGAACAAAGTCATTGATGCCACCAATCTTGTGATCAGTGAAGATGTGGTAGAAGTGGGCACCAACGACGTGGCAGAGGTGACCATTAAAACTAAGGAAGATATCAGCTTTGATGAGTTTCGACACAACCAAAACACCGGTCGATTTGTCATCGTGGATGGCTATGATGTGTGTGGCGGTGGTATTATTTCTAAGTTGGAAACAGGGGTTCAGTCAGTTAGCAAACTCGTTAGTGGCAACTCAGAAATAAAGATACAAACCTTCGATGAATATTATTTTGTCCTTACTGAAGGCATCGTTAAAAAGGTTGCGAGTAGGTCGTTGATCTTTGGATTGGGAGATGTCTTGCCCCTTCAGGGTGACACTTATGCTTATCCGGAGTCCTTGGATATTGTGGATTTAGAATCCCGTTTGGTGGCTAAAATCAGGAAGTCCGTATTCAAAGAACTGGTTAAACTAGAAAACTACACCAAGGAAGCCTATCCAGCCCTTCATCCAAATGGTTTTTCCATTAAAGCAACAACAGATGAAGAACTAAAAAAATACCAAGAAGCCTATGGCACATTGAAAAATAAAACAATTGATGAAGCGGATTTTTCTAATAAATGGCTTGAGTTCATCGCATTTAGAACCATCGTCTATAAAGAAAATATCGGTCAAGTGGATTATATGATATAAAAGGAGTACACAATGCAGACATTAAATCTTGAAGTACTTAACCAAGAGTGGCGTGATAAAAATCCGGAAGAGATTCTAAAGGAAGTCTTTCAACTTTTCAATCCAAAAAGAGTGGTCTTAGCTTCCAGTTTATCCATAGAGGATCAGGTGCTTACCCACATGATCCTTGGGGCTGATCCTTTGGCCCGGATATTTTTCCTGGATACTGGCAGACATTTTCCCCAGACTTATAAGGTGCTAGATACGACCATGAAGCAATATAACTTTCACTTTGAGGTCTATGCGCCAAACCAGTTGGAGCTTGAAGGGTTGGTTTCTGAATATGGCCCAAACCTATTTTATGAAAGTCTTGAGCTTAGAAAAAAATGTTGTGAAATAAGAAAGGTAAATCCTTTAAATAGGGTGCTCGCAACAGTAGACGTCTGGATTTGTGGCCTACGTAAAGAGCAATCACAAGGAAGGCAGGAAGTGGATCTGATAGAATGGGATGAAGCCCACGGCATTTATAAAATTAATCCACTTGCATACTGGTCAGAAGAAGAAGTATGGCGTGCTATCAAGAAAAACAACATACCTTTCAACACCCTCCACAACGACGGATTTCCTAGCATCGGATGCCAACCCTGTACGAGAGCTGTGAAGCCAGGTGAAGACATAAGGAGCGGCAGATGGTGGTGGGAAAACCCAGACCACAAAGAATGTGGATTGCATCGGTAGAGATTTGACAGGTTGCCCTTTGATTGGTATAATCCGACTTAGAAGGAGGGCTATCATATGAACATTTATGTATTAGGCGTTAACTACAAAAGAACCCCTCTAGCTTTGCGGGAAAAATTAAGCTTTACTTTAGAAGAACACCCGACAACCCTTGAAAGTATTCAACGACTTTCAGGTGTTATCGAGTGTTCTCTTTTATCGACTTGCAACCGAACAGAAATCCATTATTATGCAACGCACTTAGACACAGGTGCCCTTGAGCGTTATTGGTGTGAACTTAAAAAGCTAGACCTTGATGATATGAAAAAATACTTTTATTTTTATCAAGGACCTCAGGCTGTTAAACATATCTTTAAAGTCGCTGCGGGTATGGATTCTATGATCATAGGCGAGGATCAAGTCCTTGGACAATTTAAAAAGGCTTATGAAATAGCCCTTCAAGTGAATGCTACTGGACCAGTTTTAAACGCATTGTCACGGCAAGCTATCACGGCGGCTAAGAAAATTAAAAACCTGATCAATGAAAAAAAGAATCATCATTCTTTGGCAAGCCTTGTTCTTGAAAGACTTAGTGACTTTTACTCAGATCAATTAAGGGATAAAAAGATACTTGTGATTGGCGCTGGTCAAATTGGCTCAATGCTGATTGAGCAATTGTCAGCTCTGTCAGTACGCAAACTGTATACCACTAGAAGAAATGCATCAGCATTTGACCTGCAACCACACAAAGAAGAAAATATTGAAGTCATTGATTATGAAAGCAGGTACTCCGTGGTTGAGGCATGTGATATTGTCATCAGTGCCACCTCAAGCCCGCATTACACCATTACGAAGGATAGACTTCTCGAACAGATAAAAGACGATCACAAGGATCGGTTTTTTATCGATTTAGCCGTGCCTAGGGATTTTGATGAAAATATAGAGGAACTAGAAAATATAAATTATCTAACCATTGATGCTTTTAGCCTAGAAGAGGATCAGTATTTCCTTAAGGGCAATGTAAATGCAGATTACGTAGATGCGGTTTTGGAAAACTGTGTCCTCACCTATGAGAAGTGGTATAATTTTAGAGAAGTTGTGCCTGTGGTTGTGGAAATACAGGGGTACGCTAAGGAAATTATTCTAGAACGGATGGAGAGTATCTTATCTCCAATGGAGAACCTCAATTCTGACAATCAAGAGTTGCTTAAACTGACCACTGGAAATGCTCTTAGAACTGTACTCAATCAACTTCTATACAGTGCAGGGGATTATATAGAACCTGAGAAGCTCCCCGCCTATTTCGGCGCAATGAAACAGGCTTTGGAATCACTCAAGAAAGGGGATTAATATGTCATTTTTTCCATTATATCTGGATTTAACGGGTAAAAAAATCCTCATCGTCGGTGGAGGAAAAATTGCCTTAGGAAAGATCAATGTTCTACTAGCCTTTGAACCCATCCTAGTGGTGGTGAGTCCTGAGGGACATGAAGCGCTACAGGTCCTTGAAAGTCATGAACAACTGATCTGGCATAGGAAATGCTACGAAGAAAGTGACCTGGAAGGGGCGGATCTTGTCATAGCAGCGACTTCTAATTCTGAAGTAAATGAACAGGTTTTTAACGACAGCAACGAAAGGCATTTGCTGGTAAATGTGGTAGATGATCCAGCTAAATGTACCTTTTTCTTTCCAGCAATCGTGAAAAGAGATGATTTGGTCATAGGCATTTCCTCCTCTGGGAAATATCCAGCCCTCTCAAAAGCCATTCGACGTCAAATCGAGACCCAGTTTCCACAAATTTATGGAGACTTACTGGAAAAATTAGGTGCCTTTAGAGAACATATCAAGCTTTCCGTAGATGATCCAAAAGAGAGGAAAATAATCTTGTCTAGAGTTGTCAAAGAGTTATTTCTTACAGAAGGGGAGCTTACCCTTCAAAAGTTAGAATCACTCATGGGTCCGTATGATTTGGCAAGAGTTGACCATGAAGCGGAAGTTAGGGGGAAGTCAGATGATTAAAACCATAAAAATAGGGACTAGGGAAAGTCAACTGGCCCTCGTGCAAACCCAACTCATCATAGATGCCATCCAGGCAAAGTTTCCGAACATAGTCTTTGAAATATACAAAATGAAAACTCAAGGAGACATCATTTTAGATAGAAGGTTGGATCTAATCGGTGGAAAGGGACTCTTTGTCAAAGAATTAGAGCAAGCCCTTTTATCCGGTAAAATAGATCTAGCCATTCACAGCATGAAGGATGTCCCCATGGAATTACCGGAAGGGTTAATCATCGGAGGGGTTACTCAGCGTGAAGACCCAAGAGATGTTTTAGTGACCTCAGAGGGCAAAAAGCTAGAAGATTTACCCCTTAAAACCATCATTGGTACCAGCAGCATCCGTAGAGAGGTATTAATTTTAGAGAAAAGACCGGATGCAGAGATCAAAACCCTGAGAGGTAATGTCATAACACGGCTTCAAAAGCTCCTTAACCAAGAATACGATGGGATCATACTTGCTGCGGCAGGTCTTAAGCGACTAGGCTTGGAAAATAAAATTTCTGAGTATTTTAATGTAGAAGAATTTGTTCCTGCCGTGGGTCAAGGCATTCTAGGTATGGAGATTAGAAAAGGTGACCCTCTTCAAGAGGTGTTAAGTGCCATTCATCATGAGGATACTTGGCTGCGCTTACAAGCAGAACGTGCCTTTATGATCAGGCTTAACGGTGGGTGCAGCACACCTTTCGCGGCTCATGCAGTGATTGATGCTGATTTCATGAGAGTAGATGGGTTATTTGTAGCAGATGGAAGTCGCGTGCCTATTCGTGGTACAGTAGAAGGCCATAAAAAAGAGGCAGTAAATCTTGGAGAGAAACTTGCCGAGCTTCTCAAAGAAAGGGCAAGAGTGTTATAGGAGAATCTTATGAAAAAAGGAAAAGTAGCTATAATCGGTGTAGGGTCAGGGGATATGAAGTTGATGACCCTTAAGGCTGTGGAATGTATTCAAAATGCAGATGTGATTGTCTATGATCGCTTAATTAATAGTAAGATCCTTGACTTAGCTCAAAGGGGTGCTGAGCTTATTTATGTTGGGAAAATGCCCCAGTTACACCTAGTGCCTCAAGAGGAAATTAATCAGATCTTACTAAGATTGGCTTTAGAGGGCAAAAATGTAGCTCGAGTAA
>CAZJIO010000066.1:6662-7366 GCA_964546035.1 uncultured Eubacteriales bacterium | reverse complement strand
GTGGGGAAGAAGCGGCGTATTTGCAACAACATGGTGTGACTTTTGAAATTGTCCCAGGGGTGACCTCCGCAATTGCTGCGGCAGCTTATGCAGGAATTCCTGTTACCCACAGAGATTATGCCTCTTCTTTTCATGTGATAACAGGACATGAGAAGCCAGGAAAAGCAGAAAGTTCTATTGATTATGAAACCTTAGCTAAGCTGGAGGGTACCCTTGTTTTTCTTATGGGCATTCAAAATGCAGGAGAAATCAGTAAGAATTTGATTCAATATGGGAAGGATAAAACAACACCAGTAGCCGTTATCGAAAAAGGCACAACGGTGGATCAAAGAGTGGTAGTCGCTACATTAGAAACTTTGGTAGAGTCCATTTTGAAAACAGAAATTGTGTCCCCTGCTATTATTGTGGTAGGAAAAGTGGTGGAATTGCAGGAACAACTCTCGTGGTTTGGTAAATTGCCCCTTTCAGGTAAAAGAATTGTTGTCACCAGACCAACAGAACAAGCTGATAGCTTGATTCATAAGCTGGAAACCTTAGGCGCTGAAGTCATTTCATTTCCAACGATAAAGATTGAGCCTATTTTAGAGACGGATTCAGTAGATGAAGTACTAAGTCAGCTTTCCCATTATAATTGGTTGGTTTTCACCGGTGTTAATGGTGTTCAATTATTTCTGAAAAGAATGATGGCATTGAATTTAGACCTT
>CAZJIO010000066.1:0-6609 GCA_964546035.1 uncultured Eubacteriales bacterium | reverse complement strand
GCCATGGAACTTAAGCGCAGAGGCTTAATCGTTGATTTTATGCCAAAGGAATTCACAACATTGGCGTTTGTAGCGGGGTTGAAAACTGTCGCTTTACCTGGGGAAAAGCTCCTCATTGCCCGAGGCGATTTAGGCAACCCTGAACTTATTTTAGGACTTAGCGAACAAGGCATTCAATGTCATGAAGTCATTCTCTATAAAACCTTAGAAAATAAGGTAGAAAAAGGTGAATTGCTCGAATTATTAGACTTGCATAAAATCAATGCCATTACTTTTACAAGTCCATCCACTGTTAAAGGATTTATGAAGTTGTTAGATCATGAATACAAAGATCAGCTTTGTCATACAAAAATAGTTACAATCGGTCCAGTCACCTCAGAAGCTGTCGAGGAGTTAGGGTTTGAAGTAGCGGGAGAAGCAGCTGTCTTCACAGAAGAGGGACTCGTGGATCGACTCTTAGAGCTTATGGGGGTACAAGATGCAAAATACTAAAAGACCAAGAAGGTTGAGATCAAGTGAGGGGTTAAGAAAACTGGTACGTGAAACAACCCTTTTAAAAGAGGATTTAATCTATCCATTATTTGTGGTTGAAGGTCAAGATGTCAAAGCAGAGATCTCTTCCATGCCGGGGGTCTATCACCTGTCTATTGACCGGTTTTTGGAAGAGTTGAAAGAAGTGAATGACCTTGGTATTCTTGGCGTACTCATATTTGGCGTGCCTGATGAGAAAGACGCCCTAGGTTCAGCAGCTTATGATGACAATGGAATCGTTCAAAAGGCTTTAAGAGCAGGAAAAGCGGCGTTCCCAGATTTGCTATTCATCACGGACATTTGTCTCTGTGGCTACACAGATCATGGGCATTGTGGCATCGTTGAAGATGGAAAAATTCTTAACGATCCTTCAGTAGAATTATTGGTTAAGATTGCCTTAAGTCATGCCCAAGCGGGAGCTGACATTGTTGCGCCTTCTGACATGATGGATGGCAGAATTGGTGCCATTCGTAAGGGACTTGATGCAAAAGGCTTTGAGGAAATCGCCATCATGTCCTACAGCGTTAAGTATGGTTCAGCTTTTTATGGACCCTTTAGAGAAGCGGCCCATTCAGCGCCTGCCTATGGTGATCGAAAAACCTACCAAATGGACTATTCAAATGCTAAAGAAGCTCTTAGAGAAGTTGCCCTTGATATAGAAGAAGGGGCAGATATCGTTATGGTTAAACCAGCTTTAGCTTATTTGGATATTATTAAAACGATTACTGATCATGTTCAAATGCCTGTTGCTGCTTATAACGTGAGTGGTGAGTATGCCATGATCAAGGCCGCGGCTGAAAAAGGGTGGATTAATGAAAAGGCAGTTGTCCTCGAGACCCTTACAGCTATTAAACGAGCAGGAGCCAAAATCATCATCACCTATTTTGCGAAAGATCTTGCAAACTGGTTAGTCGAATAAACCCAAATGATGGAGGAAGTCATCTTATGGAACATATAAAATCCAGTGAATTATTTAAAAAGTCTATAGATATCTTCCCAGGTGGTGTTAATAGCCCAGTAAGAGCGTATCAATCCGTTGGACTCCTTCCACCTTTTATTGCCCATGCAAAAGGTTCTCAGATAACCGACGTCGACGGCAATACCTATATTGATTATGTAGGTTCCTGGGGTCCGATGATTCTTGGGCATGCCCATGAAGCAGTGGTGAAAGCTATTTGTGAAGCGGCTGAACTGGGTACGAGTTACGGCGCTCCAACTGAAAAAGAGTGGCAGCTGGGAAGCCTCATTCAAAGTGCTTTACCCTCCATGGAAATGATGCGATTGGTAAGCTCCGGCACAGAAGCGGCTATGAGTGCGCTGCGCGTAGCAAGAGGCTATACCGGTAGAGACAAAATATTGAAGTTTGAAGGGTGCTATCATGGCCATTCTGATGGTCTCTTAGTCAAAGCAGGATCTGGCGCATTAACCATGGGAGCACCAGATAGTCTCGGTGTGCCTAAAGATTTTGCTAAACATACCCTTGTTGCAACTTATAACCACAGTGAAGCCGTTGAAGAAATCTTTAATGCCATGGGAAATGAAATAGCCGCAGTTATTGTGGAACCCATTGCAGCCAATATGGGCGTGGTACTACCGAACTTAGAATTTTTACAGACTTTAAGAAGGTTAACAGAACACTATGGTGCTGTCCTTATTTTTGATGAAGTCATTACAGGATTTAGAGCCTCCTTTGGTGGTGCACAAGGCTATTATGGCATTACACCCGACCTCACGGTCCTTGGTAAAATCATAGGCGGAGGGATGCCTGTAGGTGCTTATGGTGGTCGAAGGGAAATCATGAACACCGTGTCGCCTCTAGGAGCAGTTTACCAAGCGGGAACCCTATCAGGTAACCCCATTGCAATGGCTGCAGGGATTAAAACCCTTGAACTTTTAAGAGATACGCCCCATGTTTACGAGACTTTAGAACAAAAAGGAAAAGAATTAGAGAGCGCTTTTTCTGATGCTTCTAGAAAACATGGCATTGATTTAGCCATTAATAGAGTGGGTTCCCTCCTAGGAATCTTCTTCAATGACCAAGCTGTTGAAGACTATGGTACAGCTATTAAGTCTAATGGAGATCGATTCAAAACGTATTTTAAAAATATGCTAGAAATGGGTATCTATACAGCACCTTCTCAATTTGAAGGTTTATTTGTTTCTTTAGCACATTCCCAAGAGGATCTTGCCAAAACAAGGCATGCCATTGACAATGCATTTAGGGTGTTATAGCAGATGTAAATAAATTTACGACTAGCTAGAAATTCATTTGATGCCGATACATATGTTAGGCAGAATATTCAATGCTTCTCGCTAATAAGCATTAGTATGCCGGGCTAGAAGGGAAACAAATAATGTCATTGTCATATGTTTTTTCTTTATCTTTTTTTATTGCTTTTGCCATCTATTTTATTTTGGGAATTTATAGCATAACCATCAACACGAAAAGCATGTTAAACCGACTCTTTTTTGCCTCATGTCTATCCCTTTCCATATGGGCATTTTGTTTTTCTATTGCCAATTCAGCACAGGATTATGAGAGTGCTTTATTTTGGCGTAGACTGACTTCATTCGGTTGGGGAACTGTTTATAGCATACTTGTGCATTTTTTTCTCGTTTTGACGGAAAGAAAAAAAATTCTAAAAAACAAATGGCTTTATGTGCTACTGTATCTTCCGGCAGCGGTGAATGTTTTTGCTTTTGGATTAAGTGATACAGCAAGGGGGCAGTACCAGCTGATTAACACGACCATGGGTTGGATTAATGTTTCAGCAAATACCTGGGGCGATTTGTATTTCAACCTATATTATGTTAGTTTTACCATCATGGGATTGTGGTTGCTCTGGAATTGGGGAAAAAAGTCGAAAGACCCAGTTAAGAAAAAACAGGCATATCTGTTTATGACCTCATATGCTACGGCAATGATATTGGGAACAATGACAGATATCATCGTTAATACATATACTTCATTTCAAATCCCTCAAATAGCGCCCGTTATTGTGCTGTTACCTACAACAGCTATTTTTTATGCAATTAAACGGTATGGACTAATGGCTCTGGAAAATAGTAATTTAGCTGAACCGGGAAAGATATTGAGCGAAGGGAATATGGAAAAGTTCGTTCAAATTATGTCTTTAGTTTATATCATTGGAGGAATGCTGAATTTCGCGACACAATATTTTTTGAATCCAGACCCGCCTCGCTTAAATTCTATATTGTTTTTTAGTCTTTTCTTTTTTATTATTGGAATAGCACTGCATATCATTGAATTATTACCGATTAAAGTGAATGTAAAAGATGGCTTTTTTATTCTGATTATGTTAGTATCCATCCTTCTGATTGCTCTTAAATTTATTGAATCTGCAAGCATCACTGTATGGGCGGCGCCTTTTATTATCATAATACTATCCGTTCTTTTCAACAAAAGGCTAATGATCTTTTGGATAGGCATTTTCATTCTCATTACGCAAATATATATTTGGGTAAAAATACCAACAGCAATGGTCCGAGTTGACGGTTCAGATTATCTTGCTAGGATTGGCATCTTAAGCATCACCCTTTGGCTGGCTTATTTTATTAACCGAGTATACATACAACGTCTTGAAGAAAATGAAGCTCAAATAAGGTTTCAAAAGATAGTTTCACAAATTTCTACTGATTTTGTGAAAGTTTCAGAAGATAATTTGGATACAAAAATAAACGCTCTGCTACAATTGACCGGAGAATATTTTAAGGTAGAGCGAACTTTTTTTATGGGTATGTCCCATCAAAAAAATTATGAATGGTACAATGAGGACATTGAATCAGCAATTAATATGCTTACAGATGTGAACAGTCATTCATTCTCATGGTGGGTTAACCAAATGATAAGCAATGATGATGTGATCAATATACCGGATGTGGAAATGCTACCACAAGAAGCGGTTGAAGAAAAAGCGATACTCAAACATCATAAGATTAAGTCGTTGCTCTGTATCCCTGTCACGAACAAAGGTAAAAACTTGGGACTTTTGTTCTTCGCTTCAGTTAAAGAGGTAAAAATCTGGAAGGGAAATTATCAGGAATTATTGACGATATTGGCAAATTTATTATCTGATGCACTGGTAAAAGTGGAGGCCGAAAAAGAAATCAACTATATGGCATATTATGACGCTTTAACAGGGTTACCCAACCGTACATTGTTTAAAAATCGTTTAAAACAGGGAATTTATTTAGCCAGTCGAACAGAAAAATATATTGGTGTCATTTACATGGATATAGATTCTTTTAAATCAGTAAATGATTCAATAGGTCATTTTGGAGGAGATGAGGTATTAAAAGAGGTGGCATGTAGGCTATCTGAATGTTTGCGCAAACATGATACGGTTTCTCGTTTTAGTGGTGATGAATTTTTGATCCAAATTACTCAAATGGCAAAAGAAGAAGACATCAGAAAAATAGCGGATAAAATTATCAATTTGTTTGAAAAGCCAATAACTGTTGGAGAGCAGGAGTTTTTTATTACTGCTAGCTTAGGTATCTCTATATTTCCAACAGATGGTGAAGATGCCGAAGTGCTGATCAAAAATGCTGACCTTGCGATGTATGTTTCTAAAGACAAGGGAAAGAATCAGTACACCTTTTGTTCACCAGATATGAAGGAAGACGTTCTTGAAAAAATGAAACTGACAAACAGCCTCTACAGGGCACTGGAAAGAAATGAACTATTGGTATATTATCAGCCACAGGTGAGTGTATCGACAAAAAAAATAATTGGATTTGAAGCTTTACTTCGCTGGAACAATCCAGAGTTTGGGATGATTTCACCGACCATATTTATTCCATTGGCGGAGCAAACCGGACTAATCAACCCTATTGGACAATGGGTTCTTAAGACAGCATGCCGTCAGAACAAGCAGTGGCAGCTAATGGGGTTGCCGCTCTTACGTATGGCGGTGAACCTTTCAATTGAACAGTTTCGAGATCGTAATCTAACTACCATTGTGAGTAGAACACTTAGTGAAATTGGTTTGGAGGCAAAATACCTTCAATTAGAAATCACAGAAAGTACTGCATCTAACGGAACAGACAATATTATCCCAGTACTTAATGAACTGAAGAAGCTAGGAGTGAGCATCGCAATTGATGATTTCGGTACAGAATATTCTTCATTAAGTCGATTAAAGACATTGCCAATAGACCAAATTAAAATTGATATACAGTTTATACGTGGCATTTCAGAAAGTACAAAAGATGAAGCTATAGCAAAGACGATCATTCAACTGGCTAAAAACTTAAACCTTAATGTGATTGCTGAAGGGGTTGAAAACGAACAGCAGTTTGAATTTTTAAAAAAAGAAATGTGTGATGAGATCCAAGGATTTTTCTTTTATAAGCCAATGCCTGCATCAGAAATAGAGGCGATTTTTTCGAGCAAAGTAAAAATTACCATAGAATAAATAGATGCAATCTAAATATTTTGATTTAAATACACCCATACTAAGGATGCTGGTTTGTCTTTAATCAGTAATCTGACGGACGGTGACATGGGTGTATAACATTAAAAATTATCTAAGACTGACCATACTTTTTTTTATTTTTAGTACGACCTATTACTTTCTTGAAATCTTATATGATGGGGGTAGTCACTGGACCATGTTCGTCTGCGGCGGCTTAAGTGGTATTTTTGGCCATTTATTGTATCAAAACAATCCTGAGATGACAGTGCTCCGAAGATGCATAGCCATTACCCTCATGATTCTCGCATTAGAATATATTTCTGGCTATATTGTGAACATCCGAATGGGACTCAATATATGGGATTATAGCAATTTGCCCTTAAATCTAGATGGTCAAATTTGCCTGCGGTTTGCACTGCTTTGGTTTTTTCTATTTAGCCCCCTCATTCTTTGGATCTCAGCAGAGCTATCCTATCTCGTATTTGGCGAACAGAAGCCACCTGTTTTAAAATTTTTTTATCAGCAATTGATGCTGGATATGTTGAATCTCCCCAATAAGGTAAGATTCAAGACCTTAAGATCTTAGGGTCTTTTTTTTTTTTTTTTTTTTTTTGTATTTATATTGTCAATCAATTATTTT
>CAZJIO010000065.1:15295-22632 GCA_964546035.1 uncultured Eubacteriales bacterium | reverse complement strand
GTGAGATGAAAAAGAAAGCAATGCCGAGTGCAGGTGCAAAATAGGCGAGCTGTGGTTGTGTCATATATGCCTTGTTTTTTTCAAGTATTCCTAATATAGGAAAATAATTAACACAAGCCAGAGGAATGACATAAATAAAAATTTTCTGAAACCATTTTTTATAAATACTAATGGGGTATTGGGCCATTTGTACCCCTCCATAAGTAAATGAATTCATGATTTCTAGACTTTGAATCGACCAAAAGGATAGAGTCGCTTGAAGTACAAAAAGTCCAGTAAACAGACCGACACCACCCGAAAATGCAAACAGTAAAATGAATCCTTTGAAAACGGTCAGATGGACACCGAGATGCCATAACCCCCAAACTAAAATGAAAAGTCCCTGTAGCAATCTGCCAATGCGCATCATTTGAAAATCAATCCCTAAAATCTGAAGGGTATAGCTGCGTGGTCTCAATAACATCCGATCAAATTCTCCCCGTAGCACCTTGTTAGGGAATACATCATACCCACGTCCAAAAGCCTCTGCTACAGCGAAGGAACAATTAATCAAACCATAAAAAAGGGCGATTTCTGGAAGTGTCCAATCCTTTAAAGTGCCAAATCTGTCAAACAATGCAACAACGCCTAAAAACTCAATACAGGTAATGGCAAGATTACCTAAGCTCAGAAATATAAAGGAAGTTTTATAGACCATTTGACTTCTTATAGCTATTGATATATAGGCTATGTATAACTTAAATGCATTCATCTGCTCAACCCCCTTGAACGACAATTCTAGTTCTTGCCTTAATGACCATCCATCTTCCAAATAGGACAAAAGCGATTAACCACAAACCTTGATGTAGCATCGTGTAGGGCAAATGTTGCCAATGATAGATACCTAGATAAAACTTATAAGGCGTATCCACTAATGCGCCAAAAGGGAGGAAGTTCAAGAGGGGTTGTAACCAATCCGGGAATAAAGGAAGGGGGATAACCATTCCTGAAAAGAGGGTGACAATTGCAGGGAAAAAACGATCTAATCCATCACCAAGTGTGAAAAGTATGGATATTGTAATAAGATTTGATATGGCACAACCCAGTAATACTGCACCAATCATGCTGATTATGAAGAGTAGAAAAGCTAATGCATTTTGAGGAGCACTTAGTCCATAGGGTTCCTTGAACAACAATCCAACGATTACAAATAAGGGGAAAGATTTAAGTAGGGTTGGAGCAAGACGGCCTGCTAATATCCTAGCGAACCAATAATTGTATAAATCCAGTGGTCTTGCAAATTCATAGGCCATATCCCCATTTCTAATCATACCTTGTATTTCTCGATCGCCATTCCAAGGGAGTAAACTCAGTAAGCCTTGCCCTAACCAAAGATAGGTCACGGCTTGAGAGTAGGTGAAGGTCAAATTTGAACTGCCAGATTCATAAAAAGCACTAAACACCATGACGAAATGATGCCTGCAAAAGCTGCCATTCTGTACTGAAGACCAAGGATAAAACGTATTTTGAAAATTGCAACAAAGGCGCTCATAGTTGTAGGACCTCGTATAAATCAGCAATAATTTCTTCAATTGCGGCATTTTCAATAAGAAGATCTTTGATGACATATTTACTAGAGGCAATATGAATTAATTCTGCCGCTGATATTTCATCAGGATTAAAGCCGAAAACTGCCTTTTGATGGGAAAGTTGCCGAAGGGTTGTATGGGGGAGTTGATAGGTGTCGCTTTTTTCAAACTCGATGGTTAATCTGCGTTCCTCTCCGACGATTTTTCTAAGTTTTGTAAGGTCACCATCAAAAAGAATCTTCCCTTTTCCAATGACGATTACGCGATTACAAAGCGCTTCAATATCATCCATATCATGGGTCGTTAAAATCACCGTTGTTTGATGTGATTTATTCATATCTTTAATAAACTCTCTTACAGCAAGCTTTGAAATAGCATCAAGTCCAATGGTCGGCTCATCAAGAAACAGAGTTGTAGGGGAATGAAGCAGGCTCGCAGCCAATTCACAGCGCATTCTTTGACCTAAACTTAACTGCCTAACGGGCATATTGACAAAGCTTTGAAGGCTTAAACGTTCAATAAGCTCTGTTCTCCTTTTTTGATAGGTACTCGTTTCAATTTTATAGATTTTATTGAGTAAAGCAAAAGAGTCAACTACTGGGACGTCCCACCAGAGCTGAGAGCGTTGCCCAAAAACCACACCTATATTGCTTACGTGCTTTACTCTGTGTTTCCAAGGAATGAGACCATCGACAGAGCATTGACCAGAGTCTGGCACCAAAATACCACTCATGATTTTAACAGTAGTAGATTTTCCAGCACCATTTGGACCTATGTACCCCACTAGTTCACCTTTAGCAATATCAAAGGATATCTCTTCTAAAGCCTTTATTTCTTCATAATCTCTATGTAAGAAATTTGTAAGGGAGGCTTTAACCCCTTCTTTTCGTTTAGATACTTTGAAGCTTTTTTTTAGATCTTCTACATGAATCTCTCCCATATGGATACCTCCTCGCGCATAATCGGGTTCAAATTTTATCATAAATTCGAATAATAAACAAGATAAAGTGCTCACAGCCACACTATATTTTGGTATAATAGGGGAGTAAGCTATTCGAGAAACATATTGGGGGTAACTAATGGAAAAGCGTCCTTTTGGAAAAACAGGTTTAAAAACAAGTTTACTAGGTTTCGGAGGGTTTCATTTATGTGAAATTCCTTTTTCAGAAGCAGAATATTTATTAAATAATTACTTAGATGCAGGAGGCAATTATATTGAGACAGCACCTAGCTACGGTAATGGTGAATCCGAAATTAAAATTGGAAAAGCTGTTTCACACAGAAGATCCGAGTATATATTGGTTACCAAAGCACATGCTCGCGATGAAGCAGGCTGCTGGTCGAGTATAGAGCAGAGTTTAATGAACCTGAAGACAGATTATTTGGATGTTTTGCTGATGCATGCAGTGGGTACTATGGAAGATTTAGATCTGATATTAGGTGAGAACGGTGCAATTAAAGCCGCAGAAAAAGCTAAAGCTCAGGGCAAAGTCAAGCATATAGGTCTATCCATGCATGGTCAAGCTGATGTGCTCATCGAAGCCTTAAAAAGATATGATTTTGAAGCGGTAATGACCACTGTCAACTATTTTGATGATTGTAATTTTCCAGAAATTCAGAAAGTACTATTACCTTTGGCCAATGAGAAAGAGGTTGGGGTTATCCTTATGAAAGCATTGGCTGATGGGTATCTATGGAAAAGCTCAGAGGTAGCTTTTAGATATGCCTTGGATCAACCCGTTTCTGTTGTTGTGGCAGGGATCAATACAAGAGCAATGTTAGAAATGGATCTTGCGTATGTGGAGAACCATCAAAAAATGAGCGACGAGGAAGTAGAAGAGTTATTACTTTCAGCACCTGAACTCGGAAAATACGTCTGTAGACAGTGTGGTTTATGTATGCCTTGTCCACAAGGTATCGATATAACGGGTCATTTTTTACTCGAAGGGTTATTTGACCGTCAAATGGGTGATGGCAATGTAGCCGATTCTGGGCAATACGCATTGAAAGAAAGACTTAAGCACTGGTTCCAGGGTGCAAGTAGGGCAAAAGAAGCTTACAAGGAAATTCCTGTTAAGGTGAGTGCATGTAACAACTGCGGTGAATGTAGCGCGAAATGTCCATACGGAATAGATATTCCAGCAAAATTAAGGAATATAGATTATAAATTAGATAGTAAATTCGGAAAAATATTTGAGTAGGATTTAGAACGGAGAAAATGGTCGCGGAGCCGGAGAAAAAGGACAGGGGGACGGAGAAATTGACAACTTGCAAGCAAGTTGTCAATTTCTCCGTCCCCCTGTCCTTTTTCTCCGCCCCCCGTTCTATTGATGGGACAGATGTTTAATGTCTAAATACCTCGGAACGCCGTTAAGATAGGGAAGAATAGGCTCTCCCATAATGAGCGGTTTCATATAGGCGATCAGTTCACTTGTGACATCGTTTCCTGCTTCATTAAGCCATTCTCTAGGAACCAGCTTTTCATGATTCGCTACGGAGTCAATATCTGCAAATTCTATTTCAATGGAATAAGGGACATTGCTGATACGTTTAATACTGACCATTTTACCGGTGATGCCCTGTAGCGCATATTCGACTGCTTTGTGACCAACAAGGAGAGCTTCGTCGATATCTGTTTGTGAAGCACTGTGCATGGCACTGCGTTGAAGCACGTTCAGCTCTATAGACCGGACTTTACAACCCAATTCGACGGCTACAAGATTTTCAAGGGCTTTTCCAGTACCGCTAAGTTGAACATGACCGAAATTATCACTGATTGCGCTTGAAGCGGTGATGAATTCACCCTTAGTGTCTTTGATACCTTCTGAAACTGCAATAATGACGTTTTTTTTCTTCTGGAGAATACCTTTAATATCTTCAATGAATTGATGGGTAGAAAAAGGCACTTCTGGAAGATAGATCAGATCAGGTGCTTCATTATAATGAGTACGAGCAAGAGCAGATGCAGCAGTCAGCCATCCGGCATGTCTTCCCATTACTTCTACAATTGTGACACTTTCTACATCATAAATATAGGTGTCATGAGCGATTTCAAGAATGGTCGTTGCTACAAACTTGGCAGCAGATCCAAAACCTGGTGTATGATCGGTGCTAAAAAGATCGTTATCAATGGTTTTAGGAATACCCATAATTTGAATATCTATATTTTTTTCTTGAGCATAATGGGAAAGTTTGTACACAGTATCCATAGAATCATTTCCGCCAATATAGAAAAATTGTTTTATAGCATATTTCTCAAATATTGAGAAAATAGTTTTGTATTGTGAATCATCTTTTTGAGGGTTTTCTAATTTAAAACGACAAGAACCTAAGTACATACCAGGTGTTGTTCTTAGAATATCAATATTATCCTCATGTCCTTGAAAAACAGCATTGAGATCAACAATGTTTTCTTCTAATAAACCAATAATGCCATTAATAGAACCATAAATTTTATCGATATTTGGATGTATTAGTGCAGCTTCTATGACACCGCTTAAGGAAGCGTTAATAACAGAAGTTGGACCTCCAGATTGTGCAATGAGACAATTTGACATAGTTAAATGACCTCCTATAGGGATTTGACCATGAGTATCATACATGAAGCCTAGTGAAAATGCAACCATCATAAGCCATAAAATGACCTTTTTCTGCTTCTTATAATCCCTTTAAAAAGAAGTAAGTTGTCACTTTCTCCGTCCCCGTGACCATCTTCCCTTGAACTAAGCATATCATTATGTTAGAATGTTCTTTAAATGATTTAAAGTAAATTTTACCAGGGGGGATTCAGTTGAAAATTACAAAAGAGCAAGTGACCCATGTTGCTAATTTAGCCAGATTGAACTTAACAGAAGCAGAAAAAGAGCATATGACAAAAGATATGGAATCCATTATCGCCTTCGTCGACCAAATGAATGTTTTAGATGTGTCGGATATCATTCCAACAAATCATATTATACCAATAAATAATGTTTTTAGAGAGGATGTCGTTAGACCCTCTATGGACGTAGAAGAGCTCCTTAAAAATGCACCTGAACAAGAAAATGGATGCTACAGTGTCCCTAAAATCGTAGAGTAACAGGAGGAAGCGTAATGGCTTATTATGAAAAAACAGCTCACGAACTGAAAGCTTTATTAGAAAGTAAGCAAGTCAGCAGTGAAGAAGTAACAAAATCCTATTTAGATCGAATAGAACAAGTGGATGGTAAAGTAGGCGCATTTTTAAAGGTGTGTTCAGATACAGCCTTAGAAAAGGCAAGAGAAATTGACACCAAAAGAGCTAAAGGCGAAGCCGTTGGCTCTTTAGCAGGGATTCCCATCAGTATCAAAGATAATATTTGTACAAAGGGTGTTGCGACAACCTGTGCTTCTAAAATATTAGAGAATTTTGTACCGCCTTATGATGCCACAGTTATGAAGAAAATTCATGAGGCCGATATGGTGGTATTAGGTAAATTGAATATGGACGAGTTTGCCATGGGTTCTTCTACAGAAAACTCCGCTTTTAAAATCACCAAGAACCCTTGGGATTTAGAGCGTGTGCCAGGTGGTAGTTCTGGTGGTTCAGCTGCAAGTGTTGCTGCGGATGAAACTGCTTTTGCCCTTGGTTCTGATACCGGCGGCTCCATTCGCCAACCAGCCCACTACTGTGGGATTGTAGGTATGAAACCGACCTATGGATCCGTTTCAAGATATGGGTTAGTTGCTTTTGCCTCTTCTCTCGATCAAATTGGTCCATTGACAAAAGATGTGGAAGATATGGCACTTGCTCTGAACCTCATTTGTGGTTATGACAGAATGGATTCCACTTCGGCAAAGATCACTCACCCTGATTTTACAACCTGTTTAAACCAAGACATTAAGGGAATGCGAATAGCCTTACCAAAAGAATTTTTTGAAGAAGGAATCAACTCAGAAGTCAGAGAGAGTACATTAAAGGCTGCGAAAGTATTAGAGAGTTTAGGCGCTATTGTTGAAGAAGTGAGCTTAGATATGACAAAATTTGCTTTACCAGCTTACTACATGATTTCCTCAGCAGAAGCCTCTTCAAATCTTGCTCGTTTTGATGGCATTAAATATGGTCATAGAGCGAAGAAATACGATGACCTTCTTGATTTATATAAACAAACGAGGGATGAAGGTTTTGGAGATGAAGTTAAGCGAAGAATACTTCTCGGAACTTATGCTTTAAGCTCAGGTTATTATGATGCTTATTATAAAAAAGCACAACAGGTGCGAACCCTCATTAAAAATCAATTTGACCGTGTGTTTGAAACTTTCGACATAATTTTAACCCCAACGGGACCTACAACAGCTTTCAAAATAGGCTCAAAAAGCGACAATCCGGTTGAAATGTATATGGATGATATCTGTACAGTGCCCATTAATATTGCAGGGGTGCCAGCATTATCCATCAATTCAGGCTTTGACAAAAGTGGACTACCTATTGGCGTTCAACTCATCGGAAAAGCCTACTGTGAAAGCACCGTATTGAAAATAGCCCATGCTTATGAAAAAAACCGTTCTCTAAGTCCTAAAAAACCAATCCTTTAAGAAAGAGGTGATCAGACGTGAGTTACAAAGACTATGAAATTGTTATCGGCTTAGAAGTTCACTCCGAACTTAAAACACATACAAAAATATTTTGCGACTGTACCACAGAATTTGGTGGGGTGCCAAATACCCATTGCTGTCCTATTTGCACAGGTATGCCAGGTACGCTTCCTGTCCTAAATGGTAAAGTAGTAGAGTATGCCATTAGAGCAGGAC
>CAZJIO010000065.1:9548-15285 GCA_964546035.1 uncultured Eubacteriales bacterium | reverse complement strand
TGCAACAGAGTGTCAAATTAATGAATTCAGCAAGCAGGACCGTAAAAATTATTTCTACCCTGACCTGCCTAAAGATTATCAAGTCTCTCAGTATGATTTGCCCCTTTGTTTTCTTGGAAGGGTAGATATCGAAGTGGATGGGGTTAAAAAAGATATCGGAATCACAAGAATTCATATTGAAGAAGATGCAGGAAAGCTGATCCATGATGCGGGGCAAGGTTCCCTTATTGACTATAATAGATGTGGGGTACCCCTTATTGAAATCGTGACAGAACCCGATATGCGTTCTGCCGCTGAGGCAAAGACCTTCCTTGAGAAGCTGAGAACTATTTTGCTCTATGCAGATGTTTCAGACTGTAAAATGAATGAAGGCTCTCTAAGATGCGATGTTAACCTTTCAGTACGTAAAATAGGCGCAGAAAAACTAGGTACGAGAACTGAAATGAAAAACATGAACTCCTTTAGCTTTATCGTTAAAGCCGTAGAATATGAATCAAGAAGACAAATCAAAGTCCTTGAAGAAGGCGGCACCATTACTCAAGAAACCAGAAGATGGGACGAAGCAAAAGGCATTACGATTTCCATGAGAAGCAAAGAAGAAGCCCACGATTACAGATATTTTCCAGAGCCAGACCTGATGCCTATCGTGACTTCAAAAGAAACCATTCAAGCCATCAAGGATGCCTTGCCGGAATTACCAGGTTCTAGAAAAGCAAGATATTTAAAAGACTTTGGCCTTACCGAATACGATGCTGATCTCATTGTTGCATCCAGAAGAATGGCAGAGTTCTTCGAAACCGCGTGTGAAACTGCAAAAAATAGAAAAGCTGTAGCCAATTGGATATTTTCTGATATATTCTCAAGACTTAATGAAGAAGAGAAGGAGCAAGCGGTCATTCCATTTGCAGCACCTTTATTAGGCGAACTTGTCAACTTAATCGAAGAGGGTACCTTGAGTAATAGTATTGCTAAAACAGTATTCATAGATATGTGGGAAACTGGTAAAAATCCAGCTATCATTGCAGAAGAAAAAGGTCTTAAACAAATTAATGACACAGGTGCTTTAAAAACCATGGCACAGGAAATTATTAATAACAATCCAAAGCCTGTTCAAGATTATTTGGGTGGAAAAGAAACAGCCCTTAACATCTTAATGGGGCAAATGATGAAATTAACAAAGGGTCAAGCAAATCCTCAAACCGTAACAACCCTTTTAAAAGAAATTTTACAGGGTATGAAATAGATTCTACCGGGAGGTTGATGGCATGTTAGGTCATTATTTCGACAAAATGAACAAACCTTTTGAGGACAGATACTCAACAAGTTTGGTGCGTATTAAACAGATTATTGAGGCTACAAAAGGTGAAGAAGAAGTGGATTCGTATTTTCAGCAGGCGGGCTTATCGCTTATGCGATTAGCGGATATATGGGAAATGATTTCTAGTGGTCATGTTAAAACCTTCACTTTTGATGCCCTAAAAGAGCTGAATAGAAGTCTATACAAAGAAGTCTCTGAACACTATGAAACAAGTTTTGCTAATCCAGAAAAATGTACACAAGTTTTTGGTGAAGATTTAGGTCAAAAGCTCTGCTACATTTATACACGCATGATTGATGGCATTTCCTATGTGTTTGAAGGACAAAAATTTAGACTAGCCCTTAACAATGAGCTGTTTATAAAGTCTTATGAAGCCATTACCCAAGGAAATGGAGCCGTTATTTCTGAGCTGATTCATAAGGAGTCTATGGATGCCTTAGACCTTAAGACAGAGGTAGCCATTTTAAGGAAATTTGATGCTGGGTTTAACAGCTACTCAGATGTTCTTTTGTCTTCAGATTTAAATGACTTAAGGTACCTTTTTAGTTATGGACTTTATGTGGGTGAAAATGAAATCAAAACAGCCCAGTATCTCATGACTTTACCTGAAGAAAACATACAAAGGTTGGCAAATGTTTGTACTGAAGCTTTTCAAAAAGGCTATCTGAATGGTAACAAAGAAATTCCCCTTTCAGAAAAAAAGACCATTAACATTGCTTATCCTATTAGCTTTGAAAGAATTATAAGGAAGGTTGTAGAGAATTTTAGAGATATGGGGTTAGAACCCTTGGTCTATTCTGATGTTTTTACAGCAGCAAGACCCAGGTTGATTTCAACCCCTCCCAATCCGCAATTTTCCTATGATCATCGTTTTGATGAAGCTTTGTTTTTCAGCCAAGACTATGTAGATGCAAGTGAGGCAGCTTTTGCTGCTCTTATGGAAAAACACAAAGATTTGGCGAGAGAGATGGCAGGGGTTGCTTTACAAGAAAGCTTTGGAAATAAGCCTTTTTCACCGCTGAGTAAAGGTTCTTGTATCGCTTATAACGAGGAGCAAACCAGCCTCAAAAATGAGCAAACAGCAACTCGTAATAAAACAAGTAATGCGTATTTGCCAGGTAGTGCATGGAGTTTTGTCATCATTGCCTATCCGCTGCCTTCCATTGGTGAAGACTACGAGGACATTTTTAAGGATGTCATTGCTGTTAATTCTCTAGATAGTCAGGTTTATGAGAAAATACAAAAGCAGATCATAGATGTTTTGGATTTAGGAGAGTTTGTTCATGTCGTAGGAAAAGGTGAGAACACAACAGATATTTTAGTCAAACTACATGAACTCACGGATTCAGAAAATCAAACGAATTTTGAAAACTGTACCGCAGACTTAAATGTACCAGTAGGAGAGGTGTATACATCGCCGGTACTCCTAGGAACCACGGGGAAAATACATGTTTCTCAAGTTTACTTGAACAATCTGAAGTATGAAAATTTACAGATTAGCTTTAAAGACGGGTTTATTGAAGGATACACCTGTACCAATTTCGATACGGACGAAGAAAATGAAAAATTTGTCCATGAAAATTAGATGCATCCCCATAAGACGCTTCCTTTAGGTGAGTTTGCCATTGGGACGAATACGACCGCCTATGTGATGGCTAAGAAATATAAAATTGCACATTTGCTGCCCATCTTAATTGCAGAAAAAATGGGGCCACATTTTGCTATTGGCGATACTTGTTTTGCATGGAGTGAAGATGTTTTTGTTTGTAATTCAGATGGCAAGGAAATTATTGCACGAGATAATGAAAAGAGTTCTTTAAGAAAAACAGATTTGAGCCAAGCTTATACCTATAAACACACAGATATAACCATTCCTTATGATGAGTTGGCGCTTATTGAGGTTCTAACTAAAACAGGTAAGAAAATCCCCGTTATAAAAGAGGGCAGATTCGTTCTTCCTGGTACAGAACTTTTAAATGAACCTTTTAATCACGAGGGGGTATAGAATATGGTATATAAAGAGTTAAAACCGCGAGCTAAGATTGAATTTATATGGGATTATTACAAGTTTCCCATTATTGCCACTTTGTTTACAATCATCATGGTTGTGTGGATTACGGTGACTGTGTGGGAGAATAAACATAGAATATATGCCTTAGATGTCACAATTATTGGTAATCAAGTGAATTCGAATTTGGCATTGTCACTGCAAGAAGAATTGCAAGCAATGTTCATCGAAAAAGGGATTATAGGGGAAGTTCTTGTGGATCCTATTAATCTTACATCGGGGAGTCCAGATGAACAATTAGCCAGTAATGCCAGATTTTTTGCTAAGACATCCTCGAAAACTGCCGATCTCTTTATCTCTCTAGATAGTGATTATGTTGGATTTGCTGAATCTGGTCTCTTTGCACCTTTAGACGAATTGTTTGCGTCGGGTGACATAGAAGTTGATGAGGATTTAATCATTAAAAATACGTTAATCGATACTGGGATAGAAAGTATTTATGGTATCAATGTTACATCGAGTCCGAAATTAACAGGACTGACAGATGAAGAAAATGGATTGATTCTTTCCATATATGTCAATAGTACCAAAAAAGATAACATTATTGAGGCCATAAAATATCTGATTGAATAAAATAGAATGGAGTAAAAAACAGCAGTAGGCTTCCAGCTCTGCTGTTTTTTTGCTAATTATCCAGTTTCCGAATGATTTTCAAAAAAACGTTATAAATGTTCGGAAAAATAGATTGACTAATCGCTTTTTGGACTGTAAAATAGAAAATAGAAAGCAATTAGACGTAAAAAGCACATTTATATTAAAGAATGAGGATGCACACATGAACAATCTTAAGAAGAAGATCGGTATTATTGGTGGCGGACAACTCGGAAAAATGATGATTTTAGATGCTAAGAGATTAGGATTTTATGTCATTACTTTAGATCCAACCCAGGATTGTCCATCTCATAGCATATCGGATGAACACATTGTTGCAGCTTTTGATGATGAAGCAGCTATTAGGTTATTAGCTGAAAAATCAGATGTCATTACCTATGAATTTGAACACATCTGTGTTGATGCTCTAAAAAAAATTGAAGAGGACGGTCATCTCGTTTATCCAACCTCTGCCAGTCTTGAAATCATTCAAAATAAATTCACTCAAAAATCTGTTTTATTAGAAAAAAAAATCCCCGTTCCTGAATTTAAAAAAGTAGAGGACATAGCAGATCTATTTAAAGTTGGAGAACAATTTGGTTATCCGATGATGTTGAAATCCTGTACGGGTGGCTATGATGGCAAAGGCAATGCCGTCATTAAAGACCCCAGCTCTGTTCAAGAAGCTTATGAAGCTTTAGGTGCGGGTAAAATACCCCTTATGATTGAAAAATTCGTTCCATTTCTTATGGAAGTGTCCGTTCTAGCCTGTAGAGGTCTGCAGGGAGAGATCGTCGTCTATCCTGTAGCACAAAACCATCATGTAAACAGCATTTTGGACCTAACGGTTGTGCCAGCTCCCATTTCTGAAGCCTGTTCTCAAAAAGCCATGGCGCTTGCCCATGAAGTCATGGAAATTTTTCATGGTGTCGGTATGTTCTGTGTGGAAATGTTTGTAGCTGAGAACGATGAATTGTTTATTAACGAAGTCGCTCCAAGACCCCATAATTCAGGCCATTATACCATAGAAGGCTGTTTAACCAGTCAATTTGAACAGCATATTAGAGCCATAACAGGACTCCCCTTTGGAGATGTTACCTTAAGATGTCCTACGGTTATGAGAAATCTCCTTGGTGAAATGGGTTCAGAGGGTGAAACCCTTGTCATAGGCGTCGAAGAAGCCTATGAAAATCCACGTGTCAAAATTCATCTTTATGGTAAATCAGAAGTAAAAGCCAGAAGAAAAATGGGTCACCTAACGGTTTGTGCAAACACCGTTGAGGAAGCTCTTTCCGAAGCGGATTTTGCTAAAAATAAAATTCACATAATAGCTAAAGTGTAGGCGACTCGCCAAAAGGAGAAGATTATGGCCATTCAAGTAAGCATCATTATGGGTAGTGATTCAGATTTACCCGTCATGCAAGAAGCCGCAAAAATCCTAAAGGAATTTGGAGTTGACTATGAAATTACCATCATATCAGCCCATAGAACACCTGATAAAATGGTTGAATATGCAAAAGCTGCTATGAGTCGTGGTTTAAAGCTTATCATCGCAGGTGCTGGAGGTTCAGCCCATTTACCGGGTATGGTAGCAGCACTTACACCCGTGCCGGTCATCGGCGTACCGATTAAAACTCAAGCCCTTAGTGGCGTAGATTCTCTTTATTCTATTGTTCAAATGCCTCCGGGTATACCTGTTGCAACAGTGGCTATAAATGGTGCTAAGAACGCGGGTATTTTAGCAGTTCAGATTCTCGGTA
>CAZJIO010000065.1:3628-9538 GCA_964546035.1 uncultured Eubacteriales bacterium | reverse complement strand
GATGAAAATCTTCAACAAAAGGTAGTGGCGTATAAAGAAGCCCTTAAAACCATGGTTGAGGAAAAAGTAGAACAACTTCATGAACTGGGTTATGAAGCGTATATCGCTCAAATGTAAATACAATCAATCCCATGAACTATCAAAACAACTTATCTGGAGGATTACAAATGGAAAAGGTATCACTGCTCTATGAAGGAAAGGCCAAGAAAGTTTACACCACAAATGATGAGGGACTTTTAATCGTTGACTATAAGGACGATGCCACCGCATTTAATGGTATTAAAAAGGGTACAATTAACGAGAAGGGTATCATCAATAACAGAGTATCCAATCATTTGATGAAGGTGCTCGAGGCACAAGACATTCCTACTCACTTAGTTGAAGAGATCAGTGATCGAGAAACCATTGTTCGAAAAGTTCAAATTGTTCCTATAGAAGTCATCGTAAGAAATATTGTTGCAGGGAGTCTTTGTGGTAGATTAGGTCTTGAAGAAGGCACAAAGCTTTCTAAGCCAGTCCTTGAGTACTGCTATAAAAATGATGCATTAGGCGATCCAATGATCAATCAATATCATATATATGCGTTGGATTTGGCCGATGAAGATGAACTCAATACCATCGCATCCTATTCCTTCCAAATCAATGAAATCCTTTCAAGATATCTTGCTAAAGTCAATATTGAACTCATCGATTTTAAAATCGAATTTGGCAGAACTGCTAATGGCGAAATTATTTTAGCGGATGAAATCTCTCCAGATACTTGCCGTTTCTGGGATACCGTGACAAAAGAGAAACTTGACAAAGACCGCTTTAGAAGGGATTTGGGCAATGTAGAAGGCGCTTATCAAGAAATTCTAAGAAGACTTTTAGGGGAATAATCCCAAGTGACATCGCGTTTAATTGGAGGAAGAAATTATGTGGAATGAAGATAAGTTAAAAGAGGAATGTGGCGTATTTGGCGTTTATAATCTGAACGATTTTGATACAGCTAGAATGGCTTATTACGGTCTCTTTTCCCTACAACATCGAGGCCAAGAAAGTGCAGGTATAGCTGTTAATAATAACGGAACCATTCTTTACAGAAAAGAAATGGGAATGGTTGCAGAGATTTTTGATGAATACATTTTGGATTATTTAAAAGGACATTCGGCTATTGGACATGTGAGATATTCCACATCAGGAGATAGTTTGGCAGAAAATGCACAACCTCTTGTCTTGAAATACACCAAGGGTCATATGTCTTTAGCTCATAATGGTAATCTAACAAATGCAAACAAACTAAGAGCTGAGTTAGAAGATCAAGGGACCATTTTTCAAACGACAACGGATTCGGAAGTTATAGCAGCCTTACTTTCACGAAACCGTATTAAATACAATTCTATTGAGGATGCGTTACAAGAAGTCATGGGCATTATTCAAGGTGCTTATTCCCTTTTAATACTCACACCCCATAAATTGATAGCAGCGCGAGATCCTCTTGGTATGAGACCACTGGTGATCGGTAAAAAGCAAGATTCTTATGTGTTTTCTTCAGAGTCCTGTTCCTTTGACGCCCTTGGTGTAGAATTTCTTAGGGATGTTAAGCCAGGAGAAATTGTCATCTGTGATGAAAAAGGACTAAGATCCATACAACTGGAAACACCTGAAAAATCAGCAATGTGTATTTTTGAATATGTCTATTTTGCAAGACCAGATAGCATCATGGAAGGCGTAGAAGTTTTTGCTACCCGTTTTAAAGCAGGTGAGCGATTGGCGCTTGAATACCCTGTTGAGGCAGATGTGGTGGTGGGTGTACCTGATTCAGGTTATGGCGCAGCACAAGGCTATGCCCATGCGACAGGCATTCCTTTTGTGAACGGCTTTATGAAAAATCGTTATGTTGGAAGAACTTTCATCCAACCAGATCAAGGGATGAGAGAACTGGGTGTACAACTCAAACTCAATCCCATAAGAAGTCTTGTAGAAGGTAAGCGCGTTGTGATGATTGATGACTCCATTGTTAGAGGGACAACCAGCCGCCATATCGTTAATTTACTCAGATCTGCAGGGGCAAAAGAAGTGCATGTGAGAATCAGTTCACCGCCAGTAAAATATTCTTGTCATTTTGGAATTGATACACCAGAACGTAAAAAATTAATAGCGACAACCCACACCGTTGATGAAATTCGTGAACTCATTTGTGCGGATAGTTTAGGGTATATCAGTGTAGAAGGCCTACTTACAACGACTGAAGGGGCTAAGTGTGATTTTTGTACAGCGTGCTTTATGGGGAATTATCCTATGAAAATAGAAGAAGGGCAGGAGGCAAAACCATGTCAATAAGTTACAAAGAAGCAGGTGTTGATGTTGAAGCGGGTTACAAGGCAGTAGAATTGATGAAAAAACATGTTAAGACGACTTTTACAGAGGGTGTTGTGACAGATATTGGGGGCTTCGGTGGCTTATTCTCATTAGCTAAACATAAGATGGAAGAACCTATTCTTGTTTCAGGTACCGATGGTGTTGGAACAAAGCTAAAAGTGGCTTTTGTTTTGGACAAACATGATACTGTGGGAATTGACTGTGTGGCAATGTGTGTAAATGATATCGTTTGCTGTGGTGCAGAGCCTTTGTTTTTCTTAGATTATATCGCATGTGGAAAGAATTTTCCTGAAAAGATTGCAACCCTTGTTAGCGGTATGGCTGAAGGCTGTAGACAAGCGGGAACCGCTCTGATTGGCGGAGAAACTGCGGAAATGCCGGGTTTTTATCCCATAGATGAATATGATTTAGCTGGCTTTGCTGTGGGCATTGTTGACAAAAAGAATATGATTGACGGTTCTAAGGTGGTTGAAGGTGATGTGCTGCTAGGGATCGCTTCCTCCGGTATTCACAGCAATGGCTATTCCCTTGTGAGAAAAATATTCGAGCCAACCTTTGAAAGATTGGCTGTTTATGTGGAAGAATTAGGCTCTACCCTTGGAGAACAATTGGTGAAGCCGACTAAAATATATGTGAAGGCTGTCAATGCCTTAAAAGAAGCTGTAGAAGTAAAAGCAATCAGTCACATTACCGGTGGTGGTTTCATAGAAAACATACCAAGAATGTTGCCTGAAGGGTTTTATTCAGAGATTAACTTAGGCTCATGGCCGGTTACACCTATTTTTAACGTGATGCAACAACTGGGTGATGTGCCACAAAGAGATATGTACAATACCTTTAATATGGGTATTGGTATGGTAGTGGCTTTAGCACCTGAAGCAGCAGCTCAAGCCATTAGTGCTTTAGAAAGCGTTGGCGAAAAGGCTTACGTCATTGGTCAAGTCAAAAGAGGAGCGGCAGGAGTCGAGTTATGCTAAGGGTTGGGGTACTCATTTCAGGAAGTGGAACAAACCTTCAAGCGATTTTAGATGCAATTGATGGCGGAGCGCTTACCAATACTGAAATCGTCACAGTTGTTAGCAATAGAAAAACAGCCTATGGACTGGAACGTGCAAGATTAAAAGGGATTAATGGAACGGCTATTCGTCCAATGGATTATGTCAATAGAGATGCTTTTAATGAAGCTTTGATTGAGCATTTTAAAGGTTTTAAAGTGGATTTAGTGGTGTTGGCGGGCTATCTTGTGGTCCTTGGTGAAGCATTTATAAAGGCGTTTTCTAATCAAATTATTAACATACATCCCTCATTAATTCCTTCCTTTTGTGGAGAAGGATTTTATGGATTGAAAGTTCATGAAGCCGCTTTACATAGAGGTGTTCAGATTACAGGAGCGACTGTTCATTTTGTGGATGAGGGTACAGATACGGGACCCATTCTTTTACAAAAAGCAGTTTTAGTGGCAGCTAATGATACAGCTGAAAGTTTGCAAATACGTGTTATGGAAGAGGCTGAGTGGCAAATTTTGCCTCAAGCCATTAGCCTTATTGCTAATGATCAAATAAAAGTTATTGGTGGAAAGGTGGTACTCATATGAAAATACTTGTCGTTGGTAGTGGCGGCAGAGAACACGCCATCATTTGGAAGTTAACGCGAAGTCCTAAAGTGACGTCTATTTATTGTGCGCCAGGTAATGCGGGGATAGCTGAACTTGCAAAGTGTGTCCCAATCGCCGCAACAGAAGTACAACTTTTAGCAGATTGGGCTAGTGAAAATAAAGTAGATTTGACTGTTATTGGGATGGATGATCCCCTCATGCTGGGTATCGTAGATGTTTTTCAAGCTAAGGGACTGCGGGTGTTTGGACCCAATCAAAGCGCAGCTATTTTAGAAGGTAGTAAGGTATTTGCCAAAGATTTAATGAAAAAATACAACATTCCAACAGCGGGATATGAGGTTTTTGAAGAGCCTGCTTTGGCCAAGAGTTATCTTGGCAAATGTGATTATCCATTGGTTTTAAAAGCAGATGGACTGGCCTTAGGTAAAGGCGTGCTGATTTGTCAGACAGTTGGAGAAGCCCTTGAAGGTGTTGATGAAATTATGGTTGAGAAAAAGTACGGCTCAGCCGGGACTAGGATGGTTGTGGAAGAATTCATGACTGGACCAGAAGTTTCTGTGTTATCATTTTGCGATGGAGAACACCTCCTTCCTATGGTCAGTGCTCAAGACCACAAGAGAGCTTTTGATAACGACGAAGGTCTTAATACAGGCGGCATGGGGACCTTCTCACCCAGTCGTTTTTATACGGAAGAATTAGCAGCGAAATGCTATGAAGAATTATTTTTACCGACTCTAAGAGCTATGAAGTCAGAAGGGCGTGCTTTTACAGGGATCATTTTCTTTGGCCTTATGTTGACGCCAAATGGACCTAAAGTTCTTGAATACAATGCCAGATTTGGTGATCCAGAAGCTCAAGTGGTCCTGCCCCGGTTGAAGACGGATTTGGTAGATGTTTTTGAAGCCGCCATCGATGGGAAACTTAATGAGCTAAACCTCGAATGGGATTCTAACAGTACCGTGTGTGTTGTACTTGCTTCTGGTGGATATCCTGTGGATTATCAAAAGGGATTTGAAATCACAGGGCTTGACGCTCAAAAGGACAAAGAAGATCTCATGGTTTTCCATGCAGGAACAGCTTTAAAAGAAGGAAAGTTCATTACCAATGGAGGTAGAGTCTTAGGCGTGACAGCTATTGGAAAAGATATGGATGAGGCGAGATTAAAGGCTTATGAAGCTGTTGAAGATATCGATTTTGTTGGCAAACAATTTAGAACAGATATTGGTATTAAAAGAAATGAGTAAGGAGAAAACTGTTGACAAGGTGGCCTCTAACGTGTAAAGTATGTGATATTAAGAATGAAATTTAACCAAATATTGGTTGAAATAGCATTATAAGGAGGAACATCATGTTTAATTTTTTTAGTTTATTAGAAGCATCTGCAGATGCGCCAGCAGGAAATTCAACACTCTTTTTGATTGTTATCTACGGAGCATTTTTCGCTTTTATGTGGTTTGTGCTTATAAGACCACAAAGAAAAAAACAAAAAGCAGTTGGCGTTATGCAAAGCAGTATTGCAATTGGAGAATGGATTTTAACATCAGGCGGTTTATATGGTAAAGTAGTGGATACAGTTAATGATAATTTAATTGTTGAGTTTGGTATGAACAAGGGTGTCAGAATTCCTGTTCAAAGAAGCTCAGGAGCTGCGGCAGCTGAACCAGATTTATCAATCGTTAAAATTGAAGAATAAAAGATAAAAGCAAAAAACCCGGGAAACCGGGTTTTTTGCTTTTAAGTTGTCAGTTTCTCCGTCCCCCTGACAACTTGCGAATGGGTTCTAGTATGGGATAGGGGATTTCTAGATTGCCACGGCCTACAGCTAAATCGATCCCCGTTTTATTGGCACCATGAAAATCTGAGCCACCAGTGATCACTAATCCGTACTGACTGGCAAAGTCTTTAAGATACCTTATTTCTGAAACATTATGAAG
>CAZJIO010000065.1:2685-3589 GCA_964546035.1 uncultured Eubacteriales bacterium | reverse complement strand
CCGTGATCTACTAGTTCTTTTAGCAATACATTTAGTTGTCTGAGATCTAAATGGTAAAGTGTCGGATGTGCTAGGACAGCTACGCCACCACAGGCTCTAATCATCTCGATAGCTCTTTGCGGTGTTAATTTCTCTCTTGGGATGTAGCCGATGCAGTCGTTCCCAATGTACTTTGAAAAGGCATCTTTAAGCTGAGTAACGTACCCCTTTTCTAGTAAGGCTCTTCCGAAATGAGCCCTAGTAATGACGCCATCTGATGCATTTCTTATGACATCTTCTATGGTAATGGGAAGACCTATTTCACACAGTTTATCGACCATTTTCTGATTTCTTTTATTTCTAGAGGCAACAATATCGTGAAGTTGTGCAACAAATTCGGGGTCGTTTTCATTGATGAAAAGCCCAAGTATGTGGATATCGAGCCCCTGCTCTTCGGTATTAGTAGAGAACTCAATCCCAGATATGATTTCGAGATTAGAGTCAGTGCCTAAGTGTCGTCTTGCCTCACCAATGCCATCAATGGTATCGTGGTCTGTGATGGCTAGAGCAGAAAGCTTTTTCTTAAGGGCATAATCCACCAGTTGGGTAGGGGTATATGTGCCATCTGAGGCAGTTGTATGTGTATGCAAATCAATAATTTTCATAGGATACTTCCTTTCTGTGGTCGGTAGTCAACAGGCGCGATGGTCTAAACAGTATTATAACATAATATACTAGAGTATCAAATGCTATAGGGGGATTATATGCGCGCTGTGACTAAAAACCAAGGATTACAAGTCAAGAAAATAGCACTTAATCTGACTAAAATTATTGTTTTCACCTACATACTCACGGGACTACTTTTATTTCTTTTAGCTTTTCTAATGTACAAAATGGATTTGCCAGACAATCAAATCAATATAGG
>CAZJIO010000065.1:613-2660 GCA_964546035.1 uncultured Eubacteriales bacterium | reverse complement strand
TCGTCATCATGATTTTAGCAACCTTTGTTGGTGGCGTTATTTCCGCAAAAACCTTTAGAGAAAGGCGATTTATTTATGGTGCTGCAGTGGGATTAACCTATTTTGTGATTCTATTACTGATTTCGTTGTTAATGGGTAAGGACAGTAAGTTAGCCCAAGATTCTTTGACTATGTTTTTAATGTGTGTTGGCGGAGGTACCATAGGGGGCATGTTAGGTTAATGGGGTAAATAAAAGCTTTTAATATCTGAGGCACTATGGTATAATATGTTAGTTCATTATTCATAATAGTGTCGTGTTATGACATATTCGTTCATAACCGCATTTAGAAAGGAGATAGCTCACATGAAACATGTAGTCACTTTAACTGGAGCAGTACTTAACAAAAGCTTAGAAAAAGGTGGTTGTGGAGAATGTCAAACTTCTTGCCAATCCGCTTGTAAAACATCTTGTACAGTAGGCAATCAAACTTGCGAAAATAGTAACTAGTTCAAAATGTGCTTCAGCGCATTTAAACAAGAATAGGAAGTTTCCTAGTCTCAATTAAAGCAGTGACCAATCGTCGCTGCTTATTTATTGAAAGGACATAATGTCGTGATTCACCAATATAAAATGAAAGACCTAAGCATCGTGCTGGATATTAATAGCGGTTCAGTGCATGTTGTTGACGATATGCTTTATACCATTATTGAAAAATTAGATTTGGGACACTCCTTATTAGACATTTCTCAAAGTCTCTCTGAAGAATTTACAGAAGAAGTCATTGATGAAGCTTTTGAGGAAGTCAATAATCTCATTGATGCCAAACAACTCTTTAGTGCCAATGTTTACGAAGGGGTTGCTGAGAAATTCCAAGAAAGAGAAACGGTTGTAAAAGCGCTATGCTTGCATATTGCTCACGATTGTAATTTAGCCTGTAAGTATTGTTTTGCTAGTGAAGGCGAATACCATGGGGATCGTTCCATGATGTCTCTAGAAGTAGGTATTAAAGCCATTGATTTTTTAATTAAAAACAGTGGCTCAAGAAAAAATCTAGAACTCGACTTTTTTGGTGGCGAACCTCTCATGAACTTCGATGTCGTTAAGGGTATTGTTGAGTACGCTAGAAGTCAAGAAAAGGAGCACGGTAAGTTTTTCAGGTTTACCATTACCACAAACGGCGTCCTATTAAACGATGAAATTTTAGCGTATATCAATGAACATATGTACAATGTTGTACTGAGTATAGATGGCAGAAAAGAGATTCATGATTTAATGAGACCAACACCCAATGGTAAGGGCAGTTATGACCTCATATTGCCGAAACTCATTAAAGTTGCGGAAAGCAGAAACCAAAAGAATTATTATGTGAGAGGTACTTTTACCCATAATAATCTAGACTTTGCACAAGATGTTTTGCATTTAGCTGACTTAGGGTTCAAGCAGATTTCGGTAGAGCCAGTGGTATCACCAGATGATATGCCCTATGCGATTAAAGAAGAGGATTTAGCAGTCATTTATGAACAATATGAGTTTCTTGCTGATCAGATGTTGGCTTATAAAGCGGCAGGTAAACCATTTAACTTTTTCCATTTTATGATTGATTTAGGCCAAGGACCTTGTGTCATTAAAAGAATGACAGGTTGTGGGGCTGGTTGTGAATACTTAGCCGTTACACCAGAAGGGGATTTGTATCCTTGTCATCAATTCGTTGGCATGGAAGATCAGAAAATGGGTACGGTAGATACGGGCGTTTTAACAAAGGATTTACAAATAGAATTTAAGAATACCCATGTCCATTCCAAGGACAGCTGTAAAGAATGTTGGTCCAAGTTCTATTGTGGCGGTGGCTGTAGTGCCAATGCTTATAATTTCCACAATAACATAAAAGAAGTTTATGAAATCTCCTGTGCATTGGAGAAAAAAAGGGTAGAATGTGCTATTTATTTAAAAGCGAAAGAGGCAATGCTTTAAAGCTCGCCTAAACAACTTGACTAATAGTGGGATAATACTTATAATTTTAATTAATGTTTTTTATACAAAAATTTAAGGAGGATTTATACAAATGA
>CAZJIO010000065.1:0-601 GCA_964546035.1 uncultured Eubacteriales bacterium | reverse complement strand
GGGTAAAAGTATTCTAGGCCTAGTCCTTTCTATACTTGTTATTGCGGGTGCTATTTACTTAGCCGCTAACGGCATAGGTGAAAATCACACAGCAGGGGCAAAAGATATTAATTTGGGATTAGACTTAGCGGGCGGGGTAAGTATTACTTATACAGCAGTTAACACAGATCCAACCATTAAAACTGATCCAACAGATCAACAAATTTCAGACACCATCTATAAACTTCGTAAGAGATTAGATGAAAAAGGTTACACAGAAGGTGAAGTTTATAAAGAAGGTAAAGATAGAATTAACATCAATATTCCGGGCGCAACAGATCAAAACAAAATTTTACAAGAAATGGGTGAACCAGGGAATATTCAGTTTATAGATGAAGCGGGTAATATTGTTGTGGATGGTAGCCATATAAAGACAGCTACAGCAACTAATACACCAGGCGATTTAAACAGTCCATTTAATATTTCTTTAGAATTTAATGAGGAAGGCAAAACTAAATTTGCGACAGGTACAACAGCGAATGTAGGCAAAATAATTAACATTGTTTACAATGGAATTACAATTATGTCTCCAAAGGTTAATCAAGCAATCACTGATGGTAAT
>CAZJIO010000064.1:12190-23020 GCA_964546035.1 uncultured Eubacteriales bacterium | reverse complement strand
CAAAATGAATGGTATCATCCGTGGTAAAGTCACTAACAGTGGTTTCTATCAGCTGTTCTAAAGTATCAGAATTCTTAATACCAATCTCCCAAACAGGAATCTTCACCGTCTTTTCTTCCCTTGCATTATTAACAACAACCACAATCTTGTCCTCTTCATCCCATCTACCATAACAGAGCACATTATGCTCACCATGAAGAAACTTAATCGATCCGTTCTTCAGCGCAGGATACTGTTTTCTAATCTTAATCAACTCTTTATGAACGGCTAATAGCTCGTTGTCTTCCTTACCCCAAGGGAAAGTTCTCCTATTATCAGGATCCGTCCAACCACAAAGGCCAACTTCATCCCCATAATAAATCGTAGGTGCGCCAAGCCATGTCATCTGAATAACCACTGCCTCTTTCATAATCCCCTTATTAACGCCTTCACTAGCAGCCACAGGTCCCAAAGAATTCGTACGCCCAACCACATGATTTGTCCTAGTCAAGAATCTACTATGGTCATGATTAGACAACTCATTCATAGCTACTTGCAAAGACTGGAAATGAAACCTCGACATATTATGAGTCATGGCATCAAAAAATGCGCGATGATTGCCTTGTAAATCCGGTCTATATTCATCACTATGCTTTTCCATACCGGTCAAGAACCAAGTCAAGGGCTCCATAAATGCATCATAGTTCATAACAGAGTCCCATTGATCGCCTTGAATCCAATCATGAGGATCTCCATAATGTTCCGCTAAAATAAGTGCTTCCGGATTAGCCGTCTTAACTGCATTTCTAAAGTCCTTCCAGAACTGGTGATTAAATTCCTTTGTATAGCCTAAATCAGCAGCGACATCTAATCTCCAACCATCCGCATTATAGGGTGGAGAAACCCATTTTTGGGCAACCTTGATAATATACTCATAAAGTTTTGGAGAGCCTTCATAATTCAACTTAGGCAGTGTATCATAACCCCACCAACCATCATAGTTACCATTGTTTGGCCATCCCGCCTTATTGTGGAAATAGAAAAAAGTGGCATATGGGCTATCCGCTGAAATATATGCACCCGTTTCATATGCATGGGAATTCTCATAGAATTTCTCATGATCCAGCCATTTATTAAAAGAACCACAGTGGTTAAAAACGCCATCTAGTATAACCTTCATATTTCTTTTATGAGCTTCATCCACTAATGTTGCAAATAGGGCATTACTCGCTTCGAGATTCTCTTTTCTAGTCGTTCTAGAAATATATTTACTAGCAAATTTATTATCTAAATTGTTTGGATCTAAAGGCTGCCCTTCATCTACAAGGATTTTCCCAAGATGCGGATCAATTGAATCATAGTCTTGTGTATCATACTTATGATTTGAAGGCGATACAAAAATAGGATTAAGATAAATTACCTCAACACCTAGCTCCTGTAAATAGTTCATCTTCTCAATGACCCCTTGAAGGTCTCCGCCATAAAATTCTCGTATACCATCTGGGCTTGGAAATTTTTCCCAATCTTCTACTTTTTTAGAAGGCTTACCCACATAAACATATTCATCGTTCACCACGTCATTGGTCTTATCCCCATTGAAGAAACGATCCGCAAAAATTTGGTACATAACAGCACCTTTTGCCCAGTCAGGGGTTTTAAAACCAGGGACGAGCTTAAAATTAAAATAGGAGTCTGGCTCTCTGCTAACTCCTTTTTTATTATAATAACATTTCAATTTTCCCACATTGAGTTCAAAGTAATACTCGATGGTTTTATCCCCTGGGATAATGGTGCCTGAGTAATAATCAAACATCTCGTCTGAGAGTTCGACCTCTATGGGTACTCTTTTGCCCAAATAACACAAATAAACTGCATCGATATTCTCTTTTGCAGTTCTAATGGTTACCTTCGTAGGTTCATTAATCGCAGGCTCTACAGGGCTTTTATATTGTTTGCTAGCATCAGAGAATATGGCTCTCTCATCTAGAATGGGTTCTCTCAGTGACATATACGCTATCATCTTCTGGTTTTTCGAAAGTTGTTCAAAGGCAATCTGCATATGTTTTTCAAGCCTCCTTAATTAGTATTTACTATATTTTATTACATAATTGCAAAAGTGACAATAGAAGAAAGCGGAATCTTGTCTTACATTATTTACAAAACGAACTATTTTATTCAAAATCCCAACTTTTTAACAACGAAAAAGGACAGCCGTCCGATCTGCTGTCCTTTAGGGGGGATTAAGGGAGAAAAAATTCTCTTCTTATGGGGTTGTAGCAAAACTTATATATATTGTATTGGGGGGGGGTTTACAAGTATTATTATATCAAGTTTTACAGAATAAGTGTGCATAAACTTTTACAACTTTCATTTTCTTTCTTAGCAATTTTGCACAACGGAAATTTTCACTTTGCTAATTCGACAAAAAAAACAGACAAATTATGCAGCTCTTTTATTTGTTTTTTATAAGGGGTCTTTCCAGAAGGCTTCTACTACCCTTTCTAGATCATCTTCTTTTTTTAGCACCAAGGGGTGCTGCCACTCTTGGGGGAAAAGACTCTGGTAATAAGGTTGGTTAAAGCGCTCATCTATGAGCACAACGAGACCTTGGTCATTTACCGTTCGAATAACCCTGCCAGCACTTTGCATCACTTTGTTAAGCCCCGGATACACATAGGCATATTCATAGCCGCTCCCTGAAATCACATCAAAATGCCTCTTGATTAAATTTCTTTCATAACAAATTTGTGGCAAGCCCACACTCACAATTATGGCACCACTTAATTTCTCACCCGTTAGATCAATCCCTTCACCAAACATCCCCCCAAGCACGACGAAAGCAATTAGGGTCTTATCACGATTGGTATGAAAGGCACCAATAAATTCTTCTTTAGCCCCTTCATCTAAGGCCCGAGATTGAATAATAACCTCTTTACGTACAGAGTCATATTGGTCCATATAGGTTTCATAAACATCCGTCATGTATTTATAGGAAGGAAAAAAGACCATATAATTCCCCTTCTTAGGATTGGTTATTTGATCAATCTTATCAACAATGGGTTGTATGGAATTTTCTCGTCTAGCAAACTTTGTGGACACAGATTTATCAATAAGTAAACAGAGTTTCTCCCTGTCAAAGGGGGAGGGTATAGATAGGCCATAACTCGTTTCATCTCCACCTAAAATAGAGACATAATAATTCATCGGTAATAACGTTGCTGAAAAATAGACAACTCCCTGCATCTTCCCAATAGCCAGCTGAATGTTTCGACTGGGATCCATACAAAACATTTTGACTTGGAAATTTCGAGAGGTCTTTTCATTATAGGTGATGTATTTTTCATCATAGAGTTCACTTTTTTTAACAAAATCATAGCTATCAAAATAAAAATCTAATAACTCGTCCATATGTTCCCATTTTTTATGCAGAGGGAAAATCTTCTCAGTCCTGAACAGTATACCTCGTAATGCTTCTTCACAATCCTCTGGCATTTCTTTATCACTATAGCACCCTTCCGCCTGTTGATCGCACTTCTTTCTGCGTTCAATCAACACCTTATTGAGCTGATTAAAATACTTATAAAGCCGTGCATCAATGTCCTTAACTTTCTTCTTTAAGGTCATAACCTTTTGCTTATCAAGGGTAGCAGAATACATTTCCCGAGCACGATCCACCAGATTATGGGCTTCATCAATGAGCAGAACATAACGCTCCGTTTCCTCCAAGAAAAACCGTTTAAGCATGGCACTGGGATCAAATACATAATTGTAATCACAAATAATCACATCACAAAAGAGCGCTAAATCCAAGGATAGCTCATAAGGACAAACGCGATAGGCTTCTGCATACCGCTCAATCACCTCTCTATTAAAAAGATGGTGCTCTACATACATCTTCTCAAGCACTTCATTAATCCGATCAAAGTGCCCTCTAGCATAAGGACATTCCTCTGGATTACAAGCCTTCTTTGTGTTTAAGCAGGTTTTATCCTTTGCCGTAATCACAACCCTCTTAATCATCAGACCTTTGCTCTCAAGGGCACCTAAGGTATCCACGACTACCTCTTTACCAATGCTTTTGGCCGTTAAATAAAAGATTTTATCGCACTTCTCATGTCCCAAGGACTTGATTGCAGGAAATAAAGTAGCAATGGTTTTACCAATACCTGTAGGGGCTCTTGAAAACAAAATCTTTTTCTCTTCGATGGTCTTATACACGGAAGACATGAGTTGCTTTTGGCCCTTTCGATAATCACCAAAAGGAAATTCAATAGCTCTCATAGAAGCTCTGCTCACTTCCTGCCAGGCATTTTGCTTTTTAGCCCAGCCCACATACTTGTGAATCACCTCATAAAAAAAGACCTCAAGCTCCTCGAAAGTCTTAAGGGCCTCAAATTGCTTTATTTTAAAGGATTCTAGTTCTATATAGGTGAGGCGGGTGATGACCTGTTTAAGACCCTCCTGATGAGCATACATATAGGCATACATCCAAACTTGGGCCCAGTGCAAGACATGATCTCCCGATAAATCGTCAAGGCTTCTACCCGTAGACTTTATTTCATCTATTAAAACGATATCATCCACCCGAATCAGACCATCCATACGTCCCGACAAAAGCAAATGAACATCTTCATATTCTACCTCATGTGAAATACTTACTTCTTGCTCATATGTCTCACCAGCGGCTTTTTGAAATTTCTGATGGGCTTTTACCCCATCAGACATACGCTTAGAGCTTAAGAACACGGCAGATATATCCCCAGAACGCAGTACATATTCAATTAACTCTCTAACCGATATCTTAATCTGATGCATTTTATATCCCTTTCAAATCTGATAGAAAACTGATAGAAATATTATACCAAAAAAACCCTATTCTTTGTTATAATAAATAAATGACTCATACTGGAGGTCCAAATGAAAATAGTCGTAGATGGCGATGCCTGCCCCGCAAAAGAAATTATAAGATCCCTCGCACTTCAATTTCAAGTAGAAGTTCATATATTCGTAGACTCCTCCCACTTCTTTGTCGACGATTTTTTTATTATTCATGTCGTTTCAAAAGGTAAGGATGCTGTAGATATAGCCCTCATCAATTTTATGGACAAGGGCGATCTGATCATCACTCAAGACTATGGTGTCGCTACAATGGCGCTTACTAGAACCACTCACGTCGTTAACCCCTTGGGTTTTCTCTATACAGCAAACAACATCGATGAACTGCTATTCAAACGCCACATCACCCAAAGAGCCCGCCGTTCCGGATACGCCTCTTCTAAGATCAAAAAACGCTCATCAGAAAATGACCTTAACTTTCACAAAGTCCTCCACACCATTCTCTCAAATAAATAGCACCAAACCACAAAAAAACGTCCCCAATCAGGAGACGTTTGATTTTATTTATCAGAAGACTTTTCATCTTCCTTCACTTTTACTTTGACTTCTTCTTTTACTTCTTCTTTAACAACCACTTCTTCAACAACGATTTCTTCTAACACGCCGCCTTCAAATAAGGTAACGAATTGTTCGCCTGTGATTTTTTCTCTTTCAAGCAAAGCATTTGCAATTCTATGAAGTGCATCTGTGTGCTCAACAAGCATATCTCTTGCTTTTTCATAGGCAGTTTCAACAATGCTTCTGATTTCGTTATCTATGATGCTTGCAACATTTTCGCCATAATTTCTTGTATGACCCCAATCTCTGCCGATAAAGACTTGACTTTCATCTTCTCCGAACATAATGGGTCCAAGAACATCAGACATACCATAACGCACGACCATATTTCTTGAAATTGCTGTTGCTCTTTCGATATCGTTGGAAGCGCCAGTTGTAATATCGTCTAGCACGAGCTTCTCAGCTACGCGACCACCTAATAGGACGACGATCTCTTGCTCCATTTTCTTCTTGGTCATATACATCTCATCTTGTTCTGGAATGGACATGGTATAACCACCTGCCATACCTGTTGGGATGATTGAAATACTATGAACAGGATTCACATCTGGAAGTGTGTGTTGGATAATGGCATGACCCGCTTCATGGAAAGCTGTAATACGCTTTTCTTTTGCTGAAATCACGCGACTTCTCTTTTCAGTACCAATCCCTACTTTGATAAAGGATCTTCTCAAATGTTCTTGCTTAATAATCTTACTACCCTGTCTAGCCGCATAAATTGCCGCTTCGTTTAATAAATTTTCAAGATCTGCACCAGTAAATCCAGCAGTGGTTTGAGCCAATTCTTTTAAGTTAACATCATCTGAAAGGGGTTTACCTTTTGCATGTACTTTAAGAATTTCTTCACGACCTCTAACATCAGGTCTACCCACATACACTTTTCTATCAAAACGTCCTGGACGTAATATCGCTGGGTCAAGAATATCTGCTCTATTGGTTGCTGCAATGACAATAACGCCTTCATTTACACCAAAACCATCCATTTCTACGAGCAATTGGTTTAAAGTTTGTTCTCTTTCATCATGCCCACCACCAAGACCTGCACCTCTACGTCTACCAACTGCATCAATTTCATCTATGAAAATAATACAGGGTGCATTTTTCTTAGCTTGTTCAAATAAGTCTCTTACTCTAGAAGCACCGACACCGACAAACATTTCAACAAAGTCAGAACCAGAAATACTAAAGAAAGGTACACCCGCTTCTCCAGCTACTGCTTTTGCAAGGAGTGTCTTACCTGTTCCAGGAGGTCCCACTAGGATAACACCCTTAGGGATTCTAGCGCCAAGTTCAACAAACTTTCTCGGGCTCTTTAAGAAATCAACAACTTCTTCCAGTTCTTCTTTTTCTTCTTGAAGGCCGGCTACATTATTAAAGGTAACCTTCTTCTTATCGTCATTAATCATTTTTGCTTTACTTTTTCCAAAAGCCATGGCTTTATTAGCACCGCCACCACCTTGGGCTTGACTAAATATAAAGAAAAATAAGATCACAGTCGCTACCATAATAACGATCCACGGTAATAAAGTCACAAGCAAACTTTGTTTTGGAATATTGAAAAAATGAATGGATATATCTTTGTACCCTTTCATACTTTCACCAAAAAGCGCTACATTAGGGATAAAGAATTCTTCTGTTTCCCCACCATCGTTAGCGCTAAAGTATACCGTCACCTTACCTGTTGGTATTTCTGTGTTTTGGTATACCTCAATACGTTCGACTTGATCTATCTTAGCCATCATCTCGTTATATCCAAAGTCATCCGTCATAGGACCTTTATTCTGATCCGTCCATATAAGAACCATTAGTAAAATAAATAGAATAATCGCATAAAAGCTAAAACCTTTTAAATTTTTCTTCAAATTTCCATCCTCCTCTCATTGGTCACCTTAAAATGTGTCCTTTGAAATTCTTCTTTGATATTAGTAATATATGTTATCATACTTTATAAAAAATATCAATCTTCTTAACAAACAGTTATTCAACACCCTCTACAACAGCTATGTAGGGTAAATTTCTATAAAGTTGTTGATAATCCAAACCATAACCCACTACGAATGCATCTGGAATTGAAAACCCAATATACGCAACATCTACATCTACAACACGTCTTTCTGGTTTGTCTAACAAAGTACATATTTTTAGACTCTTTGGGCGTCTGTCATTTAGAATTTGAATCAAATAGCTCAGCGTCCTACCAGAGTCTATAATATCTTCGACAACGATCACATCTTTTCCTTCAATGTTTTCATCTAAATCTTTTACAATCTTGACCACACCTGAACTACTGGTTTCAGTACCATAACTAGAAACCGCCATAAAGTCCATGGTAACTGGGACTGTAATTTCTTTAGCCAGATCCACCATAAACATAACGCCACCTTTTAAAACACAAATCACACAAACTGACTTACCTTCATAATCTTTTGATATCTTTAGACCCAATTCAGAGATTCTCTTCTTAATATCTGCCTCAGAAATAAGTGTCTTTAACTTACCCTCGATTGTCATTTGCTTGTTCCTCCGATAAAAACTTGACTTCTAATATTTTTTTGGTGTCAGAACTCACCTTAAATGCATCATTCATACGATAGCCAATAATCCATAAGACATTTGAACCATCTGTGATAAGTGGGGTTAAGCCTCTTTTGTCTCGTGGAATTTTTTGATCTATAAAATAATCCTTGAGCTTTTTTTTAAGTTTAGTCCCTTTAAGATAGATAAAATCGCCATCTCTTCTGTTTCTGACCTTCAAATCACATATTATTTTATCATAGTCAAACCATTTCGTATACCTGTTTTCTCCAAATTTAATGGGATTCTCACCCTCTAAAACCCGAATTTGCAGTTGGGCATCAATTTCCTTCATTTCTACTATTGTGTCTACCTTTGGCAAAATGTATTCCCAAAAACTACCTTTTTCTTCTTCTGTAGGTTCTTCAAGTGAAAAACGCACTTCTTGGTATACTTTTTCTACAGTTAAATGGTTAAGAAGAGAAAGTTTTTTACCCGTTCCCATAAAAATAAAGCTATCTAACATAGCCAGATGTTTGCTTTCATAACCCTGGAGGTTCTTACAAATCGCCCCAATCGCTAACATAAAAATCCGCTTTCGCATAGCAGGATGCAGCTCTTGCAACCGTTGAGCATCTAATATAACCTGAGTACCTGTCACCTGTTTAAGCACCATAACATAATACTTCTGAGCCGCTTCTTCTAAAAAAGTCATATCATCCCTAAGCAGCTCACTCATCTGGCCCATTTGTGATACAAAAGACCCATTAAAATTTTTCTCAATATAAGGAATGAGTTCGTTCCGAATTTTATTTCTGGTATACACATTCATTTCATTGCTCAAGTCAGTCCTATAGGCTAAAGGAACCCCTTCACAAAATGCTTCTATTTCCGTCCGCTTACATTCCATGAGGGGTCTAATAATCTCATTTCTTACAGGCTTCATCCCGCCAAGACCTTTAAGACCACTTCCCCTCATAAAATTAAACAGTACTGTTTCAGCTTGGTCGTTCATGTGATGGGCTACAGCAATCTTACAACTGCCCAAATTGGCTCTAATGGCATCAAAACTCTCATATCTAGCCCTTCTTCCCGCCTCTTCCACAGAGATCTTGAGCCCCTTAGCCTCTTCTTGTACATTTCTATGCACAACATGGCATTCTATACCTAACCCCTCACAGAATTTTTGAGAAAATAAAGCATCCAGGTCTGCATCTTCCCCTCTTAATCCATGATGCACATGAACAGCCTGCAAAGTAAAGCCAAATTCATCCTTGAGCGCATTCAAAACATACAGAAGGCAGACCGAATCGGCACCTCCAGATAATCCCACAAGAATATGCTCCTTAGGCTCTACCATATGAAATTTTATAAGGGTATTTCTGACTTTTTCAACCATATTGAGTACCACCCGAGACGTTTTGTTAATGATTATACACCATTTCCCAAGGGTTGTCACTTCGGCCTTTACCCTAGTTCCCTGTACGCTCCCAAATTCTGAATACAAGGACGGTCATATCATCCTTGGCTGCTCCGCCTAATTTTTCCTTAGCATGGTCTAGGATAGTGTCTGCAATTTTTTGTGGATTTAAACTATCTATTTCTGAAATGAGCTCTTCTAGCCATAACACCTTGTCCTCATCTTTTAAAGCGATGTCACTGACACCATCGGACATCATAATTACCAAGTCATCAGCCTTCAGACGTCTCTTGATGGACTGGCTTTCAATTTCCTTGAACATGCCAAGAGGTAGCGTATCGGTCTTAATGCGTTCCACATTACGGGCTCTTTTTAAAAAGGTTGAAACTGCTCCGTTTTTGATAAACTGACATTCTCCAGTAAAGCGATCCACCAGGCTGATGTCTAGGGTTGCGAAGGTTTGGTTGTCGTTTCTCATGCCTAAGATGGTATTAACCGTCTTTATGGCCACATGAATATCAAAGCCCCCTTCCACCAACTGTTCCAGAATTTCAATAGTTGCTTTACTTTCGACCAATGCCTTTTCCCCACTTCCCATACCATCTGATAGCGCTATAATATCCTTACCGCTTTCAAGATCTAGAAATGTAAAGCTATCCCCCGACACATCCTGTGAGCCTTTGTTGGTCTTAGCAAAACCTTTAACCAGCTTAAAGTTTTCCTTTTCAGTGAACACGCAATGTTTTACATCCCTCACAGAATCGTAATTGATTTCCTTAATTTGAAATTTATGAGCACCCATTTTATTCAGTACTTTGACTAGCTCCTTAACGAAATTTTGATCCTTCTCTTCTTTAATGGCAACGACTACTTCTTTTCTTTCATTGGTGTAGCGCTCCATATACACATCCAAAACATCTAAATGGTTTTTTTCATATTCCTTTTTGATTTTGTTGATAAAGGTAAGGTGCTCATTTTTATGGGCCATGATGTTGGCGGATAATTCTTTAATGATTTGAGCCACATTCAAAAATTGGTCTGCAAATAGAGCGCGGTGCTCTACAATCTTGTTTTCCCATTTTAAATTGTTTTTATAAATTTCAAAAATCCGGTTTACCATCACAACAAACTCGTCCACTTTTAAGCAATGCTTATAAAAGTCTTCAGGAATGTCCTCCACCAACACTTCTCCTTTATTTTCAACGGCCGATAGCACACTGTATACCGCCTTATATGTCTCATAAAAATCTTTTTGCCAACACATATTGCACATGCTGCAATCCGAACACACCTTATCCGCAACATGATCGATGAGCTGGTTAATTTCATTATTGGTCAGCCGCTCTTGTAGGGGCTTCATTTGGATGAATCTTTTTGCAATGTTCTCATAGGTTTCAGAAAACCTTTCAAGCTTTTGATGAATGACTCTCTCCACCTCACTTTCTTCCATGGTATGGTTCTCA
>CAZJIO010000064.1:11433-12174 GCA_964546035.1 uncultured Eubacteriales bacterium | reverse complement strand
TCTTTTATGTACGGGTAAAAGCAAAAAAAGCCCAACTGTAACAACAAGCATTTCAACCGTCTTAATTTCCAAGCCCCCTGGTATCAGGACCAGATTGAGAGCCACATAAACGAGGGTATAAGCCAGTGCAGTACCAACCTTGCCTAATTCCCTAAACAAGCCTGCTATAACGCCCAAAACGCTCCAAATCATAAAAGATTCTAAGCCACCCTGGGCTCTCGTGTAAAAGGTAGCAAACCCAATCCCTATGCCGATCACGGAAGAGGCTTCAAGCCCAATTTGAAAACCCATATAAAGCAGTACATTGAGTGCAATCATCTGAATCAGTGAAATCTGCAACACTTGGATACCCAAGGCACCCATAGTAGAAAAACAGGCAATCAGTGCAATACTAATGAAAGTCTCTTTATTTACCCCTTCGTGATACTCATTCTCTATTAAAAAATAAACACCCTTACCAAACAATAAAGTTAAAAAGAACACGGATAACGCTTCCAACACAGTTGCTAGTATACTAATTTTGTATCCTGGGAAAAAAAGGTGATATCCCACCCCAACAACCAGGGTCGCTAGAGGCCCAATAATTAGCACCCTATTAAGTTTCTTTTTATAAACAGCTTCGATGATAGGTGCTATCGTCGATATGGCTACTAAAACAGATAAGTATTTAAAGATATTGGTAATAGAGCCAATGGATGCTAGTCCCAAAACAATGGCAGCAAAGGCCCACATGCGCACCTT
>CAZJIO010000064.1:7754-11416 GCA_964546035.1 uncultured Eubacteriales bacterium | reverse complement strand
CACCGAACAATAATAGGCCACTAGCATTGGGCTAAACCCTTCAATTACTCCTCGTCCAATCATAAATCCAATCAAGCAAACCAAAACGCTCCTAGCTGCAAAATTAATTTTCTCAGTGTCGATCCTCTTTTCTGTCGTACTCATTACTTTATTCATTTTTTTCTCTCCCTACCCTTTTGAAATTGTTTTGTTAGATTGTTTTCAATTATAGACACGCCAACTTCAATTTGTTTGTCGCAAAATGCAGAGAGTTTCAAATAATTTATAGACATTTTATCCCATGAACAGGTTCAAATCCTTAGAGTCTTCATTTAGAGCATAAAAAAAGAAGCCGTTCTCATGAACAACTTCTTAATCAATGGATGAATTGCATTACTCAGGTTGGGTAACAAACAAGGTCTCATTAGGCTTAATTAAGCCGAACTTATCCCGCGCTTGTTGCTCTATGTACTCTGGAGAGTTCATAAAATCTTTATAATCTAAAAGCTCTTTCTGCTCATCAAGTTCCACTTGCTTCTCATATTGCAGGCGTGCTGTTTCTTGCTCTAAGGCACTGTTTGTCTTATATAAATGAGACATTTGAACAGATACCACACCAATTAATATAATCAGAACAAATATTAAGAACCCAATAGGCTTTTTAGCCCGTTTTTTGGATGTCGTCTTTCGCATTTTATCACCTACATTATATCTTCTTCAGAATGTAATAAATCTCTTTCATAAATCTTCTAAGCTTTATTATGGCCCATTTCTCAGATTTTTTCAAGCCTTTAGTGGTTTTTTTTGCAAAAAACCGAAAAGGTTTAAGAACCACCACAAGAGGTGTTAACAGCACTCTCAAAATGCTTTTAATGGTTTTTATGAGATAAACCAATAATTTTGTCACTTGCGCAACGATCCACTTGCTTAGGGTCATCAAATAAAGTAAAATCCCCAAACTAATACCTATGAAAATAAAGCCCCGCATGGAACCACTGTTTGTATTAAAGATATAATCAAAAACGAAAAGTCCTGCAATAATCCAGAAAAAGAAATCTTCTATCCCTACTACAACCCTCGAATGTCCAACAATTCTCCTTAAAATCCTGATCAAATCATAAGAAATGCCAATCATGACACCATAAAAAACAGCCCATCCAAATACATACAATTGATTTTCTACAACAACATTCATATTGTCAGCCAAATAAACGATTTATTATGGACTTGCCCCCTTTTTTATAGACTGCTCGATCATCATACTCAATACCTTGTATATCCCCTGTCAAACTCATCTCACCATTCTCAAGACTGAGGGCATTGACATGCAAACCTTCCCCTCTGACCTCCAGTAACCCCATCTCTGTCTCCACGACAATCAAAGCCTCATCAAAGGAAACAACATCCACAACCCCAACAACGCTCATCTCTTCTCTATTGGTAACGACAATTCTGTGTCCCATACCTTTCTCTTCCACAAATCCACCCCCCTTCCCTCCCATTCTATGCGCCTCTACAGCAACTTATACATGGTCTTAACTTCTTCTTTCTTAACAGTCTCTTTAACCATTAAAACTTCAGCCTTCACATTTCTATTACCAAACACAATTTCTATCACATCACCCTCGCTAACAACAGACCCCGCCTTAGCAACTTTACCATTAATCGATACTCGACCACTGTCACAAGCCTCATTCGCAATCGTTCGTCTCTTAATTAACTGTGATACCTTCAAATATTTGTCCAATCTCATTACAATCACCTCATCCTTTATCTGCTGGAATAAAAAAAACCCACACAATATTGTGCAGATTTTTTAAGTTTCTTATTAACGAATGTTAATTGAATCTTTTAAAGCTTTACCAGCTTTAAACTTAGGAGCCTTTGATGCAGCTATAGGCATAGGTTCGCCCGTTTGAGGGTTTCTACCTTCTCTTGCTGCTCTTTCTGAAGTTTCAAATGTTCCAAATCCCACCAATTGAATTTTTTCGCCTTTTTTTAGTTCGTCTGTTACTACATCAATAAAAGCCTTTAAAGATGCCTCGACGTCCTTTTTACTTAATTCAGCTTTCGCTGCCATAGCAGTTATTAATTCAGCCTTGTTCATGAATAACTCCTCCTCTGCAAATTGCAAATTATATTTTATACCTGTACGTGCATCGTCAAATGATGCAATTTGAATAAAGGCGTTTAGCTTTTTTTAACCTCATCCCAGAGGTTGTCCAACTCTGTAATAGAAAGCTTTTCCAACTTAAAACCTTTATTTTGGGCTAGTTTCTCAATGCCCTTAAATCTATTTATAAACTTTTCTGTCGCATTTGTCAAGGAAATTTCAGGATTTGCACCAAAAAACCTTGAAATATTCACTACAGAGAACAATAGGTCCCCATACTCCTCTTCTATTGCCACCTCATCTTTTTTGACAGCCGCTTCTTCAAATTCTTTAATCTCTTCATAGACCTTCTTATAGGCTTCCTCAAAGGATGGAAAATCAAATCCAACCTTAGCTGCCCTTTTTTGTACTTTATAGGCTCGCATCAGCGCAGGCATAGCTTTAGGTACACTCTCTAACTGTTCCCAATGTTGGGTATATTGCTTCTCTTCTTTTTTGATGGCATCCCATTGCACCAATACTTCACCCGCCGTATCCGCTTTTTCATTTTTAAACACATGAGGATGCCTTCTTACGAGCTTGACCACTAGATCATGAATCACCTCGTCTAAAGTAAAATCCTTATTGTCCTGGGCAATTTTACTATGAAAAACCACGTGGAGTAATAAATCCCCCAGTTCCTCTTTCAAGTTCATCAAATCCCCATTATTAATCGCATCAATCACTTCATAGGCCTCTTCTAGTGTGCCAAGCTTTAAAGATTCATGGGTTTGCTCTTTGTCCCAAGGACACCCCTCTTCACTTCGTAAAATCTGCATCACCCTTTTCAGATCTTCAAAAGCATACACCTGCTTCGCAAGAAATTCATCCATTACGCCAATCCTCCCACAAAATACCGCCATAATTAATTTTCAATAGTATACCATAAATCCCAAAAAAAGAGTAAAAAAATAATAAAGCAATTCCGCGTTTCGCTTTATTATTTCTTGAGCAATATAAACCTTACTGTTCCATTTGTTTCCCTAAAAATCCAGCAGCAGAATGTGCAAGCTTGGTTTCTACCTCACCCATTTTCAACTTAATATCTTTGCTCAAAAATATCACAGCACCAATAGCATCACCCTCTGATATAATAGGCGTAATCACTTCAGATGTATAATCCCTTTCACTCGAATCAAACAAGATGTCGATAAATTTCTTTTCATCCATATTAGCGACAATGGTTTCTCGATCGTTGATAGCTGTTTCTAATTCTTTACTGATTTGTTTTTCAAGAAATTCTTTCTTGGATCCACCCGAGACAGCAATGACTTGATCCTTATCTGAAATGCAGATAATATGCCCAGTTGTTTGGGCAAGGGCTTCTGCATATTGTTTAGCAAAAGTACCAAGTTCCCCAATAGGAGAATACTTCTTTAAAATGATTTCTCCATCTTTATCTGTGAATATTTCTAAAGGATCGCCTTCTCGTATCCTTAGTGTTCTTCTTATTTCCTTCGGCACTACAACACGTCCTAAATCATCGATTCTTCGTACTATACCTGTAGCCTTCACGTTTATTTTCCTCCTT
>CAZJIO010000064.1:7366-7736 GCA_964546035.1 uncultured Eubacteriales bacterium | reverse complement strand
TTTTTTGTCTAGCTATACTGTCCATAATTATTATGTGTTAAAAATACTAAATTATTCATTTTAGGAGGTTATGAATTGGAATAATAATTTCCAAAAAAAAGAGAAGCCTCAGCTTCTCTAAAATATACTTAATCCGTCCCAGAGTTCATTATTTAACTCCATGGGTGTTTCTTTTGCCCATTCACTATAAATCTGATCAAAGGCTGCAATCTTTAATTGTTTAATAGACTCTTCTCTTAAATCATTCTCCCAATCTTTGAATTTCGCTTCATAATCCGTTATATCCTCTTGAGAAGGTTCTGTAACCTTAATCACTTTAAATACAAAATAGCCTGTATCTGTTTTTGCAATTTCACTAATGGCACCAATA
>CAZJIO010000064.1:0-7336 GCA_964546035.1 uncultured Eubacteriales bacterium | reverse complement strand
AGTTCCGTAATAGGAATCTCACTGTTCACTTTTTCTTCTTCAATTTCAGAATACTGCTCAATGAGATCGTCAAAATCTTCTCCTGCAATGGCTTTGTCATAGGCTGCTTTTATGTTGTCATAGGCTGCTTTTTGCTGATCTTCTGTTAAAGAAACCAGTTTACCATCGTCACTTAAATTGGCTGTTAACGTAAAAATATGTTTAACCTCTGCCATGGTTAAAACTTCTTTGGTTTCATAATCCTTATAGGTAGCAAAGTATTGATCGGTTAACATTGCCTCATTAATTTGTTCCTCAGTAGGCTCAGATTTGTCTTTAATATCCTGTTCAACTTCACTGGCTAATTTAAAATCTAAGAAAGATTCGATCACTATTTGCTCTGTTATTTTATATTTTTCCACAATATCTAGGGGTATTTTAGTAAAATACTGCTTTGCAAGATCTGTTGTTTCGTCCACAACGGTTTGATCCGTGGTGACACCCATACTGCTTGCTTTCCCTACCAATATTTTATATTTTAAGAGGTTAACGAGAGCGCCCTCTTTTGCGACTTGCTCGGCTGACTTACCGCCACTAAAATCTTCCGTATCCCAAATTTCAAGTCCGCCCACTTGTTCAAATTGAAACTTTATTTGTAATAAATAAAGCATAATTTCTGCTTCTGATATTTTTTCACCATCTACAACTACAATGTTTTCTGTGGTTGGATTTTTTGTCTTCTGGCAACCCGAAACAATCATCGCAAAAACGAGAACCAGTATCCAAATGGCCAAAAACTTTTGTGTCTTCATTTTCAAGCACTCCAATCCACGAATTGATGTCATGTTCTTACATCTCCTTACATTATACCGTTCTTTGATCAATCATTCAAACTCTTTATGCTCTGTAATAAAACTTTAATTTGTCTGAATACTTCCTTCTTCTCTTCCTTTTTAACTGTTAATATAAATCTTATTTTGTCATTGACTACAAATTTAAGCTTATTTTTATAATTATTAACCAATTGCGGGATCTTTTCTGGGTTTAAAGAGGCATTTTTATCCACTTCAAATAGATACTTCTCACCCTCTTGTTCCACCGAAATAATGTCTAAAGCATTGGCCATGGCTTTTATCAAGGCAATTTCCAGAAGATTCACAACAGGCTTTGGTAATTCGCCGTAACGATCCATGAGTTCATCGTGGATATCCAGATAATCTTCTTCCTTTTCAATGGTGGCAATTTTTTTATAAGCCTCTATTTTTCGAATGTCATCCTTGATGTATTTCTTAGGAATATAAGCATCAACTTCTATACTAATGGTCGTTTCTAACTTTTCCTTTACATTGGGATCACTGAGTTTGTGTAAGGCTTGTTCTAACAGTCGACAATATAGGTCATATCCAATGGCATCTAAGTGACCATGTTGCCTTTCTCCTAGAATATTTCCGGCTCCACGAATCTCAAGATCTCTCATAGCAATCTTAAAGCCGGAGCCAAATTCCGTAAACTCTCGAATGGCTTGAAGTCTTTTCTCCGCAATTTCTTGAAGGACCTTATCTTTTTTATACATCAAATAAGCGTAGGCTACCCGATTAGATCGCCCTACACGTCCTCTTAACTGATACAATTGAGAAAGCCCCATATGATCTGCATCTTGAATGATAATGGTATTTACATTGGGTATATCAAGACCTGTTTCGATAATAGTCGTTGAAACCAGCACGTCAAACTCCCCATTAATAAAATCAATCATCATATTTTCCAAATTTCTTTCCGCCATTTGTCCATGGGCGAAGGCCACCCTTGCCTCTGGCACAAGCATGTTGATTTTATGAGAAACTTCGTCAATATTTGAGACACGATTGTAAACGTAATACACCTGACCGCCCCGACCAATTTCTCTATAAATGGCATCCTTGATCAGTTGCTCATTGTGTTCAAGGACATATGTTTGAATGGGGTGTCTTTCCTCTGGTGGCTCTTCCAATAAACTCATATCTCGGATGCCAATCATACTCATGTGCAAAGTTCTTGGAATAGGCGTCGCTGTTAAGGTCAGAACATCTACATTTTCCTTCATTTGCTTAATCTTCTCTTTATGAGTCACACCAAAACGCTGCTCTTCATCAATGATCAACAGCCCAAGATTTTTAAACTTAACATCCTTTGAAATGATTCGATGGGTACCAATGACGATATCCACCCCACCCTTAGTCAGCTCCTCAAGAACGACTTTTTGCTGTTTAGCTGTCCTAAATCTGGACAGCATACCCACATTGACTGGAAAGTCCTTCATGCGTTGCACAAAGTTGTTATAATGCTGTTGGGCTAAAATGGTAGTTGGCACTAAATAAGCCACCTGTTTACCGTCTTGGACCGCTTTAAATGCAGCGCGAATGGCCACCTCGGTCTTGCCATAGCCTACATCACCACAGATCAACCGGTCCATGATCTTATTGCTTTCCATATCCCTTTTTGTATCTTCAATGGCATTCAGTTGATCATCTGTCTCCTCATAAGGAAACATTTCTTCAAATTCTCTTTGCCATAAAGTGTCCTTCCCATAAATATAGCCTTTACCAACTTCTCTTTTTGCATACAAATCGATGAGGTCTTTTGCTAAAACCTCAATTTCGGACTTCACTCTCGCTTTTGTTTTTTTCCATTCGTTGGAGCCTAATTTGTTAAGCTTAGGCTTTTTACCTTCTACACCAATGTATTTTTGAATCGCATTGAGTTGATTGGTCGTAATATATAAATTGCCGCCACCTTGATAGGAAATCTTGATGAAATCCTTACTGATCCCATCGACCTCAATTTGCTCAGTCCCTCTAAAGACACCGATTCCATGGTTTTCATGAACCACATAATCGCCAACTTTGAGTTCCGAGAAACTATCAATCTTTCTACCCCCTTTATACTTCTTATACTTCGCTTTTTTTGATCCTTTCTGTCCACCAATCTCTGTTTCAGAAAGAACAACAAATCGAATTTGAGGGTATTCAAAGCCCTTATGAAGACTTCCAGGGCTTACAATCACTTGACCACTTGCTAACTTAACATCTGTTAAATCGGCTTCAAACCGTGCAGAAAGATCATTCTCTTTTAGAAGTTCAGCCATTCTTTGAGCCCTTGTATGTGAAGCGCTCAGAAGTACGATTGCGTATCCCTGATTGATAAAATACTTTAAATCCGTTTTAAGCATATCAAAATTATTATGATAAGGAGCAATGGTTTTCATAGAGAAATCAATGGGATTTTGCCACTTCATAAAATGAGCTTTTTGCATCAATGTACTCATCAAAACCGTTTGATGCGCCTCTAGCTTTTTAACAACCGCTGGTAGATCATGGACAATATCCAACTGTCCCTTCAGTAGATAGCCCGTTTCAAATCTACCCTTCATACTTTCGTCTAACTCAGTTTTAATAGATTCCCAACGTTCTCCTATTCTAGCAGGTTCATCCACAAACACCATGGGATTCTCAAAATAATCGATAATGGACACCAGGGCATCATAATAATAGGTCATATAGCCTTCTATACCATTAAAATTCCCTAAGTTCTCTACCTTAGCCAGCAGCTCTGCAGTAACCTTCTCAATTCTTTTTGCTTCTTCCTTATGACCAGAGGATTGAAAAGACTTGAGCATGGCCGCACCCTCAACTTTAATCTTGTCGATGGCTTTTACTATGCTCTCATCTGTCACAATAATTTCTCTTGCTGGCATAATAGAAATGCTTTCAATATTCTCTACAGATCTTTGACTTTCTGGGTTAACAATTCGCATAGAATCAATTTCATCGCCAAAAAGCTCAATTCGAAAGAGCTGCTCTTCATCTATGGGGAAAATATCGATGATACCTCCTCTGATGGAAAACTGCCCCCTAACCTCCACTTGTTCGACGCGTTCAAAGCCCATATAGGTCAATTGTTTTGTCAACTTGTTGGTATCTATGGACTCATTCACTTGAAAACTCAAAATACTCTCTTTAAAATGGACTTTATCAATAATAGGATCCATTAAAGCCTCAATGGATACAATCATCGTTATGGGGCTATTCTCTATGATTCGTTTTATGACTTTAAGGCGCTCTCTTATGATATCATTACTGTGCACATCTGCGCTGTAGAAGATGACATCTTTCGAAGGATAAACCATGACTTTTTCCCCTTCAAAATACCGCATATCTTCAGCCAGCTCTTTTGCTCTCACTTCATTATAAGTCACAATGATTTTAGAGGCTTCACCACTAAGACCATAGATCATATGACTTTTACCTGAATCTGCAAGTCCAGATAGACATAGAAGTGCCTGACCTTGCTTTATTTTATTTTGGGCACTCTCAAATGCCTCAAGATTAAGTAGTGGACTGATTAAACCATTCATTTCCTCACCATCCTATACAATGCAATAAGCCTATTATAGTCTGTTTAGGGGATAAAATGCAAGACAGCAAAAAAAAAGCTCAATGACACTTGAGGAATGTCAGAGAGCTTGGGGCCGAAGTTATGTACTGCGTGATACTTAAAACTAAAACTCCAAATTCTTGGTATATTGAGAAACGGATTTTTCCATCTTATAGCTTTTTTTATGCTTGTACATATAAGCGTCAAAGGTGGTGTCAACAATGATCCAACGCTTTTCACCGGATAAATAGATTTCATTCCAAGCGTGGTAGACATCCGTCGTTGTAGAATAACCTTTAATTAATTTGGCAGGAATCCCTTGGCTTCTGAGCATAGACGCTAAAACCACTGAATAATCATAACAAATACCTTTTTTATCCTTTAAAATAACATCTATATCAGGCACATAATTATAAGAGAGAGTCTTGATTTTCTCATAATCATAAGAGATATTCTTAACAACATAGTTATAAAGTACCGCAATGATTTCACTTTCTGTTAAAACACTTTTGTTGTTTTTAGTCTTGGTAATCTTAGCTTTTAGCTCTGCGTCAATGAGTTGCTGAGCTAAAAGAACAGCATCATCTTTTTGATTCCAATTAACTTGTTGGGTTGAAGTAAGATAAACCTTATTTTCTGCGGCTATTTTAACTTCACCAGATTCAGCGTATACATTTTTATATTTTGTTCCAACGGTATTCTCATAAATTTTAACGGTATAGTTTCCGTTACCTAATTGTAAAGGGAAATTGACATAGTTACTATTATCCATAAGGTTGTAGGTGTATTTAATCTCGCCACTTTGAATAATCAATTTGGTTTTTACTTTACCACCAGTATTGAGAAGAACTTTAACAATACCTTCACTGCTTTGGGCAAAATCAACATCATATCTAAGAACCATTTCTGCACTTAAAGTCGTGCTAAAAAGATTCGTCAACACCATGATCATAAGCAAAACAATGACAAGCTTGTTCTTCATAATTACCACTACTCCTTTAAAAACTTAACCAATTTGCGGAAGTGTTAATTAATTTATGCAAATAAAAAAACTCCCGTTCGGTGGCTAGGCTGCCATGTTGTTAAACATAAGGCCCTATAGCTTTGCGTCCCAACCTTTCGATTGGTTTGCCGTTATCGGTGAAAGTACCCTTTTAAAACGATTCAGTTATCTATAGACAAATTCTAACATAAAACGGCCTTATTTGCAAGCCCTTTTGTAAAATAATCATACCTCATTCTAGATCTTTTCTTTAGCATGAAGAATGAGTCTTTGAGTAGGATTGATTTCTGGATGACACGTAATAAGCGTTAGTATTTTATATTTCGAGCTCCCATTCAACACAGATAAATCATCGGGTTGAACAAAGAGTTTTTCGTAAACTTCATAGGTGGTAAAAGAGCCATCTCCCTTTTCTACTTTAATCACATCTCCCACAACCACTTCATCTAGGCGATTGAAAAAAGAACCAAAGGTATGATTTCTGTGACCCGCTAAAACCGAGTTTCCAATGTCTCCTAAAGCCGCTGTTCCTGGCATATGTCCAACAGCGAAATTCAACACTTCAAGACTAACCCCCTCCGCAATAGGAAGCTTTAGCTTAATCTTATCAATTTGAACAACGCCAATTGCTTTAGGCTTACTTTTAATAATTGCATCACTTGGCTGGATTGAACCAACCTCTTGGACATCTTGGTTGATTTCATCTTGGTTCTCTACATCGCTGCCCCATATGAGCGCTTCGTCTAATTGGGTATTAGCAGAAGGATCTGAACTGATTTGATCATTTTCAAGTTCTAGATAGAAATCATCCATCAGATTTTGCTGTTTTTGATCCGTGAGGACTTTTCCAATAATTGGCATGGCTATGAGGGCCAAACCAATGACTATGAGTAGGGTACTGATGCTTCTGCTCAAGAGGCTCTTTTTCTTAGGCGTTTGAATCCCCTTTTCCAGTTTCTCATGCATTATTGATCACCTTTATCCTTTGCATCCTTTGTATTGAAGCTATTCATCGCTACATTAGGACCTTCTTGAATGATTTTTTCAGCTGCCTTGGAAGCTTGTTCAATGGATTTTATAGCAATGGGCATCTCTTGTTTATCAAATCGAGACAAAACATAATTTGCCAAGTCCCATCCTGGCGGCTTTTCACCTACACCCACTTTAATACGTGTAAACTCATTGGTACCAAGCTGTGCAATAAGACTTTTTATGCCATTATGGCCACCAGCACTTCCTTTCAGACGTATTCTTAAAGCCCCAAGCTCTAAGCTGGTATCATCATAAACAACGATGATCTGACTTGGATCTGCTTTATAAAAGTTGAGTATTTCTCTAACGCTCTCACCACTCAGGTTCATATAAGTCTGAGGCTTAACCACAATTACCTTCTCACCTTGTAATACACCTTGTCCAATAAGCGCTCTATGTTTTTTAATATCCCATTTGATGCCCTGCTGATGGGCAAATTTATCAACCACTTCAAAACCTATATTATGTCTTGTTGCATCAAATTGCGCACCTGGATTACCTAAACCAACTAAAAAGTACATGTTTGTTCACCTGTTTTCCATTTCTTTAGTAATGATTTCATTATACTTGATTATTCAGGACTATTCAAGAATAAATGAATATCAATATTATTTTATCGATTAACAATAAATATATATTGATTTTTGATTTACTCTGTGCTATCCTAATCTCATATTAAACTTGGGAGGTAACTTATGCTACGACCGTCATTTAAACGACTAACCTTACTTTTGAATTTTTCAATGATTTTTTTAATGGTTTTTGCCGCAGGTGTGTTATTGGCTTTACCCAAAATTACCAAATGGTATATTCGACTCGATATCACTTTTCACATATTCGATGGCGACATGATCTATTACTAAAGAAATGGAAAACAGGTGAACAAACATGTACTTTTTAGTTGGTTTA
>CAZJIO010000063.1:10860-23112 GCA_964546035.1 uncultured Eubacteriales bacterium | reverse complement strand
TTCAAATCTTTTACCGGATGATTGGTGCCTCTATGACCAAATTTTAATTTCTCAGTATCTCCACCAAGGGCCAACGCCACAAGTTGATGTCCAAGACAAATCCCAGTGATTGGTTTTACGCCAATCAGCTTTCTAATTTCACCAATCACCCCATCAAGATCCTTTGGATCTCCAGGACCGTTTGACAAGAATATCCCATCTGGATTAACCGCGAGTATATCTTCTGCTTTTGTCATTGCTGGGAAAACAGTCATCTTACAGCCCCTTTTTTTAAAGGAACGAATGATGTTATTTTTCATGCCAAAATCCATCATTGCGATATGCTGTCCATCCCCTTCATGCACTTTTATTTCTGCGGTGGAAACATCTTTAACCGCTGTTGTATTATCAAAAGAATCCAATTTATTTTTAATTTGACTCTCAGTGAGGTCTCTTACAGTAATGATCCCCCTCATGGTGCCATAATTTCTGATCATCTTAGTGAGGGCTCTTGTATCAATGCCTTCTAAGCCCATAATTTTATTGCTCTTAAGGTATTCATCTAATTCAAATTCGCAACGCCAGTTGTTAGGCATATTGCATTTTTCTCTGACAATAAATCCCCTGACCTTTGCGGTGCAGGACTCTAAATCATCTAAATTAATGCCATAATTTCCGATTAAGGGATAAGTCATTGTGACAATTTGCCCGTAATATGAGGGGTCTGTTAATACTTCTTGATAACCTGTCATGCCTGTATTAAAAACAACTTCACCCACTGTTTCTTTTAAATACCCAAAAGCCTTTCCTTCAAAAACTGTTCCATTTTCCAGGATAAGTTTCGCTTTCATAGGTTTGCCTCCTTTTCTATTTTATAATAAGACGCTGTTTAAATCATTTTTCATATCAATGACCGCTTGACGCGCAGCTGCTCCAAATTCTTTTTCTGTGAAATCGCCTTTATAGGCTTTTAAGGTGTAGGCTGCGATGATGCCTCTTGAGGAATTAACGATGGCACCGATGCCATCTTGGTTGAAACAGCCGGCTAAGTCTTGGGCTGTAGCACCTTGAGCGCCATAACCTGGTACTAGAAAAAAGGTTTTTGGCATTAGGAAGCGGAGTCTTTTGCCTTGCTCAGAGTGGGTAGCACCTACTACAGCACCAATTCGGCTATAGCCTTCTTCACCCATGGCTGCCTCGCCCCATTTTGCGACGATTTTGCCCATATATTCGTAAAGTGTTTCATCACTATTGCCCACTTTAATGTCCTGAATTTCTCCACTGTTTGGATTGGAGGTTTTTACCAGTACGAACATCCCTTTGTCGAAAGTTTTACAATTGTTCATGTAAGGTTCGATGGAGTCGTATCCGAGGTAAGGATTTAAGGTAATAAAATCTTCCTTGTAAATCTCAAATTTAGTCCCTTCTACATCTACTCTTCCGATGTGTCCATCTGAGTAAGCTTCTGCCGTTGAAGCAATATCACTTCTTTTGATGTCGCCGATAATGACGAGATCTTTCTCTTTTGCGTAGGCAATGGTGTCAATATAAGCCTTCATGCCTTCTGAACCATATTGTTCGTACATGGCAACTTGAGGCTTAACTGCTGGGATTAAATCATAAGTTGCATCTATAATGCCCTTATTAAATGCTAAAAATGCTTTTGCAGCACCTTCTGGTGTTTTGCCATAAAGATCGTAAGCTTCTTCTTTGATAAAGCTTGGAACAAAGTCGAGTCTTGGATCTAATCCTACTACTGTGGGGTTCTTTAGTCTTTTAATTTTTCTAACCAATGTATCAATCATAACGGCCTCCTGGAATTCTATGCTTTATATTGAATGATCCCATTTACAAGGGTGTAACGCACTTCACCAGTGACGTGTCTACCATTGAACGGGGTGTTTTTACTCCTAGAAACAAAAGTGTTTGAATCGATGATAACTGCTTTGTTAGGATCGATGATGGTGATGTCTGCAATTTTCCCAACAGCGATGTTGCCTTTATCGATACCCAGCATTTTTGCTGGATTATAACTCATTTTCGCCATCATTTCAAGGGGTGTTAGGAAGCCTTGAAGGACCAGTTCGGTAATGGTCAACGCGACGGAAGTCTCTAACCCTACTATACCATTTGCAGCTTTGGCATAGCTACAATTTTTTTCATCAATATGGTGTGGCGCATGATCTGTTGCGATCATATCGATGGTGCCATCTTGAAGGGCTTTTTTCATGCCTTCAACGTCTTTCTTAGTTCTAAGGGGAGGGTTCATTTTCGTATTAGCATCGAGGCCTAACACGACTTCATCGGTTAAAGTGAAGTGATGAGGCGCAACTTCTGCTGTTACCATAACACCTTGGGCTTTTCCCCATTTAATAATTTCTGCGCCTAAGGCTGTGCTGACGTGACAGATATGAAGCTTTGCGCCAGTTTTTTGAGCTAGGAGAATATCTCTTGAAATAATGATTTCTTCCGCTTCGGCAGGAATACCTTTAAGTCCGAGGATTTTTGAAATCTCTCCTTCATTCATGCAACCTCCTTCAGCTAAGAAGTCGTCTTCACAGTGAGACAGTATAGGAAGGTCGAGTTCCTTTGCGACGATCATTGCCTTTTTCATGAGGCTCGCATTTAAAACGGATCTACCATCTTCGCTAAGGGCACATATGCCAGCTGCTTTCATTTGTGCAATATCAGAAAGTTCTTCGCCTTTTTGGCCTTTTGTAATTGCGCCAATTGGGAGCACGTTGACATGTCCTTCGTTGGTTGCTTTTTCATTTACAAATTGAACGATTTCGGCATTGTCAATGGTTGGCTTGGTGTTTGGCATTGGGCAGACTGTTGTAAATCCGCCTTTTGCTGCACTTGCGGTGCCGGTTGCAATGGTTTCTTTGTATTCAAAGCCAGGTTCGCGTAAGTGGATGTGGACATCGATGAGTCCAGGTACCACCCAGTAGCCGCTGGCTTCTATGATTTCATCTACGCCATCTGAGCTTAAGTTTTGATCTATTTTAGCAACCAAGCCATTTTCGACTAATAAATCTGCTATTTGATCTATTTTGGTTGCTGGGTTGAGTACGCGTCCATTCTTTATCAGTATTTTCATAGTATTCTCCTTCATGTAAGTCTTGCTTACCATAGTTATTCTCATTTTCGTGTTATTGAAACCTTCTTTTTGTGGGGTTGTCACTTTCTCCGTCCCCAAGATACCAGTTTTTTGGGGGTTGTCACTTTCTCCGTCCCCAAGATACCAGTTTTTTGGGGGTTGTCACTTTCTCCGTCCCCGAGATGCCAGTTTTTTGGGGGTTGTCACTTTCTCCGTCCCCAAGAGGCCGCCCTGCGAGGCTGCTGGGATGCCATAAAAAAAGCAACAATTGCGCCAACTAGGAAATATAGTTAACGGTAATTATTGCTTTGTGTGTTTGGAGATATTTATGAATGGTGAAAGAGTAAGGCGGATTATTCAGTTGCATCTGCCCTAACTGCATCGTGTTGCTTATTTGTTTTTTTGCAAAATAAAAGAACGCATTGATGACTCGCATCTTAATTTCCTCCCTTTCTGGTCTCTCATGGACCAATTTAAAGGTTGCACGCGTACCTAAAACTGTTACTCAAATTGGAATGATTTTAACACAGAATTGAGTGGCTGTCAATGCATATTATTGTTGGGTGCGGATATTGTAAAGGTCAATACAGCGATGATATTGCCATTCATTTGTGTTGTACAAAATTCCATTCCAGACATTTTTGCTACACTGGCGATGACGGAGTTCAATAAATCAACCTTAATATCAAGGAGAAGTAATGCCTCTTGATTTTGAGTTTCTTGACTTCCCTTTGGACAAATTAAACTGATTGTTGGAGCTCCTGTGTTGTTTGTCGCTGCAACAAGATATAAACCATTTTGCTTATAGATGTCTTCTAAGAGGAAGGCGCAGGAAAGTAGTATGGCTAAAGCAATTTTATGGTAGATTTTGATTTTCTGTGCATACCCAGGTTTGACATCCATTTTGGCTATGGGCATATACGCCTCTATCCCAAGTTTAACATCGTTGAATAGGGTTTCACTGGATGTTTCCTTTTCCTCTCCTTTGACAGCTTGGTCAAATAAATCAAAAATTTTCACTTGTAAATCTAAAACAATGTCATTAATTTCTTTTGATTGACCACTCGAATGGCGACTGAACCAGAATAATTGTCTGCCACACTCGCCTAGTATATCGCAACTTTTTCTTGCTGAGGCAATTGTGTCTTCCACACTCTTAAGGATGTTGATATAGGCTTGGTTTTTATTTTGAAGGGCCTTTTTATTGTTCTCATTTTCTTCTTGCAAAATGTAATAGTCAAGGGCTTTATGGATGGCTACTATAAACTCATCTTCTAACTTCCAGGGTTTTGTGATAAATTTAAAAATATCAACTTGATTAATAGTTGTTAGTATTTGTGGTAATTGGGTATACCCAGAAAGAATGATTTTGATCATATGAGGGTACCTGGTTTCAACTTCTTTTAACAATTTTAAACCGTCCATTTCTGGCATACGCATATCACTGACGATGACACTCATTTTTTGTTTTCCTAAAATCTCAAGGGCTTCTTTACCACTTGAAGCAAAATAACTGGTGAATCCTTCATCCATTAGTCCACGCTTGAGTGAACTTAAAATATTAACCTCATCATCAACAAAAAGTACTGAATAGTTTTCATACACGTCTAGGACACCCCCAATTATTGATTATCGATTTCATATTTTATGACTACAGTTTAAACATCTCAAAAATCTTTTCAAAGTCTACTTGAGTGACATTCAAGGCTTCAAATGCGCGCAAGTCAAATTCTTCATGGGCTTCTGTCTTCATTATACCCCAGGCATATCTTTGGGCGATATGCAGTGCACATACCAATTCCCTGTTAATTATTTTTTCATGCATTGGTGAATGATGATACATAGCTGCCTCAACAATTTCATATGGAAATTCCCACCAATTCAACAGATAACTACCCGCTTCATTATGAGTGACGCTATACTGTTCTTGTTCATAAAGAGTGATGTCTTTTTTCTCTGTTCTAGAAGTTTTTAAGAGTCGTAAATATTCTTGGCCGAAATTGCTTAAAAATAGTACGAGGCCGATATTGTGTAATAGGCCAACTGTTGATAATGTCTCTGGCAATTTTTTATTTAACTGTTTGATATAGATGAAATTCAGTATTTTATTTGTAATAAAAGCATGATTCCAGATTTCTTCTACTTGATCGCGAATAACATGGGAAGATTTGAAGCCTTCAATAATCGAGGTTGATAACACTAAATTTTTTGTATTTTGAAGGCCGATGTAGGTAACCGCTTGTTTTATAGAGCCTGTTCTTGCATTATAGTACGCTGAATTAGCCACATGCAATATTTTTGAACAAATCGATTGATCACGCTCTATTTCTTGTGCAATCAAGGACAAGTCGGATTCCTTTTCAATGAGATTAAGAATTCTTTGATAACTTTCTTCTATCGTCGGTAAATGTTCTGTGCCATTAATAAGTGTCAATAGATTTGCTGAGGTCAACATTTCTTCCATTTTAAAGATTTGATCAATAATTATGAGGAGCTTATCATTATCCCACGGTTTCATCACATATAACTTTGCAATGTTCTTTTGAAGGGCTTTAAAAACAACTTTTTCATCGGAATAACCACTTAAAATAATCCGTATGATTCTAGGGTAGAGTCCTTTGATTTGCGATAAGAGTTCGTATCCGTCCATATGCGGCATTCTCATATCCGTTATAACCAAATCTACCTGATCACTTTCGAGAAATTCTAAAGCTCTTTTTCCACTGTCCACAGTAAATACTTCGTATTCTGAATCAATAAGTACTCTATTAAGCGCCTTTAATATTTGGACTTCATCATCAACAAACAATATTTTTTTCATGATAACCTCTCTGTTATAGCCCTAATTGCTATATTTTTAATATGGGTAGCTTAATAATAAAGGTTGTACCACTATTAATTTTGCTCCTTACATCTAGTATACCCTTATGCTTATTGACAACAATGTCATGAGAAATACTTAAACCAAGTCCTGTCCCTTGTCCAACATCTTTTGATGTAAAAAACGGGTTAAAAATCTTAGTAATATTATCTTCTGGTATGCCAGGTCCATCATCTTTAATCGTGATTTCTACAAAGGTACCTTCTTGGATCGCGTTTATATCGATGCGGCCAAGGTCGTCTCTGTTTTGCCCCTTAATTGCTTGAATGGCATTAACAAGTATATTAAGTAACACTTGGGCAATTTGTCCCGTATTACAAAACAAATCAATCAAAACGGGTCCATTAAATGATATGACAGCAACCGAATCTGCTTGGTGTTTAACCATGCGAAGTACTTGATTAATAATAGATTCTACTGAGCAGTAATCCTTTTGTCCATCAATACTCGTTGTAGAAAAATTCAAAAGAGATTGTATAATTTCAGCGATTTTTTGAATACCACTTTGAGAGTCCACAATAATATTTCCAAGATCACCCGTGATTGGTTCAATTTTTAACTGCTTATACTTATCTTTAATGGCTACCAACATCTCCTCCATAATGGGTGGCACTACGCCTGTAGCAATCATTTCTTCTAAGCAAAGTTGATTGAACCTTAAGTATTCGTCTATTTTTTTTAGATATAAGGCTAAGGTCTCTAGATTACTTCCCACATAGCCAATAGGCGTATTAATTTCATGAGCCACTCCAGCAGCAAGGGAGCCAACTGCTGCTAATTTTTCCGATTGCACCAAATGAAATTGAGTGTCCTTTAGTAAAGCATTTACATTTTTAAGTTCTACGTTTTGTTGCTTCATAACATCAATCATTTCTCGCAGGATGAGTGTATTGCTTCTCGTTTTAGCAGCCGCTTTTACTCTAGCTTTAAATTCAGTCGTATCAATAGGCTTTCTCAAATAATCACTTGCTCCGATTTCAAAACAAGTTTTGAAGCTATCACTATCACTCATTGCAGTTAACATGATTATTTGCAAGTCGGCATATCTTTCGTTGTTACGAATTTCCCTAAGGATATCTATGCCATCAATATCAGGCATCATAATATCGAGTAAAAGGATATCAATACTTTCCTTTTCTAATGTGTGTATGACTAAATGAGGATCATCGCAGAGGAATACAATAAACTCCTCAAAAAATTTATTTAAATAGCCTTGTGCAACTAATAAATTAAACCGATCATCATCTACAACAAGTACCCTCATGAATTATACTCCTTATGGATTTAATTTGGGTTGAATTCTAGATTCTTTCGATAGGTAATACGATTTTGAAAGTCGTTCCCTCTCCAACAATGCTCTTAACATCAATGCGACCCTTGTGTTTATTAACTATAATATCATGGGCAATACTAAGGCCTAAACCTGTACCACTCCCTACGGGTTTAGTCGTAAAAAAGGGTTCGAAAATTCTATTCACACAATCAGGTGGAATACCCATTCCATCATCAATAATTTCACAATAAACATATTTTTCATCCGAATAGGTATGAAGGGTTATGTTCCCAAAATTCCCTTTGCTTTTAATAGCATGAGATGCATTGACAATGAGATTTAGTAAAACCTGATTAATTTCACCATATAGGGCTGAGATCATTGGTAGTGGTTCTAAGTTTTCAATGATCTGTGCATTGTATTTAATTTCATTGTTAACGATTACTAACGTATCTTTAATCCCCACGTTCAAATCGTAATCCACAAACTCTTCGGCGTTACCTTTCCTTGAAAACCCTAATAAACTCCTTACTATCTTTTCAATTCTTTGAAGTCCACTCATCGTCTCTTCATTAATAGCTTCTAAATCCTCAAAAATAAAGGCTATCTTGTTTGTTTTTATATACCTTGTTACTTCCTCACATTTTTCCTTATATTGTTCTAGTTGGTCTCCAAGATTAGCGGGCAGCATTTCTTTGTTAAGTTCATATAACCCATATATTTTCAGAATATATTTTCGCAATATTTCCATATTGCTTTGAACAAAACCAAGGGGGTTATTGATTTCATGTGCAATACCTGCTGATAATTGACCAATACCTGCCATCTTTTCATTATTGACCATTTGAGCTTGTAATAGATTCATTTTTTCAAAGCTCGCAACGTATTCTTTTGAGCTGATATCGATACTTCTTTCTAGCAGAACTTTATCCTGTTCATAATCTCTATAAGTTTTGTTAACCATACTTAAAAATTCCACAATCTGTGGGTGGTGCTCTTTACAGGTTTCTAGATCACCAAATACTTTATCAATCTGCTTTTTAAGCAATACCTCGTAATCATTCATGGCCATTCCCCTCTGTCAATAACGTTATCGTCATTGTTTGATTATGGAGTTTACATATGGTGTCTTTTTTATAAGGAGAAATCTCACCATAGGAATAAAAACCTGTAATGATTGTTTCATCCCCTACTAGGTCCTTAACAACCTGTACTTCTTCATCTACTAATTGTTTAAGAACTAATTTTCTGCCTATACAACTGATCAGAATTGCTAAATCTGGGTGCTTTCCTTCGATCATTTCACGACTTAATTCAACCGCTTGTCTTGAACCTTCAATGAGATTATTTGTATTTGCCTTCATGAGGCGACAATAGGAATCAACAGGAATATCACCAGCAAAAGTGATGGATTTTTTTTCTTCATCAACACCGAGAATGGTTCTCACATAACTATACCCGGAATCTCGTTCTCTAATACTAAGTGGAAAGAGTAAAGCGCTAGAAGGCAATTCCTTTGCCAAGTCCCCTAGGTACTCTTTGTATAAGTCCAATACGGGTTTTCCATCCATTTCATAAAGAATATTATTATGGGCTTTTGTTACAATTCTTTCTACCCCAAAAGTATCCCACCCTCCCACAGAGGCACATCCAGATTGAATGTCGCCGTAGAATGCAGCAACTACGATTTGATTAGATTTTGCATAGGCATTTGCTAGGACATAGGTGTTTTTAAAATCAGCGCCATCACCAGATAACCCCCCTGTAATGGGAATTTGGGAATGATTATTCTCTCGCATACCTTCTACTAGTTTACTGCCGTTAATATTTAACCCCTCCGTTAAAATAAAAACATGTTTTAAACTTTCCTGATCTATAGATTCAAATACGTGCTTACCGACTGCAAAACAATCCGATTCCTGCCCAAGATCGAATTCACTAAATACCACTGTACTTTGTTCTAGATACACCGCTGTGATCACAAGGGTATCATCCTCAACCTGACTAGAATGAATCTCCCCCGAAGAGGAACAGCCCATAATATATCCTTTCGGATACAAGTGTTTGATTTGATCAAAAAGTTCGTTTTGGCAAATTAATTTCCCGCTGCCAAAAACTAAAATCCATTGTGCTTGCTCCCCTAAGGTTACATTTCCATTGAACTGATTGTTTGCATATACCAACTGATCAATTTTCATATTATTTCTCCTTAACACTTTGATAGCGGTCAGTTTTTAATTGGTTGAGATGGTCGTTCCCGAATTTTCAGATATTTCACAAAAATCTGTCAAATTAATCAATAAATATATTATGAATGTACAAGTTGTCTTTGTCAAGATACCCTTAGCATCTATGCCTATAACAATACAAAAAGCTAAAAGCTTCCGCTTCTAGCTTATATATAAAACTTTACACTATTATGTTTTACTTAACTTGTTCTACTGTATATCCTAGTGCCCTTAAACCTGCAACGATGCCATCATCGTTTAACATATGTCCTGCACCAACAACGACAAAGAAGTCATTTTCGGCATCTTCTGTGAGCATCAGCTTTACATTTTTGAGCATGTTTGCATTACGAGTGACCCAGAGTTTCTCTTCAAATTCTTTTTCTGTTGCTGTTACGCCAACTTCTGAAAATATCATTTCTTCAAGGTCTTCTACATTTCCAGCTTTCCAATCAGCAAGCATCAATCCAATGATGTCATCACTATCTTCTTCACCTTCCATGACACCTTGCAAATAAGCTTCTTGTAATTCCTTAGTAAAGGAATCAAACATATCAATTTGGAACTTGACACCTTCTAGTTCAACAATTGGTTTCAAGCCATTTGCCATGGATAAAAAATACATATCAATACCCATTGCACTATAGGAGGTAGTCAACTGAACGGATTGAAGCAACATAGCCGCATACCAAGGCTTTAGCTTATTGTATACTTCTGGTGCTACACCTAGGGGTTGGACCATTGCCACATAGGCATCATAAACTTCTTTAGATAGGAGTTGATCGATTGTACCGTCTCCCTCTATCATCATTTTTTGCTGTACGTAGGCCATATCTTCTTCCTTGGTCACCAATATATTCGCCTCAACCACTAACGCATCAGCGTCTGTGAAAGCATTCAGAATTTCTTTACTCATTGGGTAAACGGATCCGTCCGTCACATGTATGGAGCCTAATAAATAGACGGTATTGTCAGCATCTGAGACTTTCCAAAAGGCACCTGTCGCTTCTAAATTTAGTTGATAAATTAAATAATCATAAGCGCGTCTTGAAAAAGCTAGCATTTCCTGCTGTGTGCAAGGCTGATCAAGGGCATAATCGTTATTACTTCTACCCTTTATAAGACCATTGTCTACAAAATATGCCAATGCTTCCTCAGCTACTGGTTTAGATGAGGCGTCTAGTTTTAGAGTCAGATTAATCATATCAAATAATTCTTTGATGACTTCGCCGCGAGAGAGGGTGTCCTCTTCTGCTACTTTTGTATCATCTGTAATGGTAAATTTTTCTTCGAAACTAGCTGCTACAGTGAGCAATTGACTTCCTTGGACTTCACTGCCATAGTTCATATAACTATCCGTATTTCCTAACCCATAAGTATACGCCATTTGCACATCCCAGATGGCCCATGCAGCCGGTGATTCTGGTGCCGCTGTTGCCGCTTCTGCATGGATTCCCTGTGTTGCAAATATGAAAACAGCAACTAAAACACTTACAATTCTCTTCATTCTCTTCATTTAAAATACCCTCTCTTCTCTTTCTGCTAATTGGTTACGTTACCATTTTTAATTATAACTATCCTTAAAAATCAAATCAATACCTATTTTTATTATACTATTTTACCATTCGCTACAAGGCCCATACTATAAGGCTTCCCATGATTTACCTCACATAAACAAATGACTAAAGTCATTGTTATGATGACTTTAGTCATTAATAAAATACCAGCATAAATCCCAATAATCCTGAGAAAAAGACAACAGTTGATAAGACGATAGCATTGAAACTCAATTCAATTTCCTGAATCTTTTTAAACAGCTTAACTTTAGCATAAATAAACTTATAAAACAAAATGCCAAACCCTAAGCTCAATATATAGACTAGAACTTTTTGTAAATACCCGACTAATGATACTTGAACTGTTTCTACAAAAAGGACTTGGATAATTTGTGTGCCGAACAAGCCACCGACCAAACAAATGAAACCTAATAAACAAATGACAACTCCTTGGGTAAGAGCAAGTCGGTTTATTGCCACCCGATGTGCCCTTAAAAATACTGCTGTATTTAACAAAAGAAATAATGGTGCCTAAATTAATCACGAGTAAGCCATATTCCAATAAACCACCTGTCGTACCCTTTTGAATGAGATATTTCGAGATACTGCCATTAAATAATGGAGCTCCGGTGATACCTAAAATGGCCAATATACTCACGACTGCTACTAGGGGCATTCGTTTAAAAACACCTTTTATTTGCCTTATATCTCTTGTCTCATAGGTTTCTATAATCATACCCGCAGTCAGAAATAAGACGGACTTAAAGATGGCATGATTAAGCACATGATAGATACTTCCCCAATAGCTATAGGTATGATTTAAGGAAAGTCCAAAAATTATGAGTCCAATTTGGCTTACCGTATGATATGCAAGAATCAACTTAAGATCAATTTGGGAAAGTGCAATGACAAATCCAATTATGGCAGTTAAAAACCCAAGGACCAAAAATATGTGATCCGTATCGATTTGAGGCTTAAACATGTCTTGGGTTCGAATAAACAAATACAAACCACCCTTTACATACAGGCCTGATAATATGGCTGAGACAATTGATGGAGCAGATGGTGTCCCATGGGCACGAGGTAACCAACTGAAAAGGGGCATAATTGCCGCTTTAAGCCCTACTGTGGTCATGATGAGACAATAAGGCAATATTAATGCCCTTGAATCCTGCATGAAGTTAATTTTCTGGTGAATGACTGTCATATCCAATGACCCTGTGATTTTATAAAGA
>CAZJIO010000063.1:7730-10843 GCA_964546035.1 uncultured Eubacteriales bacterium | reverse complement strand
TATCCTATACCCAGTAAAAAGAAAGTCATAGCCACAATATTCACCAATAGATATATCATCCCATCATAAATGGAACTGCTGTCTTTTTTAAACATAATCAGTATACTCACGACAAGGGTAGCGAGTTCAATCAACACATAAATAGTGAACAAGTCATTGGCTAAAAAAATCCCATTTAGCAGTCCCTGTAGGATTAAGAAAAGAAACATAAACAATTTGTTCATATAAGCTTTATAGAAGCTAAAAAGGAGCATACAGGAAAACAGAAACACATTGAGCATGACAAAAACTGCAGCGATCAAGTCACAGTAGAGTGTAATCCCGACTGATACGTCATAGCTGCCTAGTGTCTCGACGAGGGGTTTTCCTGTCCGAATGGATAGAAAATTAATGACTGTCAGGATAAAGAAAACCAATTGAAATCCCAGAATATAGAGCTTTATTTTATGATAGCCCAACAAATAGGAAAGCACAGCAATGAGTAGGGGTAAAAGGATCAGCCACAACAAAGAGATCATTTCTCATCACCCCTTTTTTTCAGAATTTTTTCCCAGTTCGTTGTACCATAGCGATGATATAAGCTGATGAACATGGTTAAGGTCACTGCGGTAACAGATACACCAATTACAATAGCTGTAATCATCAGGGCTTGAGGTATGGGATCAGCCATTTGCCCAGTATTGTGGATACCTATGGGTGGAATCAATGTATCTGAAAAGTTAATGTTTAGAAAAAATAAAATAACGGCTGACTGAATAATACCTAAGGCAATCACCGTCTTAATGATATTTTTTCTAGCTAGTAAACCATATAGGCCAATACAAAACAAGGCTATAGCTACTGTTTCTCCGTTGATCAGCTGCTTCATTTTCTCACCTGCTTTCAAATAATACAAATCTAAAAAAGACCACCGTCAATCCACAACACACTTTTATGCCAATTAGTATATTCATAACGATTAAGTACACCTCTTTTAACCAGAGGGGTACCGAAGCGTTGTTATAAAAAACAAAAACGATTGCAACGCAAACGATGGCAAAATACAGAATCTTTTCTAAGTGTGTTAAGGTTCTCAGTCTGATTGTTTTTGTATCTGTAATCAAATAATTGATCATAAACAGCGCTGCTAAGATTGCGCCACCTTGAAAGCCACCGCCAGGGGTGATATGTCCGTTTAGAATTGTATAGATGCCAAATATCAAAATAAATGGATAAGCAAGTCCCATGGTTCTTCTGAGCAAATAAGATTGTTCCATCAATAATCTCCTTCATGCTTTGAAAAATAGATAATACCTATGACGCTAATGAGTAACAAGAGGGTTTCAAATAAGGTATCAAAGACTCTATAGTTGAGATAAATGCCTGTTACACGATTGACTGCCCCGGTATCCTGATAGCCATTTTCGAGGTAGTACCTAAATAAATCCGTAGACGACTCAAGTGGTACATATTGAACCGTCATGATGAGTATAAAAATCCCCACCATATAAAGTGCAATCCACTTACGTCTCATAGGTCAACGTCTCCTTCATCCGTTTTTATACCGTGAAAGTCGATGTCGAAGGGATATTTTTCCCTAAAATAGTCAACCGCACGATCAAAGTGATAATTGGTGTTATCACCGTACAAACGGACTTCTTCATCCCTTTGTTCAAAGATTAAATCATAGGATTGGTGGGCTAAGATATCTTTAGTTGATTCATTGGTATAAATCAGATCCATTTCCAACTCACTATCTGAGGAAAATTCTGAGAGCACACGAACTACCGTGTTTTTAATGATCACTGCTCCATCTGATTTATTATTGCTTGTTGTGAGATAAACTCTAAAAACCTTAAATTTCTTTAAAGCTACTAGAAATAAGGCTGTAGATAAAGTACAACCAATAACCGCCTCAGCAATTGCGACATCTGGCGCTTTATACATCAGATAACAAATGGAGAAGAGCAATGAATAAACGCTTGAATAAATAACCGCACGACGCAAAGAATGGGCTTGAAGCGCTAAAACAGCAAATACAATGGTCATAATCAAGAAAAATTCCAGCATTTTAATCCCCCTTTTTTATAAAATGTCCGCTTTTGTTTGCACCTCTTGCAATCATGTGACTTGAAAGTGGATTCAGTAACATCATAAAAAAGATGATAATACCCAATTTGAGTGTTAGCATAGAAAAACCCATATAGACAATTAAACCAACGGTTACACAGATAAATCCCGCTGTATCAATCAAAGAAGCGATGGTCACACGGGTATAAAAATCTCTAAATTTATACAGGCCATATATACCGATTCCAATCATTAAACACCCTAATATCATTAATATCATTCCAATTACACTATTGATCGCCATATTATTTATCCCTTTCCTTGAAAGAATCGAACCATAAACACAATACCAATAAATCCGAGAAGTGTGTAAACGATTCCAATATCAATCAAATAGTTGATTTTGTTCATAACAGCATATACCATAATCAATAAAACAGTAACGCTGGTAAAGAGATTAAGTGCTAATATTCGATCCCATATATTGGAACTAAATATGATGAGGAGCATTAGCAAAAGGGACAATAACGTTAACATGATGAAAATGATATTGAGCATAATGGTTCCTCCTAATTGAGTATGTTTTCTATACCACCTTGAATACGTTTGGTCATTTGCTCCTTACGTCCCTCTGTGGAAATGCACAATACGGTTAATTCATCTTGTGTGAGGTCAAGGGTAACGGTTCCTGGGGTTAAAGTAATTGCATTACCCAAAAGACATCTGCCCCATTGACTTTTTACTTTTGTTTTAAACTTTAGAATAGTTGGCGAAGGTTTGCCAAAGAGAATCATATGAATCAGACCAAAAGCATTTTTATAGATATTAAAAACGAGCAAACACATATACTTGATCAAAGTCCAACTAGAAATCGTATGATGATAAAAGGGATCCTTGTCATCCATAAAAATCTTAGAAATCATAAACACACAACCTATCGCAATGACGAGTCCCTCAATAAGTCGATCCAAACTAAAACTTTCATTAAGAATACACCAAAAAAAAGTTGAAATCAGCACCTTAACAAAATTCCTTTTTACAAAGCCCATAGACACCTCCCCAAA
>CAZJIO010000063.1:0-7665 GCA_964546035.1 uncultured Eubacteriales bacterium | reverse complement strand
AGCCAAAAAAGAGCCAAAGGGGACGTTTAATTTTGGCTCCACTTTGACTCTTTTCAAGGCATTCATTTAGAACTTATCGACATTGAATCTTAAAACGGTTTTTAATTTATCTGGTGCTGTCTTTCTTGCATCTGAGAGGTAGATTTCTCGGTGGATTTTAGAGTGTCTTTTCAACCCCTCCAATTCACAATAGGCTTCCATTCTAGCAAAGTCAACGGGCTCAGAGTCATAAGAACCTAAATGCATCAGTTGAACACATTCACCTTCTTCAAAACTAATGAATTTGACCTGATCTAAAAGGACATGGTGTTTCTTTTTCTTAACACTTGCAAGGACTTCTTGAGCGAGTTGCTCTGTGACGAAATCAGGTTGCCTAATCATCAAGGTATAGATTAAGTGATCCTTATTTAAATAATTTAATTCTCTGCCTTCTTCATCTAAATCCCAGACACCTTCTAAAGGAAATACGGTATATTCAAAATATCCTTCGGGAGTCGTCCCTTTTTTAGGCATCATTTTCACAGCATAAGACAAAGAATAAAGTACGCCAACTGCCTCTGCAAATGCGTCTTCATTTGGATTGCCTTTCCCTTTAAGGGTAAAGAACTTAAATTCCGGAATCGTTACCCTTTGTGGTTCTGTTTTTGGTAAGTATAGGTGTTTATCTTGCTTCTTCCATTCGTATCCCATTTGTATGTGCTCCCTTTCTACTGATGGTTATTTTATTGTCATCTCATTTCAATTATAATCTAAATATGCTGACATCTGTGTGTCAGCATATTTGATTTAATAGGCATTTGTCTTTATGTAGATCACGGGTTCCCCGTAAAATGTAGAACATCCTGAAGTGAGAAGAAAATCCTCTGTTACCTTTTGGTCTGCAACACCTAGTCTCCTATCGCTGGCGTATTCGATGACCTTATAATTTCCGTTGATTTTTTCCAAGGTGTAACGTGTTGGGATATAGGATTCACCTTCTGGCAACACGAGTTTTTTTAATAGGAATACGTAGTACCAATCTAAGGTCTTATCTTTGTACACATCGCTAATAGATATTTCTTTTAGGTGTGAGGAATTTACTAAAGTCTTATTTTTATAAAAATCATTGTTTTTAGAAATATAGGTTCTTTGTTCTTCAAGATTTAAGCCAATCAGTTCTTCACCTTTTATTTCAATTTCCTCTCCAGATTTCATAAATGTAAAAACAATCTCATCTTTTAAAGGCTTCTGGTCGGGATATAAATAATCATGTATTTGAGCATAATCATCATAAGTCGTTTCTAAACACGTAAAATAATCTTTTTGCATTTCTAATTCTGCTATTTGATCTGTTATGGATAGTGCTGAAAAGTCTATTTTTTCAGGTTCTTGTTTGCAACCTACTAAACCTAAAATTAAGATCAGTAGGACTAAAAAGCATGTCTTTTTCATTATATATCTCCCTATTGCACGTTTTCGTTTATATATTTATATGCAGCTATTTAAGTATGTTCTTAATTTTTTATAAAATCAACTCTAATTCTAAACTGTAATCTAACTGTAATACCCTTTTGGGAGATGACAGGGGGACGGAGAAAGTGGTCACGGGGACGGAGAAATTGACAACTTGCTTTGCAAGTTGTCAATTTCTCCGTCCCCGTGACCACTTTCTCCGTCCCCCTGACCACCCCTGACCACTTTCTCGTCCCCCTGTCATCTCCGGCTAGACCATAAACCGATATCCGGCGCCCCATACGGTTTCGATGTATCTTGGGTTTGAGGAGTCTTTTTCGATTTTGTCTCGGACTTTTCCGATATGGACGGTGACGGTTGCGATGTCGCCAAAGCTTTCCATGCCCCATACCCGGTCGAAAAGAATGTCTTTACTAAAGACATGGTCTGGGTTTTGGGCTAGAAACAGTAAGAGGTCAAACTCTTTAGTGGTTAATGCGATGTGCTCTCCATTAAGGGTGACTCTTCTTGTGCCTATGTTCATGACTAAACCTCGGATGGAGAGGATGTCGGTATCTTTATGGGCAGTTCCTACTAAGCGTTCGTATCGCATGATGTGGGCTTTAACGCGTGCGACCAGTTCGTTTGGACTAAAAGGCTTTGTCATGTAATCATCTGCGCCTAGGCCAAGACCTCTAATTTTATCAATGTCTTCCTTGCGAGCTGAGACCATAAGTATTGGCACATTGCTTTTTTCTCTTACTTTCCTGCAAATCTCGAAACCATCCATGTCAGGTAGCATCAAGTCGAGGACAATTAAGTCATAGGTTGTACTCAGTGCTTCTTGAAGTCCCTTTAAGCCATTATGCAAAAGCTTGGTCTCAAAGCCATTGATCTCAAGATAGTCTTTTTCAAGCTCTCCAATACTGATTTCATCTTCAATAATCAACACTCTTTTATTCATTTTTAAATCTTACCCCCTTGGCAGAGTAAACTGTATGGTCGTCCACTCACCTTTTTCACTAGTGGCTTCAATAGAACCCCCATGCTGTTCAACGATTTGCTTAGCGATGGCAAGACCTAGTCCTGAACCGCCGGAGCTGGAATTTCTCGCAGGATCTGATCGATAGAAGCGTTCAAAGATTTTTTCGACATCCGCTTGGTCTATACCGACGCCATTATCAGAAATCTTTATAAGGAGATTTTTCTCCTCTTCTTCAAAGTCAATGCTGATTCGACGCTCTTCTTTATCCATAAATTTGATTGAGTTGTTAATAATGTTCAATATAACACGTTTAATTTTTTGAGAATCCATGGTAATAGCGAGCCCATCACTCATTTTAACGTTAGATGTTAATACAACATTTCTCTTATCATATTCTAAATGGAGTTCCTCTAGACAGTTTTCATAAAAAGGCAACACCTTCACTTGCTCCATATCAAAAGGCATTTTATGTAAATCCAATTTTGAAAAGAGAAATAAGTCATCAATCAGACGATCCATATCCTCTGATTTGTGGTAAATCACTTCTAAATATTTCGCTAGCTTTTCTGGACTCTGAGCCACGCCGTCACGAATGCCTTCCACATATCCTTTAATGGAAGTGATGGGTGTCTTAAGATCATGGGAGATATTTGAAATGAGCTCTTTTCGGTTATTTTCCACTTGAAGCTGCGTATCGATGGACTTTTTTAATTCCTTTCTCATTTTTTCAAAGGCTCTGACGACACGCCCTATTTCATTGTTGCTGTTTGAGGTGAGGGAAAAATCCAGATAGCCCTCTTTGATGTGATTGGCACCTATTTCCAGCTTTTTCAAAGGACGAATGATGTCTTTGGTTGTGATCAGAACAACAGGAAGGATAATCAAAACCATAATGACAAAAAGCATGGTCAATAAGCCTTGCCCGTAATTTTTAGAGATCTTTTGTTTGACGTTGGTGACATCTACCGCAAGATAATAAAAGGTTGGTGCATCTGCATTTTGAAACGCATGTTTGAATATCATAAAAGAATGTTCACCATCGTCGATGAAGTTGTCGAATTCTCCATGTTTGTACGTTGTTCCATTTCTCATATTTCTTCCAGCTGGAATCTTTTTTAACTTTTCATAAAATTGACCGGATAACGCGATATCTCCAAAAGAATTAAACTGACCACTTTTTTCCGTGATTAAAAAACCAGAAAAAGTATTCACCTTTTCGTTCACTGACTCCATGAAAGCTGGATCCATTATTTTTTCCGGATCATAGATTTCAGCTTGTTTAAAATCGGCTAATACCTCAATCACAGAATAAAAGATGTCTTCAATCGGTGCTTCATCGTTAATGGCTTCTACGAAGTTGGCCACGGCTCTTGCCATGATTGTCATCCCGGCTCCTGTAATTAAAGTAACCGATAGGATGACCATGATCACATAGGTGAGAATGAGCTTAATTCTAATGGACATAGGATTAACCTTCCCTTTTTTGAAATTTTAGTGCACCAAATATAGTTAATATTATATAGTAAGAGATCATGTATAGCAATGTTGGGATCATCAGTTTTAAGTTGCCATTCCTGATTAAGGGTTCATACCAACTCGAATAGGAGGTGGGTAAAAATGGGGCAAGTCCTGATATAAATACACCCGCGGTGCCCATGGTTAACCAAAGGATCAAATTAAGCACTAGAGCAAAGCTTGAACTGTTTAAAAATAAGGCAACTAGAGCAGACATTACCTCAATAACTCCTAAAACCATAAAGGCTCCTAAGTAGGCAATGATCAAACTTCCAAGACCTGTAAGAGCTGAAAATCCAGAGATCACTAGGGTACCGACAAAACTAATGCCACCAACAATTCCCAGAATTAATAACATGTAAAGAGCAATGGCTAGGAGCTTTGCAACGAATAGTGTGTTTCGCTTGGCCGGAAGAGAGAGCACATTTTTAATGGTCCCTTCTTGAAATTCCCCTGAAAAAGTATCTCCTACCAGCATAAATAGAATAACTGGTAAAATCAAAGTCATCAAGCGATTGAGCACCCAAATTGAAAACTGCTCGCCTTCTATTAGGGTTAAATTCAACTGTGATTGGATGATATAGTAAACAATGCTTGCACCAACGGCAAAGAGGCTCACCAGCACAAGTAAAACCTTTGACTTCCCTTTTGCCATGATTTTAGTCCATTCACCTTTAGTGATTTCAATTACTGTGTTCATATGGCCTTCCTCCCTTGCACCGTCGCGAGATAATAAGCTTCTAGGGACGGGTAGCTCCCTAATATTTTGTCTGCAGCTTCTGTTACAACCCATTCACCCTTATGGATGATGCATACCTTTGAGGTGATTTCCTCGATGTCGTGAATCAGATGACTCGAAATTAAGATGGCTGTTTTTTTAGTCTGAGACAAATGCTTAATCACCTTTACCATTTCTGTTCTACCTTCAATATCCATTCCCGAGAAAGGTTCATCCAGTAAAATAAGTTCCGGCTCATGTAAGAGTGCCTTGGCTAAGGTCAACCGTTGTTTCATACCCGTTGAGTAGGTTTTAACCTTATCCTTTTGAAATTCTGCCATGTCGACATCCTTAAGAGCGGCTTGTATGTGATCCTCTGTGATTCGAGGATAAAGTCCACTGTTTAATCTTAAAAATTGTATACCTGTTAAATAAGTATAAGGCGCTGGCTCCCCAATCATAAGGCCAATTTGATGTAGCGTAGATTCTGGGTGCTCCTGAATGGATAATCCCTTAAAAAGAGCTTCGCCTTTTACCTTTTGTGTAAAGCCAAGAATTGCTTTTAATGCTGTGGTTTTTCCCGCTCCATTTGGACCTAATAGGGCAACAACCTCACCCGGTTCTAGGGTGAGGTTGAGACCTGAAATCCCACGGTGGTTAGGGTATTGTTTTGTTAAGTTCTTAATTTCTAGTAGCATGTTCTTACCCTCCGTTGAATTCATTTATTCTTTTTCTGTTTCAATAACTTGAACATCTTTTCCTGTTAAATCAATGGTATCCACAACGGTTTCATCCACATCTGATACTTTTCCACTTAATTTTGCTGTGACATCATGTGCTGTTCCACTTGCGTCTTTGCCAACTAGGGTAATGGAAGAATCAAAACCTGTGATTTGATTTTCAGAGTCAAGGGTTAATGCCACAAGGATTGCTGTTACTTTAACGTCTTCTTTTAATTCTGGCATGAGGGTTTCTAAGTTCTCAAAACCTTGGAAAAATGGCATGTCAAGCATCATTTCATGGTGCTGATCTTGAACATTTCTGTGGTGCATGCCTTCTTCAGAAGCTGCAGCTGAAATCATCAGATTCAGTGCTACTGGGATATTTTCACCCGTTAAGTCAAGGGTCACATTTTTAGAGCCATCTGCATTTTCTGTTAAACTGACTTGGTTCTTAAGATCACCAGCTAAATAATCAATAAAAGCTTCTTGTGAAGCGGTCATTTTATAATTTTCAGTGTCATAATTCTCATGATAGTTTCTACCGTGGCCCTTTCCTTGGTTTTGTGAGTCATCGATTTGATAGTACAAATCATTGTCGACATCGACCATCAGTGTGGTGTCATCTTGTTGATAAAAATCAGCTGTTTTAGTGAGGTTGTTGGCAGTGATCACCATCTGTCCACTAGCACTTTTTGAAGTATGGTCTACTTTGCCTACGACATTAGCGCCAACAAGAACTTGCTCGTTGTCTGTTACTTGAATTTGAACATCGAAGGTGCCGTTTTCAAAATGTTTTGCCGACTTGAGAGCCTCTTTTAAGGTATCGTAACCGGTTTGGTTGTTAGTGAAGGCAAGTGCAGAGATTGAAAACAGGGATACTGCTGCAACAAGCGCGATAATTATAGGTAATTTTTTTTTCATAGCTTTCTCTCCTTTAAAATGGGTGAATTGTTTAGTTGACTTCTTCAGTATAACCAGGAGCTCTAAACTGGTCATAAACCAATTCTAAAAAAAGTATAAACTTTAAGGTTTACACAATAATTTTTATTCTATATAATTGAAACATCGCAAATTAAAAGGATGTGGCAAATATGTTTCAAGAATTTTTAGAGAACGTGATTAATGAGGAGCTGATTGTTTTTATTGTCAGCAATCTGAGAAAGGCTGAAGTTCCAACTCTTAAATATAAAATAAGACCGATTGAACTCAATAAAACGCTGATGTATCAAATGGAGGCTTTTACTGCGACCCAGACCTTTCATCAGAATTTGACGAGAGAGGCTGTAATCCACGAATTGACAAAGCTATATGAAGCCAACCTTTACAAGCAAATGGATGTTTGCACCGTCGCCAAGGACTATCATCTTTTGGTTAATAAAAAGGGGGGCATTCACAAGACGCAGTCCCAAGCGACTATGGTCCAGCAGAGTTTTGTGCACAACAGAAAGAAAACTTATATATTAGAAGAGGGACAAAATATTCCCTTTTTAATCCACTTAGGCATTATGACCACAGATGGTAAAATCATACAGAAAAAATATGATAAGTTTAGGCAAATCAATCGGTACCTTGAAATGGTTGAAGACGTGCTGCCCCATTTCATTTCAAAGGATTGTTTAAGGATTATTGATTTTGGTTGTGGCAAGTCCTATTTGACTTTTGCCCTTTATCATTATTTAGTTGTGATGAAGGGATATTCCGTGGAAATTGTTGGGTTGGATCTAAAGGAGGAAGTTATCGCCTTCTGCAATGGGTTGGCCAAAGATTTGAAGTATGATCGTTTGGCTTTTCAAGTGGGTGATATCGGTGATTATGTGGATACCCAGCAAGTGGACATGGTGATCACCCTCCATGCTTGTGATACGGCTACGGATAAAGCGCTTCAGAAGGCCGTTGGTTGGAATGCCCAGGTGATTATGAGTGTGCCTTGTTGTCAGCATGAGTTGAATGGACAAATTGATTGTGGGGATCTTAAGGATATTTTGAAATATGGGATTATTAAAGAGCGGGTTGCTGCCCTAATGACCGATGCCATGAGAGCCAATTGGTTGGAAATACAGGGCTATGAGGTTCAGATATTAGAGTTTATTGATTTGGAGCATACGCCTAAGAATCTTTTGATTAGAGCTGTGAAGGGGTCTGGACTAGGCGATGTGCTGACGGGTTTAGAGGATTTTAATAAGCTAGAGGCTTATTTAGGTTCTGATTTGACGATTAAGAAAGGCTAAAATTTTAAGGATAGTTCTCGTGGAGAACTATCCTTTTTTGGTGTTCGGAAATTATAATTGATTGTT
>CAZJIO010000062.1:13755-23471 GCA_964546035.1 uncultured Eubacteriales bacterium | reverse complement strand
CACCGCTCTTTTTATTACTTCGTAGGAAAGTAGAACTTTCCTACTGGACAAAAAAGGGGAATTTTATGAAAGTCGTCGGTCTTATTACAGAATATAATCCTTTTCACAAGGGACATTTATATCACATAGAAGCCTCTAAAAAAATAACGGGTGCAGATTTTTGTATAGCTGTCATGAGTGGCAATTTCGTGCAAAGAGGTGCCCCTGCACTTCTTCCGAAATGGCATAGAGCACAATCAGCCTTACGAGGTGGCGCTGATATTGTCATTGAATTACCTGTTCATTATGCAACTGCCAGTGCGGAATTTTTTTCTTTAGCAGCGATTTCACTTCTTCACAATACAGGTGTCGTAGATAGTATTTGCTTTGGTAGTGAAATAGGTCAATTAGACCCGCTAGATCAAGTTGCCGCATTACTTGTCAATGAAACGCCTGAATTTAAGAATCGCCTCACAGAAGCGCTAGATCAAGGGCTCAGCTTTCCAAATGCAAGGTCTAAAGCCTTGTCTCATTGCCTTCCCAAATTGGATCCAGCTGTCATTGAATCACCTAACAATATACTTGGTATAGAATATTTGAAAGCTCTAAGAAAAATCAATTCTCATATGAAGCCTTATACGATTGAGCGCATAGGTGCCGGTTATCATGATGAAAATGCAGATGTCCCTTTTGCTTCAGCAACTGCAATTCGCAAACATCTTCAGCAAGATGCTTCTTCCTTGGATCTTTTAAAACAAATGTTACCTCCTGGATCTTACGAATTGTTCCTCGAAGCTAAAGATCAACGTCTTGCCCCGATTTTTAGCGAAGATTTATTTCCTCTTCTAAAATACAAATTGCTAACAACCTCAAACTCAAAACTTCAAAATATCCTTGATGTAACAGAAGGCCTTGAAAATCGTATGCTTAACGGTATCACTAGGGCTACCTCACTAGAAGGTTTTATTAATGAACTCATGACAAAACGCTATACACGAACTAAAATCAACCGAGCTTTATTGCATATTCTCCTGGATATTGAGAAATCTACCTTTGATATTTTCAACGCCCATGGATATGCCCAATACCTTAAAGTATTAGGGTTTAGAAAAGAAGCTCAGCCTTTGATGCGGTTGATTAAAGAAAATACGTCACTGCCTCTTATTGTTACGGTCAAAAATCAATTCAAAAATCTAAACACCCTAGGAAAAAACATGCTCGTAGACGAGATTAGGGCTACAGACATTTACAACACCCTAGTGCTTTCAAAATATGGGGTGTTGGCTAAAAACGATTACACTCAACCCCTTTTCATCTTATAAGTTCTTTGTTTTTTTATTCTAGCGTCTAAAATCCACTTTCATAGACTATACTGATAAAAAGTGATTTGTCTATGAAAAAATCTCACTTAATAGCCTATACCCTCAATAGAAAAAAGAAACCCTGCGTGAATATACCTTATGCTTAGCTTTACTTCTCATCATGCTGCTCTTTCCTTCTCAAAGCATACTAGCTGGACGACAAGGCTTATTGTTATGGTTTAACATTATCATACCCACTCTGTTTCCTTTTATGATACTATCCTATATTATTATTCATTCACCCCTCATTGATTGGATTAGCCGTTTATTCTCGCCTCTTTTCAAAAAGCTTTTGGGTGTTTCTGGTGTGGCATCTTATGCCCTCATTATGGGTTGTCTTTCAGGTTATCCAATGGGCGCATTTATTGTAGCTGATCTCTTTCAAACGAAACGCATTACAAAAGGTGAGGCCAATTACCTCCTCACCTTTTGCAACAATGTAAGTCCCATGTTTGTTCTTGGTTTTGTCGCAACATCTTTACTCAACGAACCGAAGAGGGGTATTCCTATTCTTCTCACCATTTATCTAGGAAATTGCTTAACAGCTCTATTTTTTAGGAATTTTTATTCTTTTAGTCTCCTATCAAAAGCGCCCAGTAAACAAGGTGAAATGAGCAGTATTTCCTTTTCATATTTAGATGATTGCATTGCAAGAACAGCAGAAGTTCTGGTAAAAGTTGGTGGATATATCATCATCTTCTCGCTGCCTGTCCTCTTTTTATCAGCGCTTCCTATACATAATTTACCCTTCAAATTTCTAATCAGCACCCTCGATCTTTCAAATGGGGTCAATCTGTTGGCGAACGCAAACTGTAGTCTAGCGCTTAAAAGTGTTTTACTCAGCACGCTATGTGCTTTTGGTACTTTTTCAGTTGTTGGCCAAACTGCAAGTGTGATCAAAACGGCAGGTTTATCCATAAGAAAATATTTATTCGCTAAACTGGTTAATGGGGTAATTACTTTTGGTTGTGGTATCGTTATTTTTCTAATTCTGTAAAATGTTATATCTGCTCATAAAAAAGAGAAACCATCGCATATCCAGCTTTGGTTTCTCTTTTTATATACTAATGCCCTAAATCTCTTTTGGTATAGCCTAATGTACCAACGACACCTAATCCTACAATGAGTAGCATAGATACCAGCACCACTACAGGATTAAATCCACCTTCTACTAACAAGGTTTTTGCATCATAATATTTAAAAGGTGTGATGTATTTAAATACTCTTAAGCTATCGCTCATATCAACAACTATAGATAAGATAAACATAATCAATAAGATACCCGTTGAAATATTACCAGCTCGTTTTACTTTTGTGCTAATTCCAGCAAAAAACGCTCCAATGGCCATGAATAATAGTTGTAAAATGAACATCCCTAACATTAACACAAGGATATCTCCAATATATGGATCACCGTTCTCCATATATTGACCCACCATACCTACTGAAGTAAACAAAGTCACTAGATTGAAAATCATGATATTAATCAGTACAGCAACTAACTTATAAATCACGACTTTACTTCGAGAAATTGGTTTGACCATAAGAAACTCAATTGTTTTATCGCGTTCTTCATTTGCAATGACACCTGATCCCAACATCGTTGCATGAATCGTGGCCATAAATACAAAATACAAGAAAAGAACAGCATAAAAACCAGTTGCTGTCGTCAGGTCAAAAACGCCAACTCCAAGGATTACCTGCAGCGACTTTGGCATTGTTGCAAACATATCCATCATTGATGTGTCGCTATTTGTATAGATTGCCGCAAATTTACCCATGCCGGACGCCACTAATAGAATGCTACTGATGCACCAAATGATCAAAGATTTTCTATGAGCCCTAAGCTCTCTCAATATAATATTCAATTAATGATCCTCCTTTATACCGCATGAACGTTCTTTTTGTTGTACACATAGTAGCTTACTCCAATTGCAACGGTAACCCAAAGAATGCTGGTTATCAAAAATGATGTCTCATATTTTCCATTTTGCATAATATAGGCCGTGTCAAAATATTTGAAGGGTGTTAAATAACGTACAGGATCGTCTGGTGTCGTAGCAATAAAGGCTGCGATGGCATAGAATCCAAATACAACACCTAAAGAAATTGATAAAACCGATTTTATTTTTGGCAAAATAATTGAAGCGGTAATACCAATAGTCATAAACATAATTTGAACAAACAAAAAAGTAGTCGCCATCATAAAGAAGGTTTTCCCTTCAAAATCCACGCTTTTAACTTTATTTGCCATAAGTGTTGCCGTAATCAGATAAACAATATTGGTTATCACTATTAAAGTCACAGCAGCAAGTAATTTTGAAGTCAATATTTGCGAACGCTTAACGGGTTTAGTCATCAGAAAGTCAGCCGTTCTCTCCCTAACTTCTTTAGACACGATTGACAGGCCAATATTCATCGCCTGAATAGCGCCAAATAGAACCATGAAGGTCAATGTAAAACTAAAGAAGCCTAGTAACGAAGTAATGGTGGCTAAATTCATACCAAGAGCGACTCTCACACTTTCAGGGTAGCCCTCTAATATTTTCATATAATTTTGTGCATCATTTGTTATCGCTGGAAAAAGAGACATATAAAGTGACAACAGTGCTACTAAAGAAATGCACCAAATAATCAGTGATTTTCTATAAGCACGCAGTTCTTGCAAGTAAATATTCATCCCTAATCCTCCTTTGAATAATAATGCATAAATATCTCTTCAAGATCAGGCTCATCTACCCAAAGATTCTTAATTTTGATGCCAGAGAATTTCGTGATCATCTCATTAATGTTGCCATTGAATAAAAAATTATGAGTTTTACCCTCCACCACCAAATCATTGACACCCTTAGCTCTAAAATAATCCTTAGGTACATCAGCAGAAACTTCAACTTTGAAACGTTTGTAATTTTCATCATTAAGAGCACTCATTGTTTCAACCTTAATAATTTTTCCCTCTTTGATAATGGCAATGCGCTTACATAAGCGCTGTACTTCGCTCAAAACATGAGAAGATAGTAATATCGTAGCACCTTTCCTATTTTCTGCTTCAAGTAGTTCAAAAAATTTCTGTTGCATCAGTGGATCTAAGCCACTCGTTGGCTCATCTAGTATGATTAGTTTTGGCTCATGAAGCAAGCCTTGAACGATGCCCACCTTTTTCTTGTTACCAAAAGACAAATCATCTATTTTTTTAGACAAATCTAAATCCATTGCTTCGGCAAGTTCTTTTATTCGTTTGTTACAATCCTTTTTATAAAAGCTAGCGGAGTATTTAAGTAGATCAATAACTTTCATCCCGTCATAATAAAAGACTTCTGATGGCAAATATCCAATTTCCTTCATGTTTTCAGGAGCATATTTGATACAATCTCTTCCGAAAATCTTTGCGCTCCCGCTGGTAGGATAGATCAGCGCAAGCAAGGTTCTGATTGCAGTAGATTTACCCGCTCCATTTGGACCGATAAAACCAAAGATCTCCCCTTCCTCTACATTAAAGCTAACATCAATAATTCCTCTTGATTTGCCATAATACTTCGTTAAATTGTTAATCTCAATGACATTCATGTGATAGATTCTCCTTATAAAAGCATTTTTTAAATAACTCGATATAACACTCTAGTTCTAATGTTACTTTATGAAAATATGCCGAATCTATATTCTCAAACCCTAAAAGAGTTTGTTGTTTTTGGGAAAAACTTTCCAATGTCCAAATAATGATATTAAGGGCGTGGTTGAGATCAATATCCTCTCTGAAAAGAGAGGTGTCAATGTCCTTAAGTAACTTGGCATATGCTTCCATTAGTAGGTCTTGAGATTTAAATTCTATTTCATTTTTGAGATCTGAATCTGTCTCCATGTAGACGTTCTTTATAAAGTTAAACATATCTGGATATTTATTAAGCATCATGAATTTCACAGAAAATACTTGTTTCCATCTTTGCAAGAAGTCCCGTTCATTCAAATCGATAACACCATAAAATTCGTCCATCAATATATTAAAAGTATACTTTTGCAAGTACTGATACAAATCCTTTTTATTTCGAAAATAGTGAAATAAAGATCCTTTAGAGATGCCTGCCTCTCTCACAATATCATCAGTTCCAGCATCTTTGTACCGCTTGTGAGCGAAGACTTTGATGGCTGCATTAATCACTCTTATTTGTTTTTCAGGTTCTAATTGCAAAAATTTGCCGTACATAAGTGACACCTCCCATCACACAACTGCTTTAACCTATTTCATTATAACACCGACTGACTCAGTCAGTCAATTACATATAAATAAAAAGCAGTAGCTCGTTTTATTCAATTGAAACTACCGCACAGAGAATCTTATCTTTTTTTTCCATTTCTTCTAACTTGTAAATCCTGTCGATTATTTTCTAAGGATTCTAATTGCATTTCCATATATTCACCAAATTTTTCATAATGAAAATTGGTTTGGTTCAAAGTATCTTTAACCGCTGTTTGAAGTTGTGCAATTAACTCATCGACATATTCATAAGCCCCAAGTTTCATTTCTCTAGCTGTGTTTTTTGCTTCGTCTAAAACGACTTCTGCTTCACTGTAAGCTTTTTGAACAATTTGATGCTCATTTACTAATTTGGTTACACGCAATTCCGCTTCTCTTTCTGCACTTGTAGCTGCCTGAGATGCTTCCGATAATATTTTATCCTTTTCATCTAAAATGCGTTCAGACCTTTTGATTTCTTCAGGAAGTTTTAGTCGCAGGTCAGTCATGAATTCGTAAATGACTTCAATATCGACCATATGCTTATTAGAAAGGGGGACCTTTTTACAAGTATCAAAGTAACCCTCCATTTCATCGATCAAGTTGAAAATATTGTTCACTTTTATCGCCTCCATGTCCTTAATCTATATTTTTTATTGCATATTTTTTATTGCGTATTTTTCATTCATAAAAGCTTCGACTATAGGTGGTACCATTTTACCAATATCACCTTTATATCTGGCTACTTCTTTTACAATGCTAGAACTTAAATAAGAATACTCAGTGCGTGTGACGAGGAAAATTGTTTCTACATCCTCACACAAACTGTAATTGGTTTGCGCCAACTGAATTTCATATTCAAAATCTGATACCGCCCGAAAACCTCTAATAATAACTGAGGCATTCATTTCCTTTGCATAATCTACTAATAAGCCAGAAAAAGAATCTACAACCACATTTTCAATATCGGATGTAAGTTCTCTTAATAGTTGCAGTCTTTCATCGATGGACAAAAGTGGCTCCTTTTGGCTATTTTTTAAAACTCCAACTATGAGCTGATCGACAAGCTTGGCACTGCGTTGTATAATATCTAAATGTCCATTCGTTGCTGGATCAAAGCTCCCGGGATAAACACCTATCCTCATGGATTGACTCCTTTTTCTAAACAGGTTTTCTTTCGATAAAAGTAAACTTACTCGTCTTATAAATTTTTTCTTTCACAATACAATAGTTTTCAAGTTCCTCCATAAATTCAAAGGAAGTATCCGCACTGCTTTCGCAAATCAATAGCCCATCTTGATTTAAGATGTCTTGTGCGTATAACAGTGAAATGGCTTTCGCTTCAAATCCACCATTAAAAGGAGGATCAAGAAATATCAAATCCATCTTTTCTTCATAATGTTGAATCACATCCAATGCCATAACAAAATCCATGGCAAGGATCTGTGCCTTGTCCAATAAATGGGTATGATTAAGATTGAATTCTATACATCTAAGTGCTTCCTTAGATTTTTCAACAAAAAAAGCCTTTTTAGCACCTCTGCTTAAACTTTCAATCCCAATAGCGCCACTGCCACTAAAAATATCTAAAAAGTTGGCACCCCATATTCTGTGTTGAATCATGTTAAATATCGTCTCTTTAGTTCTATCTAAAGTAGGTCTGACCTCTATTCCTTCAGGAACAATCAGGTTTAGACTTCTAGCTGTTCCGGCAATTACTCTCATCCTTTTTTCCTCAAAATCTGCGCTATTTTTTAGCATACTTAACTATATTTTAACCTAAACCATTTTTTTGTCAATCTTTATTTTGGTCGTAAAAAAAGACAGCTCTCATTATGAACATCATTAAAGAGCTGTCTATGTCATTTAACTCTTGCTAAATAGTCGCCTGTTCTTGTATCAATTTTAATCTTATCACCTATTTCTACAAAAAGCGGTACATATACAGTGGCACCTGTTTCAACAGTTGCTGGTTTTGTAGCTCCTGAAGAAGTATCACCCTTAAGACCTGGTTCTGTATGAGAAATAACGAGTTCTGCAAATAAGCCAGGCTCAATTCCAAACACTTGTCCGTTGTGTGTGAGGATTTTCACAACATCGTTTTCTTTAACAAACTTCAAGGAATCTCCAAGAATCGCATCGGTCAAACCAATTTGTTCATAGGATTCAATGTCCATAAAATGAACGATATCGCCATCTCTGTAAAGATATTGCATATCTTTTCTCTCGATGTGTGCTTTTGGCATTTTTTCTGTCGGTCTAAATGTTTTTTCAACAACAGAACCCGTTTTAATATTTCTGATTTTAGTACGAACGAAAGCAGCACCCTTACCAGGCTTTACATGTTGGAACTCGATAATCGTATAAATATTGCCTTCATATTCCATGGTTACACCATTTTTAAATTCACTTGCTGATATCATAAAAATCCTCCTTACCCAAACGGGTATATACATCCAGTTACGGCTTTGCCGTATCATTTCGTGCTACTTAATCTATAACAGCTTCAATACACTAACTTTCTCACATAATTTGTCCTTATACAGTTTAAATCAAATCGACAAATTTTTCAAGGGTTTTTATTAATTAAATACTTAAACGGACATTTTTTTGATTAGAGTTCTATTAAATCTTTTTTAGAGTGCGTAAAATTGACATACCCATTTTCAGTAATACAAACGAGATCTTCAATTCTAACACCACCAAAATTTGGAATATAAATACCTGGTTCCACTGTCATCATCATATTAGGCAGCAAACGCACCGTACCCTTTAATGACAGTCTTGGATTTTCGTGAACTTCCAAACCTAAACTATGGCCTAAACCATGTCCAAAGTTTTCGGCATAACCTGCTCCATCAATAATGTCTCTGGCAACGCCATCCACTTCTTGACCTGTTGGTCCAGCCTTTAAAACAGCTAAGGCTTCAAGTTGCGCGTTAAGGACTGTGTTGTAAATGAGTTTCTGTTCTTCACGAACAGTACCCAAAACCACCGTTCTTGTCATGTCGGAGCAGTAACCTTCATAGACACAGCCGAAATCCATAGTCAGAAAATCACCCTTTTGGAGCTTTTTATTTGTAGGATGGGCATGGGGTAAGGACGAGTTCTTGCCCGATGCAACAATGGTATCAAAAGAAAGCTTTTCAGCACCATTTTTCTTCATAAAAAACTCCAGTTCCAACGCCACATCAATTTCACTTATCCCTATTTTCAGGAAGGGAAGGATATGTTCAAAGGCACTATCTGCTATTTGAGCTGCCTTTTTGATCAGTGCCAATTCATTTTCATCTTTGATCATGCGTATATCTTCTACAAGATCAATGGTAGCTATCAGTTGAACTTCAACGAGTTCTTCCTTAAGTTCATTAAATTGACAATAAGTAACTCCCGATGATTCAAACCCAATACGTTTTACACCATCTTCAAGAATTATTTGATGAAGGGTTTTTATAGCCCCTACATTACCTTGATTAACAACCTCATAACCTACACATTGTTTGCTTGCTTGTTCAATGTATCTGAAATCTGTTATAATGATTTGTTTGCTTTTACTGATATAAAGGATCCCAGATGAACCTGTAAAACCCGATAAATAACGTCTGTTCATTTCGCCATAGATAATCATGGCGTCCATTTCTTTTTCCATCAATTTTTTCAATAAGACTTCTACTCTATTATTCACTGTGTCCCTCCAAATTTTAAGACCTATTTAAAGTAATCCATTGCTTCTAGATAACCATTAATACCTTTACCATATATTTGTTTTACACATACGGGCTCTACAACAGAAATTTTCCTAAAGGGTTCTCGCTCATGTATGTTTGAAATATGAATTTCCACTGTCGGAATCATAATTGAGGCAATGGCATCACGAATAGCATAACTATAATGGGTATAGGCGCCAGGATTTATAACAATGCCATCCACTCCCTCATGATAACATTGTTGCAGCCGATCGATAATCGCCCCTTCACTGTTTGACTGAAATAAATCGACTTGATACCCTTCTTGAATGGCATGGTCACGAATGAACTCGACGAGCCCCAAATAATTCATATCTCCATAGACGCTTTTTTCTCTTATGCCAAGAAAATTTAGATTGGGTCCATTGATTACAACGAGCTTTTTCATGGATTTCTCCT
>CAZJIO010000062.1:7930-13673 GCA_964546035.1 uncultured Eubacteriales bacterium | reverse complement strand
ATATCTGCTGCATGGATGTAAAAAGGTTCCCGTTGCTCTAATAATTGTCCAACCTTCTCTTCTAGATTTTCACCTTGAATCAAGGGTCTTTTTGTATCTTCCTTAAGTCGTTCAATGATTTGAGAGCCATCTGCATGAAGGAAAATAACCATTCCCATATTTTTCAGAAGTTGAATATTCTCATCTCTTAGGATGATCCCGCCACCTGTTGATATCACGTTTTTTTCAGTCTGTAAAAATGCTTTTATCAAGTCCGTCTCTAAATCTCTAAAAAACAATTCGCCATTTTCGGCAAATATTTCCTTAATGAGCTTTCCCTCTCTCTTTTCAATCTCTTGATCCATATCCAGCCAGCTCATTTCTAATCTCTCCGCCAGCTTTTTACCGATTGTAGATTTTCCACTACCCATAAAGCCAATTAAAACAACATTATTCATTTTCCACCGTCTCTACACCTTTATTTTTTGCTGTATACAAACTGGAGAAACTCACCATAAGAAACTTCTAAAATTGAATCTGGTATGATTAAGTCATGCCAGATCTCAAAAGCTTTTACAGCTTGAAAAAAAAGCATCCCACTACCATTTAACGTGTGGCAACCTTTTTCCCTGGCCTCTCTCAAGAACTTCGTCTCACTTGGGTTGTAAATAATATCCACCGCCCATTTAACCTTTGTAAAAAACTGTGGATCTAAAATGGGGCTAAAATCTATATGAGGATACATACCTGAAGAAGTGGTTTGAAAACAAATATCGATTTCTTGAAGGAATGGGAGCGCTTCATAAGTCAGCACCTCTACATGAAGATCATAATATTTTGCCAAAGTATTCTTAAGCTCTACCGCTTTATCATAGGTTCTATTGACAATAATTAATTTACCAACCTTCATCTGGGCACAAAGAATCGCTACAGATTTAGCAGCCCCTCCTGCACCTAAGATACAAACAGTACTTTGATCAAAAAGGATCCCCTGCTTTAAACAAGAGATTTTCAAACCTTCTGCATCCGTGTTATAGCCAAAACTCTGACCCTTTACATGTTTTACTGTATTGACCGCCCCAATCATGCATGCATTTTCAGAAATAACATCCAGGTAGGGCATCACCTCAACCTTATATGGGATTGTCACATTATAACCAAGTATATTGAGGGCATTTGCTCCAGCAACAGAAGCTTCAACCTGATCGCTTTGAACATGAAAAGGAACATAAGTAGAATTAATCGACATCAGCTCAGCCAATCTATTGTGAATAAAGGGGGACATTGTGTGTTCAATAGGATTGCCTATTACCCCTATGACTCTTGTTTTTCCATTTATATTATTCATCTTTCTTTGCTGCCTTCAAGTATAAATCTAAAATTTTCTTTTCTGTTCTACGCTTTATTTTAGTGATCAATTGTTCCTTCACGGCTATGGGTTTCACTAGAATTGTCATAATGCCTAAACGATTTCCACCCCAAACATCTGTAAAGAGTTGATCCCCTATAAAAACACTGTTATCAAGGGACGTTCCCATCAAACCCATTGCTTTTCTCAAATTCCTTCTCATAGGTTTTAAAGCTTTTGGTATGGCGAATACCTTAAGTTTTTCATTAAAGCGCAGCACCCTTGTATGGTTGTTATTAGATACCAAACATATTTTAAAGCCCTGACTAGCCAATCTCGTAAATAAACCTATGACCTCTTCTGTTGGATGAACAACATCAAAGGGTACCAGTGTGTTATCAATATCAAACATGAGTCCTTTGTAGCCCTTTTGAGCTAATTGATTATAATCAATCTCAAATATCGATTCATAAAAAGCATTAGGAAAAAACCGCTCAAGCATACGCTCACCATCACTTTCGAATTGTAAATTAAGCTATATTATAACAATCTTACGAGGATTTGCGCAAGGGGTTTTTACAAACCCAGAAACCTCTTTAAAAAAACCAACCAATCAGGAGCCACATTTTCAGTGGCAGCCTTGACGGTTAGCCCAATATTTACTATAAAAACAACTACTGGATGATAACATCCCCTTGAATTTTAACAATGTTTAGTCTTGGATTTGTTTCATCTTCATTGCTATATACAATACTTACAGGCATATCTGTATTGTTAATAATTGTAGCATTTGCGCCACTTTTATCCTCGCTGCCACTTCTCTTACCGCTTAATATCTGAACCTCTATGAAAAGCCCTGGATCAAAGGCAATACCGACGTCGTAAACTTTTGGATAAGTCTCCACATCCATTCTATAACGATAATAATAGATGTCTTCCTCTTGATAAAACTCAATCTCTACTGGAACGACTTCACTTAAGTAAGCATATAAATAACTTTCTTTCAAGGAATCATTCGTTCGACCAAGGGTAACTGTTGGATTCTGACCATTAACAGGGTTAAGGGTTACGAATAAATCAGCGTAGGGCTCTTGAGTTCTGGTTACTTCATCGGGTATAACAACACCCGATCCATAAGACTGGTAAGGAAGGAAAACATCGCTTTTTGTCCTATCAAAATCACCCAAATCAATTATTTCAGGCCCTCGTAGATCATTGAGTACACCATAAAAAGACAAATCAAAATCAGCGGTCAAATCACTAGATTCTAAAACACTGGTCAATTTCAAATTATTGAGTACCACTCGTGTTTTAAAATTCTCAAAACCCTCTGTTTTGTACAAATAAATCAAAAGTGCTTTTAATTGACTATAAGTCAATGTTGTTGTGACCGATAAATCCCGTTTGATCGCCGTCACTTGCCCAATTGCAGCTGCGGGATCAACGGGAGTTGGCGCTTGTCCTTCAACGGGTTGTTCCTCATTAATTGTAAAAAGTGTCACCACAGGTCCAAGGACTAAATCAGGAAAATGTATACCAACGGCATTTTCAATATCATTCAACTGATATAAAATCGCTTCCTGCAACACACCAGATGGCAATAATTTATTGTAAATTTCCAATTGTTTTTTTGTTTCTTCAATACTTGCTTTAAACACATCTTTTTTTTCAATATCTTGTGCTAATTGAGTATATATAGCAGTCAATTGCTGTACTTCACCGTCTAGGACAGCCTTTTGAGCTTCTAATTGCTTATAGGGGACAAAATAAAAGAAGGCAGCCATAATCACAATTAGGGCAAAGGCTAATATTTTAGTATCTCTCTCTGTCAGCTTCATAATGGACCTCCTTAATAGGTGCAAGTAACAGAAAAAGTGACATATACATTGTCATCGGTTTCCGAACTTACTTCGCTAATGGTAGGTACATAAACATCTGAAAAGCCCATACTTTTCAAAGTCTCAATGAACCTCGCTATGGTCATCTTATCTCTAGCTACGCAATCAATTTCCAGGCTAAGTCCTGTATCTACTATATTTAAATAAAACACCTCAGAAGGCATCCGGTCTTCCATCGTCTCAATAATTTCCACAAAGCGCTCTGATGTACTCATTGAGGTATCTAAAATTCTTTGCTTAAATATAGCTTCTTTTGTTAACTCATCTAGTTCTATTTTTATATTCTGAAACGGTTGGGCATCTACAATATCCCCTTGCAAGGTTTCTTTTTGCGCCTGCATCATGATTAGATTGCCTTGTTCCATCAAATAATAACCGAGTAATAAAACAGCTACAAGAATAACAAGCAAAAATGCGGTCCGCTTTCTTGCTTGTATGGCTGCTTTCTCTGCCAAAGCCCTTGGCAATAAATTAATTTCGGAATAAGCGGCACCAATGACGTTGGCAAAAAATATTTCGCTCCCAGAAAAATTCTTGGGTCCTTTGTATTGAATGCTTTTAAATTGTGCTATTTTTTTTGTTGGCAAGTTGAAAAACGTTTCAATATAAGCCTCAATTCCAAAAATTGTAGAACCCCCACCGACTATTTGGATGTGTGAAATCTTGTCCGAATTTCTAGAAGTATAATAATCAGCCAATCTAGAAACACCGTTTAATATTTGATTCATAGCTGAAGAAACATCGTTGCTCAAATAGGGATTGTCATCTTTTTGAATCGATAATAAAGGGCGTTCTTTACTGATTCTAATGGCCTCACTGGTATCCACTTCAAAGTGATTCTTAATACAATCCAATAATATACCCGTACCAAAAGATAGATTCCTGTTAAATTTTGATATGCCCTCTACCAGGATCGTAACCATGGTATTTTCACTACCAATATCAAGGACCATCGTACTGCCTTCTATTTTTTCTTTCTTTAGGAAACTAGTTAAACTATTCCCCGTATAATCTATGCCAAGCAACTTAACTCCTAACAGACCAGCTAGACCAATATATTCCTCAACAAGAGTAATGAGAGCAGCGATCAAATTAAGCTTAAGTATCTTTTCTCCATCAACAAACACAGTATCTGTGATCACGTAATCTAGCACATAGTCATTTAAGTTAACTGGAAAATATTCTGTAGCATTATTTAAAATGACGTTTTTTATTTTCTTAGATTTCAGTCCAGGAAAGTCGACTTCTCTCGTAATTATTTTCGAACTAGAAATCGTGAAGACCACATTTTTATTTTTGATCTTATTTTCTTTTAGTGCTGTTTTGATCACATTAGATAGGCGCTCTTTATCTCGAATAATGCCATCATTTAGGCATTTTTCAGGAGTTGGCACAATGACAAATTGATTAATTTTCACAGAATGAGTGCCTCTTGTTATATCTGCTAATTTTATTTGTTCATTACCAATGTCTATTACAACGCATTTTTTTGGGTAAACCATAAAAGACCCCCTAGAGAATTATTTGTCGCGCCATACCTTGAGTCTTAAATCACTCATTGCTTAAATAGTTTGGATGAATCTTTGGAAATAAAATAATTGGTCCAGCAGCTGTAGCGCTTGAATCGCCAACGGATACCTCAATAGCACCACCTCTATCAATTTCCAAAATGAAGGATCTAGCCGTGGGTAAAGTTCCTCTGAACTCAGGTGTAAACTTAGCCTGCTTGAGCTCTTTATTTAATTGAGTTGCAAAATCAGTTTGATCGGATGTTTTTCCAATTGCAATTGCACCCGAATCTTCAAATCTATAAATGCCGGCTACTTTGGCTAAGTTGTCTTCTTTTTGAATCATCTCAATGACAGCCTCACCGATTAATCTAGCATTTGTCAAATCCTTCGTCTTATCTGAATTATCCGTTGCATTTTGTATCTTTGGTACGGTAACACCAGCGATGATTGCGATAATAGCAATTACAACGACAAACTCTAATACTGCGAATCCTTTTCTTTTCATTTTCTCACTCCCTTAAGAATTAGCAATTGCGTCATTCATACTCAACATTGGCAACAACATTGAAATGACAACAAATCCAACTACAACAGCTAAAACTATAATAATGAGTGGCTCAAGTAACGAAGTCAATTGTGCCACTGCTACATCTACCTCGTTATCATAAAAATCAGCAACGTTATTTAAAATAGGTTCCAGTTGACCTGTATTTTCACCAATTTTAACCATATGGGTAATCATCGGTGGAAATATGCCCATTTCAATAATAGGCTTTGACAATGGGTTTCCCTTACTGACTTGATCTTTTGCATTGATAAAGCCCTTTTCTACTGTATAATTGTCAACAACTTTAGACACAATATCAAGGGCATCGAGTAATGGTAACCCAGAGGCTAACAGGGTACTCATGGTTCTTGAGAACCTAGACGCAATGATCTTAACCGTTACTTTACCAATAATGGGTAACTTGAGCTTTGCACTGCTGATCCATATTTTACCTACTTCA
>CAZJIO010000062.1:6250-7830 GCA_964546035.1 uncultured Eubacteriales bacterium | reverse complement strand
TGATTAATAGTTGAGTGGGTCCAGGCAATTCCACGCCCATATCTGTAAACATTTTAACAAATATTGGAACAACAAAAGTTAACAAGACCACTATTACCGCCACAGTGACAATTGAAACAACCAGTGGATACATGGTCGCCTTCTTTACGTTTTGTTTGAGTCTAAATTCTTTTTCAAAATGTTCTGCCATTCTGCTAAGGGCAACTTCAAGGTTACCACTTGACTCACCTGCTTCAATCATATTCACCAAGATGGCAGGGAAATACTTACCCTGTTTCCGCATGGCACCTGACAGGGACTCTCCTGTTTCAACGGCTATATAAATCTGCGCTATTAAATTCTTAAAAAATTTATTTTCCGTCTGCTCTTTCAATAACTCTAGCGCTTCCATTACACTAATACCAGCCGACAAAATAGCTTCAAATTGCTGACAGAATATCGTAATATCCTTTACCTTAACAGGATTTCCAATGATCAGTTCCTTTTTCAATGATGACTCTTCTACGACACTTAAGGGATAATAACCACTTTCCTTTAAAATAGTGATGGCACCATTTTTATCAGAAGCATCTATTTTCCCTTTTTTTGTCTTACCGTCTTTGGACATTGCCGAATATTTAAAATTAGCCACAAGTCAGCCCTCCAATAATTTAAAACCAGTTATGATCTTACATTAACCTACGTTCAATGGAACCTGGATCCGAGGCAAATATTAAGGCTTGTTCTTTTGTAATCATATTGGTACGCATTAAATCCAGCAATGCATCGTCCATGGTTTGCATACCCATACGTTTATTGGTTTGCATGATCGATAATATTTGATGGGTTTTTTGTTCCCGGATTAGATTTCTAACCGCTTGATTAATATGTAAGATTTCAAAGGCAGCAACACGCCCTTTATTGTCCATTGTTGGCACAAGCTGTTGGGAAACAACCGCCTGCAAAACGGCAGCAAGTTGTATTCTGATCTGTTGTTGTTGATGGGGTGGAAATACGTCAATGACTCGATCGATGGTACTAACTGCTCCAGTTGTATGAAGGGTCGACAGAACGAGATGTCCCGTCTCTGCTGCCGTTACGGCAATGGAAATGGTCTCAAGGTCTCGCATTTCTCCTACCAGTATAACATCCGGATCTTGTCTTAAGGCTGCTCTAAGAGCACTGCTATAACTATCAGAGTCTAGTCCCATCTCTCTTTGATTAACAATACATTTGTTATGGGCATGTAAATATTCAATGGGATCTTCAAGGGTTATGATATGAGAATTGCGCGTTTTATTAATTTGACCAATTAAGGAAGCTAAGGTCGTTGACTTACCACTACCCGTTGGTCCAGTTACCAAAATCAGACCCCTTTTTTTAGTATAAAGATCAATAATAGAGGCTGGTAGCCCTAATTTTACTGGATCTGGAATGGTAGAATCAACAAGACGAAGCGCTGCAGCTGCCGAGCCTCTTTGTTTAAAGGCATTCACACGAAACCGCCCAATTGCCGGTAAAGAAAACGAAAAATCCACTTCACCATGTTCATCATAATGAGCTTTTTGTTTGGAGGTCATAATAGATTCCACTAGGGCACC
>CAZJIO010000062.1:584-6186 GCA_964546035.1 uncultured Eubacteriales bacterium | reverse complement strand
AAATAGGTGGTACCCCAACTGTAAGATGTAAGTCAGAAGCCTTTCTTTCTTTGGCCTCTCTTAAAAGATCTTCCATAGATAATATCATTTGATTTCCTCCTGCTAGATTATTCATTACCGTATGCAATTCTCACCATTTCTTCAATGGTTGTTGTTCCTGCTAAAACCAAACGTCCTGCATTCATTTTCAAAGTATTTAAGCCTTCTTCTATTGCCACCTTCTTAATATCATCCGCAGTGCCATTGTTGTTAATGACGCCTCTGATTTTTTCAGTTACTGGCATGATCTCATAGACACCGATTCGCCCTGCATAACCAGATTCACTGCAAACGTGACACCCTACTTTTTCATGAATTTCAACACTTTCACTGATGGGCTTCCCTAAAACTCGTTTATCATAATCAGAAGCCATTATTTTTCTTTTACACCTAGGACATAAGCGCCTAACCAGTCTTTGACCGATAACACCCACAACAGAAGCCCCAATTAAAAAAGGTTCTACACCCATATCAATCAGTCTTGTAATCGAACTTGGCGCATCGTTCGTATGAATGGTGCTTACAACCAAATGTCCCGTAATAGAGGCTTTTACGGCTATTTCAGCTGTTTCTCCGTCTCTGATTTCTCCAATCATAATAACATCCGGATCCTGTCTCAAAATAGACCGCAGGGCTGATGCAAAAGTAAGTCCTGCTTTAGGATTAACATGCACTTGATTGATGCCTTTAATTTGTGATTCCACAGGATCTTCAACGGTTACAATATTAATGTCTTCTTTATTAATCTCATTCAGAGAAGTATAAAGTGTGGTTGATTTACCACTTCCCGTTGGCCCACTAACCAGGATAATGCCGAAAGGGTTCTTTAAAATACCTTCAAATTTAATTAAATCATCGTCAAAAAAGCCAAGCTGAGCTTTGCCTTTATTAAAGCCTTCCTTACTGTTAACACGCATAACAATCTTCTCACCAAAAACAGTGGGTAAGGAAGACACACGGACATCGTACTCTTTCTTATCCACCATGATGGAGATTCTTCCGTCTTGTGGTCTTCTTTTTTCAGCAATATCCATGCCACCAATAATTTTAATTCTAGCTACGATTGCGCTTAATATAGATGAATCGTAATCGTACATTTGTTGTAGCCGACCATCGACTCGAAAACGAACTCTAATGTTTTTTTCATAGGGCTCAATATGTATATCTGATGCTCTATGCCTAACAGATTGTTCAAGTAGCGTATTAACCAACTTAACAATAGGAGCACTTTTAACAAGATCACCTGCCACATCTTCTTCACTGATCTCTTTATCCAGATCTAACGCACGTTCTTGCTTAAATTGCTCAGCGGCCAGATTCGCTTTTTGTGAACCAAAGTGTATTTCTATGGCTTTTAAAATACCGGCTTCTTCTGCAAGTAAAGGCACCACTTCTTTGCCTGAATAGATTTTCACATCATCAATAGCAAAAATATTCAGTGGATCTGCCATGGCAACATAGACTTCTGTTTCTGTTTGCCTGACAGGTATGAGGATATTTTTTCTCGCCATTTCTTCAGAAATCATCTTGGCAGCACTTGCATCTATCTCATATTCTTCAATATGTATAAAGGGAATACCTAATTGGTATTCTAAAACTTCATTTATGTTCTGCTTGGTTACAAACCCGAGATTAATAAGGACTTCACCAATTTTTATGCCAGTCTCTTTTTGGACTCTATAGGCCTCATGTAATTGCTTGTCCGTTAAAATACCCGACTGAACCAATAAATCGCCTAGACTTAATTTTTTGCTAAAATTAAATTGTCTCAAGTTCTCTTCACCTTCTTTTGAATCTTAATGCAAAAGTTGCATAGTGACAAAAACCGCCAATCATCGAGGCTATTCATCATGCAACTCTCACATTTTATATTAAGTCTTATTAGGACCTTTTGTCAAGGTCAAAAAATAGGTATATTGAAGGGTTGTCAACTTCAAAACTAATCATTATGAAGTTCACTTTTCAATTTATCTAAAGCTTTTTTTTCGATTCTCGAGACGTAAGATCTTGAGATACCTAACATTTGTGCAATTTCTCTTTGAGTTTTTTCTGGACGATTATTAAGTCCATACCTCAGCTCAAGCACTAATCTTTCACGTTTTTTAAGTGAAACCAGTATTTTATCATACAATTCTTTGATTCTAATAGATAGGTCTACCTGGTCGGTGATGCTATAATCATCCCCTTCAAAGACATCCATTAGACTGATTTCATTCCCTTCTTTGTCTACGCCAATAGGCTCTTGCAAGGAAACTTCCTTAATAAACTTTCTTTCGTTTCGCAACATCATAAGTATTTCATTTTCAATACATCTTGATGCGTATGTGGCTAAACGTGTGCCTTTATCGCCATCAAAAGTATTAATAGCTTTTATAAGCCCGATGGTACCTATGGAAATTAAGTCATCCATGTCTCTATATTGGGAATGAAACTTTTTGACGACGTGTGCTACTAATCTTAAGTTACGTTCAATTAACATGTTCTTGGCTTCAAGGTCACCCTGTTTACATTTAACGAGACAATCGTATTCCTCACACGCTTTTAAGGGTTTAGGAAAAGTCTGATTCGTCACATAATAACAACAAGGTCGAATAAAAGAAATAAGTTCTAGCACGACTATTTCTCCAATTTATGCACTTGTTATATCTTATGATAGGCCAAGAATGAATGTGCTAAATTTATTTTTTCCTAATAATTTCGTTTTTTTCAACAACGACTCCTAGAGGAATCTTTAGGATTTGCTTAGGATGCGGTGCTTCTTGCTGGGCATTACCTGCTTCATCATAGATGGCATCAACGACAACAAATGCATTTTCGCCAGATTTTCTAAGGATTTCTATCTCATCGCCTACAACAAATTTATTTCTTTGTTCAATGGTAGCCATTTTCGTTTCAGAATCGTAATCGAGTACCTTACCAATATAAGTATAGTCTCTAATATACGTATTTGTTGTGTAAATTTGTTCATTACCCGTTGGTTTACCTTCATAAAAGCCCGTTGTAAAAGCTCTATGGCTGCATTTTGTAATTTCTTCAAAATACTTAGGCAGATTTTCACGATAGTGCCCTGCATCTGTAAAATAATCATCTATGGCCTGTCGATATGCCTTCGTCACAGTGGCAACATAAAGTTGAGTCTTCATTCTACCCTCAATCTTAAAGCTTGTGATGCCCGCTTGAACTAATTCTTCAACATATTCAATCATGCACAAATCTTTAGCATTGTAGATATAGGTGCCGCGTTCATTTTCATACACCGGCATATACTCACCAGGTCTTGTTTCTTCAACCAGATTATATGTCCATCTACAAGGATGGGTACATGCGCCTTTATTGGCATCTCTACCGGACATGTAATTGCTTAGCAAGCATCTACCTGAATAAGAAATACACATAGCCCCATGAACAAAAGCTTCTAAATCAAGTTCAAAAGGTATTCTTGATCTAATGGTTGCTATTTCTTGAAAGGAAAGCTCTCTTGCGACTACGACTCTTTTTACCCCTTGTTTGAACCAAAAATTCATAGAGGCATAATTGGTATTATTGGCTTGAGTGCTTAAATGAATTTCCATTTCAGGCAGTTCTGTTTTTGCAATGTCAAGTATTCCAGGATCTGCTACAATTAAAGCATCCGGGTTGATTTTTTTAAGCTCTTTAAAATATTGTGATACACCTTCAAGGTCATCATTGTGGGCAATAATATTTGCGGTGACATAAACCTTCACCCCGTGTTTATGAGCAAACATAACACCCTCTCTCATATCTTCAAGGGAGAAGTTTTTCGCTTTTGCTCGAAGGCCAAATTCTTCGCCGCCAATATATACAGCATCCGCACCGTACTCAACGGCTATTATTAAATTTTCCAAACTCCCCGCAGGGATTAATAATTCTGGTTTTTTCATTTGTTCACCTATTTAATGGAGTTTGTAACTCATTGTTACACCATCTGCAATGGGCAGAATGGCTGTTCTTAGTGATGCATTGTGATTGAGTTCCCATAAATAGGCTCTCATTCTTGCATGAATGGTCCTTTGTCTTCTGGGAATAGACCATCTTGATTGAGCTATTGTCCCATCTTGAAGCACATTATCAGATACCAAAAGGCCTCCAACTTTTAAAAGCTTCAAACAATAAGGTAAAAAGGTAATGTATTGTCCTTTCGCCGCATCCATAAAAATGAAATCATATGCTTCTGTTAAGGTAGGTAATATGTCTTCAGCATCTCCTTCAAGAATAGTGATGACCTTGACTTTTTCTGCCAATTGAATATGACTCTTTGCTTTTAAAATCATTTCCTCAGAACGTTCCAAGGTGGTTATGGATCCTTCACTGCTTAAATATTGACTCATAAGAATAGAAGAATACCCAATAGCAGTGCCAATCTCCAATATTTTGGTGGGTTTATGCATGGTTAAAAGCACTTCTAACAGCTGTTTCACCTCGTTCTTTATGATTGGCACATCATTTTCAACGGCATATTTATGTATGTTATTGAGCAGTTCATTCTCTTCTTTTTGAATGGCCTGTAAATATCCTCGTACTAATTCATCCTTCGGCTGGTTCATTTTTCATCCCTTTATTTCTGAGTATTGAGAAGGCTAAAGTTTCCTTTAGCCTTCTTTTTTCAATATTTATTTAGTAAATTTGTTTGTATTTATTTTTCGCATTAACATGACCATCTAATGAAGTATTAAATTCATGTGCCCCTGTTACATCATCAACCAAAACGAAAAAGAGAAAATCATGCTTTTCTGGATAAAGTGCAGCTCTTAGAGAAGCCTCACCAGGATTGGCAATCGGTCCTACTGGTAAACCTGTATTTCTATAGGTATTGTAAGGCGATTCGATTTCTAAATCAGCTAGGGAGATAAATTTGATATCTTTATTATCCAGGGCATAAAGAACCGTTGAACACATCTCTAAATTCATACCGATTTCAAGTCGATTATAAATAACACCAGCAACTTGTTCTCTTTCAGGTTCAAACCTAACTTCTCGTTCTATAATCGAAGCAATAATAACGATATCATCCATGGTCAAAGCTTTATCCAGGTCTAATTCTGCATTCAACTTATCTAATTGCTCATAGTACTCTGGGCTAACTATTGTATCAAATTCTTTGAGCATGGTACTCACTACATCTTCTTCAGTGGCATCCTCATATATTTGATAGGTGTTAGGAAACATATATCCTTGAAGCTTAATATTTCTATCCGGAATTTCACTGATAAATTTATATCCAAAATTAGCTTCGTAAACAGCATCTAAAAATTTTTGACGATCTACGATACCTTCATCCGATAATTTATTAGCAATTTGATCTACCGTAAAACCTTCTGGGATTGTAAATTCCATGGTAGCTCTCTTTTGACCTTCAGTAAGCAGCATATTCATAATTTCTTCTTCATCCATGGCCGTATTAAAGGTATAATCTCCAAACTGGAACATACCATCATTGCCTGACATTTTAGCCATAAATCTGAAGTAAAGTGTGCTACCAATAAGCTCTTTGTCTTTTAAAATATTGGCAATTGTCTCTGTTGAGGCACCTGATGGGATTTTA
>CAZJIO010000062.1:0-571 GCA_964546035.1 uncultured Eubacteriales bacterium | reverse complement strand
CCACATTAATAACCTTTTCATCTGCAGCAGGCGCTTTAGCCATTAACTCATAACCTGTCTTAAAGGCATATTTACTTGCCCATATCAATACATAAATCGCAAAAATACTTACGACTATTTTTAATCCCATATTTAACATCCATAAACCGATTTTTTTTGTCATCGTTTCACCCTTTTGATTTCTTTGATCATTGTTTGATTACGATTTATTCTAAAAAATTAATATCGAAATCGATTTCTTCCGCCATACAATGAAAGATATTGGATATCAATCTTGTTAATTTGAGTTCATCGTCCATGAATTCTTTAACGAGGGAATTGCTAAGCAATTCATCGTTAACTTGTTTCAAACTAACCAATTGTTCATAACAATTATAAGAACCGTAATTATGTCCTATTTGAATCTCAAAGGAATTTTTCCTAAAATCATCTAGTTGAGCTTTTAAATTTGGTTTGAGCTCTAATTGTTTTTTTGAATTAACATAGTTTACATAGATGTCTGACGTTTTAATTTTGTCGACAAATATTTTAGTTTCATTAAGTAACATCTCTTCCATTCATTTTCACCAAC
>CAZJIO010000061.1:7835-23807 GCA_964546035.1 uncultured Eubacteriales bacterium | reverse complement strand
CACGACGCTCTTCCGATCTAGATCGGAAGAGCGTCGTGTAGGGAAAGAGTGTAATCCTTTATGAAGGCGTTTCATATACCTTTGTTGTAAAAAACTTTGTCGTAGATCCTCATTTTGGAAATGCTTTTTTTAATCCAGATCGTTGCTTTGTTGCACCGGGTTTTATGGAAAAAAACAAAATGGTAACCAATACACCGATTTTGGCTATTAAATACAAACAATTTGATTCAGAAGATGAAAAAAGTTTGATGAAGCAATACTTAAAAACCATTGAAGATCAAGCGCCACCCATGAGTATGAATTATGACATGTTTAAAATGTCGTACAATATTATTATGAGTATCATTGCCAGCATGCTATTAGGTATATCCTTATTTATGATTGTTATTGTCATTTTTGTGATACGAGGAACGATTCGTAATGTGATTAATCAACAGTACAAAAGTATTGGAGTGAAAAAAGTATTAGGGTTTACAAATACACAAATTAGAAATAGTTTCTTATTCAGTTATGGAATAATGGGGGCGATATCATCACTTATGGGGACTAGTGTGGGAATACCTATTCGAAATAATATCTATGCAGGTATTGGTTATGACATGCAAGTGGGATTAAGCGCTGGTATGGATCGTTTTATGATACTTACAGTGGTCATAGTTGTAGGCTTGATTGGACTATTTACTGTACTTGCTACAAAAGAAACACAAAAAATCAAGCCTGTGCAAGCACTTAAATATGGCATGCCAGAGGAGAAATTCAGTCCCAATCAATTTCATATTAGAAATAACAATCGGGTACCACTCAGTGTATTAATGGCAACAAAACAGATGTTAATGAACAAGAAAAAAAGCATGACAATCGTATTAACAATGGGCATTTTAGTTTATGTTGCCCTACTCATTAACAGCATGGGCAATACACTAGCGACTTCGGAGCATTTTGCAAAGTATTTAGTAGGGACAACAATTGGAGATTATAGTGTTGCCAATCATTCAAAACAGTCCATTGGCTCAATGATTCAACACATACAACAACTGGATGGGGTTACAAATGTATTATATGTCGATACACATATTAACGAAGGGACAGTTGGCTTAGACGGCGATAAAATTACAATTGGTGGACAAGTATTTTATGGCAATACTCCTGAATCCTTTCTCGTCTTAACAGTAGGTAGAAAACCACAAAACAACCAAGAAATAGTCATAACTAATAAATTAGCAGAGCAATCAGGCAAATCTGTAGGGGATTACATGACGATTGATACGACAAAATATTTGATCTCAGGCAACATGAATTCAGTGATTTTAAATCAATTATGTTACATAAAGCTTGAAAACACAATTCCAGAAAATATTTCTCAAGAAAATGGCTATTATTGGGTATATACAGACCAAAAAAATGTTATAATTGAAAAAATTCAAACCCAATTGGCAGCACAAGTACCTGTTGGTATGATCGTTTCAAAATATGATTCCAATATCACAACCATTTTAAGTACTTTAGAGCAATTTCCAGCGATGGTTTTTACAGTATTAATCGTATTTGCAGTCGTTGCAGGGGTGGTTATTATTAATTGGACGCTGATGGATATTTCAAGTATGAAACGGTTTTTTGGCATATTAAAGGCGACAGGCTTTGGGAATAAACATATTATACAAATGTTGATCATCAAATCCATGTTATTGACTTTTACCGGTGCATTGATTGGTTTTATAGTGAGTGTATGGACGATGAATGGTGTGATGCTCGGGATATTTAAGTTATCACCTTTTAATACAATCCAGCTCCCTGTCTTATTTGACCTTAAGGGTAGTCTTTTACTTATGGCGCTCTTTTTAACCATAGCTTTTGTGGCGACACTTTTACCAAGTCGCAAAATAAGCACGATCTCTCCCAAACAATTAATTGCACAATAGAGGTGGCATATGATTGAAAATCGCATTTTAATCGTGGATGATGAAAAAGACCTGGCGAATATCATTAAAGATTTTTTAGAGAATGAAGGCATGATTGCAGAGACAGCCAATACGGGAGAAGAAGCTTACAAGTGCTTCAAATCATTTCAACCGAATTTGGTCATATTAGATATCATGCTACCAGACGATGATGGCAAAGAAATTTGTAGACGCATACGTAATGAATCAGATATTCCAATCATTATGTTAAGTGCCAAAAATTCAGATATGGATAAAATACTCTCATTAGGGCTGGGTGCAGATGAATATCTCACCAAGCCCTTTAGTCCTGCCGTAGTGGTGGCTCATGTACAGGCCGTCCTTCGCAGATTTCGCAGCAGTCGAGTTACCAAACAAGATGTTATTCAATTAGATGGCTTCGTAATGGATTTGAAAAGACATACCCTCCATGTCAATGGTACTGAGATCATACTCGTCAATAAAGAATTTGACGTGCTGTGGTTACTTGCGAGTCGTTCAGGAGAAGTATTTACAAAAGAACAAATTTATGATGCCATTTGGGGCGTAGATGAATTTGGAGAAATAAGTACAGTCACAGTACATATTAGGAAAATTAGAGCTAAAATGGAAAAGGAACCTTCAAGTCCAATATATATTAAAACAATTTGGGGGGTAGGGTACAAATTTGAGCCATAATACAACAGCAAAAAAGGTGTATAGTTGGGTGGTTATAGGGATGGTAGCGTTGTCCACACTCATTGCTATGATAGTGAATGCACAACCAGTTGACCAAGGAACCAGTAACAAGTTGCGTTTAGTCGCAAATGATATGGTGTTAACTATTGAAAGTCAATGGCCCTTAAGGCCAGAGGATGTCAAGCAATTACCCCAACAGTTCGAAGCAAGAGGGCTTATTGGGACAATTGTCTTGCTCACTGGAGAAGTGATCTATTCCAATAATCCAGCCCATAAGATTGGACAATCGGTGGATTTGAAAGAAATACTTTTTTTAGACAATAGCTATATCAAACTGAATAAACACTGGGAAAAACTTGGATTTCCACTCATTGTACAAGGGCGTATTCAAGGGTTTATTATCGTTGAGCAACCTCAAAGCATTCAAAATACACCTCCCATAAAGTTAGTTCTAGCAAGTTACGTGATGGGCAGTATAGTGAGCGGCCTGATTCTCCTCCTTGGGATCGTGCTGTTTCGAAAACAGAAAAACCCTTTGTCACAATTGAGCAAAAGTCTCAATGATATTTCAAAAGGCATCTTACAACCACTAGAAATGTCAACAGACCCAAATCTAAAAGAAGTATACATTCACTACAATGTACTTGTTGAGGAATTAAGTTACCTACTTATACAACAACAAAAAAATGAAGAGCAAAAAAAATTATTTTTAAACACCATTTCTCATGAACTAAAAACACCGATTTCTACAATAAACGCCTATATCGAAGGACTCATGTACGGTGTAGCAAAAGATGAAGCCACAAAAGTTAAATACATTCAAATTATTCACGAAAAAATGCAAAAATTAATGACTCAAATTGACGACTTATTTATGTATACCCAAGAACAATCGAGTCAATTCAAATACAACTTCAAAGAGATGTATGCAGATGATTTGTTTGAACCAATTTTTAGAGGATTAGAACAAACAGGCAAAAATGCTGTCTTAATCGACAATAAACTACCTAAATGTTTAATTAAAGCAGATGCAGTCCGTCTTGAACAAGTCATTATGAATCTTTATAATAATGCTAAAAAACACTCAGAACCGTCAAAGCCAATGCAAATTCGGGCATATCGACAAGAGAATGAAATTTGGATAGAAGTTGAAGATCATGGCAATGGGATACATCACGAAGATTTACCCTACATTTTTGATTATTATTTTCAAGGAACCCACTCACAAAAGACTGATTACGAAGGCATTGGCATGGGATTAGCTATTTGCAAGGAAATTATTGAAAAACATCAAGGTCGTATGATTGTGAAAAGCAAAATGAATCTTGGAACGACTATGATTGTGGTGCTGCCACTATAATAGATTATGAATTTGAGTATTGATACATGGATATAATATTGACAAGAAGCACTGGAATGTTATAATGTAATAATTAAAGCGTTGATGAGACCAGTAAATTGCGAATCATGACAGAGAGAAGTAGGCCAGCTGAGACTATTTCCATGGGCAACAATTGAAAACTACCTCGGAGTGACTCTAACCCAGTCCGGTGATCCCGTTACCATCAAATGAAGTGGGTTTTATTAAACCAATGAGGGTGGAACCGCGATTAAAAAATATTTAGTCGTCCCTTTCTATTTGACAATAGGAAGAGACGGCTTTTTTTATTGTCCATAAATAACATTCAACACTTATTAAAAGGAGCAATTGACCATGATTATCACTTTGAAAGATGGTTCAACCAAAGTTTACGAAGGAAAAATGAGTGTACTTGACATCGCAAAAGACATCAGTGAAGGTCTAGCAAGAATGGCATGTGCAGCAGAAATTAATGGTGAGTTGGTAGACCTTCGAACCTCCGTTGATTCAGACTGTGAGCTGAGCATCCTTACCTTTAACGATGCAGAGGGCAAATCCGCCTACAGACACACAACATCTCATATTTTAGCCCAGGCAGTAAAACGTTTACATCCTGATGCAAAACTAGCCATAGGACCCTCCATAGACACCGGTTTTTATTATGACTTTGACGTGCGTTCATTTACAAGAGAAGATTTAGATGCCCTAGAACTTGAAATGAAAAAAATCATCAAAGAGGGTGCAGAACTGGAATATTTCACCCTACCACGGGCAGAAGCCATTGCCCTAATGCAAGAAAAAGACGAGTCCTACAAAGTAGAACTCATTCAAGATTTACCCGAAGAGGCAATCATCTCCTTCTATAAACAAGGAGATTTCACCGACCTATGTGCAGGACCCCATTTGATGAGCACCAAAAACGTAAAAGCCTTTAAACTCATCACCTCCTCAGGCGCATACTGGAGAGGCAGTGAAAAAAATAAAATGCTCACAAGAGTCTACGGCACCGCCTTCACAAAAAATACGGATTTAGAAGCCTATCTCCTACAACTAGAAGAAGCCAAAAAACGCGATCACAACAAATTAGGCCGTGAAATGGAGCTCTTCACAACCGTCGACGTCATCGGCCAAGGACTCCCCTTACTGATGCCAAATGGCGCAAGAATGATACAAACCCTCCAAAGATGGATAGAAGATGAAGAAGAAAAAAGAGGCTATATGCTCACAAAAACCCCCCTCATGGCCAAACGCGACTTATACAAAATCTCTGGCCACTGGGACCACTACAGAGACGGCATGTTTGTCATCGGAGATAAAGATGCCGCAGACGACCAAGAAGTTCTTGCCCTCAGACCCATGACCTGTCCATTCCAATACTTCATCTACAAAGCAACCCCAAAAAGCTACCGCGATCTGCCCTGTAGATACGGAGAAACCTCAACCCTCTTTAGAAACGAAGAATCCGGCGAAATGCACGGCCTCATTCGCGTCAGACAATTCACCATCTCAGAAGGTCATCTCATTGTCATGCCAGAACAAATTGAAGACGAATTCAAAGGCGTCATGGACCTCGTCAACTACACAATGGACACCTTAGGCATAGCAGAAGATGTCACCTACAGGTTCTCAAAATGGGACCCTCAGAATAGACAAAAATACATCGGAACAGACGAAGAATGGGAACACGCCCAAAGCGTCATGAAAAGCATACTAGACAAAATGGGACTCAACTACACAGAAGCTGACGGAGAAGCTGCCTTCTATGGCCCAAAACTCGACATCCAAACCAAAAATGTCCACGGCAAAGAAGACACCATCATCACCATCCAACTGGATTTTGCACTAGCAGAAAAATACGACATGGTCTACACCGATAAAAATGGCGACAAAAAGCACCCCTACATCATTCATCGTACCTCCATCGGCTGCTACGAAAGAACCCTAGCCATCCTCATAGAAAAATACGCCGGACAATTCCCAACCTGGCTATGCCCCGAACAAGTACGCGTCCTCCCAATCTCCGAAAAATACACCACCTACGCCACCCAAGTATCCTCCGCTCTTAAACTAAATGGCATAAAATGCACCATCGACAACCGAGCAGAAAAAATCGGCTACAAAATCCGAGAATCCAGACTAGCCCGAATCCCCTACATGCTCATCGTCGGAGAAAACGAAGAACTCACCAACCAAGTATCCCTCCGAAGCCGTTACAACGGCGACGAAGGCCAAGTCCCCCTCAACGACTTCATCCAACAAATAACCCAAGAAATCACCCAAAAACAAATCAAAAAAATAAACACCAATAATGACCCCAAATAATCCAGTGTTTAACAAAATGAGAGGTAACCAACGGTTACCTCTCATTTTGCCTTCTCTTACCCTTATCCTTTATCCCTAATCCCCCAAGAGAGCAGAGCCGAGCAGGGCAACAGTTTGATGGGTCCAATGTTGCGCTCGACCGGCCGCAGGGAAAGGCAAGCAACATTGGACCCATCAAACTGTTGCCCTGCGATAACCCATCCGCTCTCTCATTTCTCGTTCGCATCCACCCATTTCCTAGCACTCGCCACAGAAGCTTCCCTTGGAATCGGCACATTAGCAATCTCCGTCGTCGTCTCAATATCCGCCCAAGCCGCAGTCTCATGATTCTCAATAGGTCTTTTTCCATTAATACCCAACGTTTTCTTCTCTTCCACTTCAATTACCTCCCATTTTTTTGAAATTTTATATCCTTAGTATATCCAAAACCCTTCATTTTATCAGCTGTAACAATTATCCACTTGACAGCCTCACCATTTTAAATTATGATAAATTCAATAAGATTAAAAAAGCAATGACAAGAAGAGTAAGTAAAGAAGGACTTCCCAGAGAGCTCTATCGGTGAAAATGAGCAAGTATCCCTTTACCCAAACAAGCCTTCGAGCTGCAAATAGGAACATCTCCCTAAGTGAAATGTGATTATTTGCCAGGTGCTCCTGTTATAGAGCTAGAGTATACGCTATAAGCCGTACTTTAAGAGGTTCTCATGGCAACATGAAAACAAACTGGGGTGGTACCACGAATCGTTAGCTTTCGTCCCCAAGGCATCTTCGGATGTCTTGGAGTCGAAAGCTTTTTTAAATCCAGTTGGAAAGAAGGAGAACAATTATGTCAGAACATGAAAATGGAATCGAAAAATTAACAGATATCAACGAAGAAAGCATCGCTTATAATTACCTGCATAAAATCGTAGACGAGGACATCGCAACAGGCGCCTATACCAGACCCATCTGCACAAGGTTTCCCCCAGAACCTAACGGTTTCCTACACATCGGAAGCGCCTTTGCCATCAACATCAACCATACCATTGCAAAGAAATACGGTGGTTATTTTAACCTAAGAATGGACGATACAAATCCCTTAAAAGAAGACATGGCCTATGTCAACGCCATCATCGAAGACATCAAATGGGTAGAATTTGATCCCCAAGACCGTATTTATTTTGGCTCTGATTACAGCGAGCAATTCTATGAATATGCCATCCAATTGATTCATAAAGGCAAGGCATACGTAGACGATTTATCCATCGACGAAATCAGAGAATATCGTGGTACTTTAACAGAAGTAGGCAAAAATAGCCCTTATCGAGATAGAACCATAGAAGAAAATCTAGCCCTATTTATCCAAATGAGAGCGGGCGAATTCCCTTCTGGCGCTAAAATTCTAAGAGCAAAAATAGACATGGCCTCTCCCAATATGAACATGAGAGATCCGGTTATTTACCGCATCCATCACGCCAGTCACTACAGAACAGGTGACGACTGGTGCATTTATCCCATGTACGATTACGCCCATCCCATTCAAGATGCCATAGAAGGGGTCACACATTCTCTTTGTTCCAATGAATTTACCGACCACCGACCTTTATATGAATGGGTACTTAATGAACTCGAGTTTGTTGAACCACCCAAACAAAGAGAATTCGGCAGATTAAACCTAACAGGTGTCGTAACCAGTAAAAGATTTTTAAAAGAGCTGGTTTTTGGAAATTTCGTTGATGGCTGGGATGACCCCCGACTACCAACCTTAAAAGGGCTAAAGCGAAGAGGGTTTACTCCTGACAGTATCAAAAAATTCCTCACAGAAATAGGGGTACCTAGAAGTGTCACTACTGTAGACATCTCCATGTTAGAACAATGCCTCAGAGACGATTTAAAAGCGAAGGTACCTTGTGCCATGGCCATACTTAGACCCCTAAAGGTCACCATCACCAATTATGAAGCAGGAAAATCCGAGCTCATCACCTTGGACAATAACAGTGAAAATGAAGAACTAGGCTCAAGAGAAGTTCCCTTCTCAAGAAACCTGTGGATTGACGATGAAGATTTTATGGAAACACCTGCAAAAGGCTTCCACAGATTATTCCCAGGCAATGAAGTCCGTTTAAAAGGCGCTTATTTCATAAAATGCAATGAAATGGTCAAAGATCCTGAAACAGGTAAAGTCATCGAATTGCTGTGCACATACGATGAAGAAACCAAGAGCGGCAGCGGCTTTACAGGACGTAAAGTAAAAGGCACCATTCATTGGTTAGCAGATGAACATGCCCTAAAAGCTGAAGTCCATCTTTACAACCCACTTGTCCTAGAAGAGAGTGTCTTAAAGGATAAAGAATTAACCTGGGATCAAAAAATTAACCCAGAATCAAAAGTGGTCTTATCCGGCTGTTTGGTAGAAAAAGGCTTAGAGTCAGCCGAGATAGAAAGCAAATATCAATTTATCCGACATGGTTATTTTGTTGTGGATAGCAAGTATTCAACAAAGGAATTGCTGGTATTAAATAGAATTGTTTCATTAAAGGCATTGTGGAAAGCGCAATAGGTATGTATAAGAAAAGCAAAAAAGAGCCGAGATGGCTCTTTTTTGCTTTTCTTATTGTAACAATTGTTTGTAAAGCCTATTTAAAAGGGTAACCCCTTCAGCTCGTGTAGAAAATCCTTTTGGGTTAAATTGATTGTTTATTTGACCTTCAATCATCTTCAATTTGCGAGCCTTCATGACGTCTTGGGATGCCCAAGAGGATATGATATCCTGATCTAAGAACTTATCGACGGTTGATTCAACATCAGGATTTGTGCCAGTCGAAGAAGTTTGATCAGCCTGTTCTAGCGCTTTTTTTACACTGTTAATAATCGATTTAGTTGTAGAGGTAGCACCACTTACTGCATCTACATCAGCGGATTGTTTGCTCTCAATTCTTCTGACCACTTCAGGAATAGCAACATAGGCAAAAACCTCAGTTTCACTTTGAGATAGAACATTAACATCGACTATTTTACCCTCTTTTATGATGGTTTCTATTTTAATATCACTTTGATAGCCATAGGTTGCAGTTTGATAAGTCCCATCTTTAAATGTGTTGATTTGATCTAGTATTGTATTCTTGTAATCAGGATGAAGTAGGTAATAAGCACGCATAGCAACAACTGTTAGTTCATCTCGGGTGATAAAAGCATTAGGATTAAAGGTACCATCCTGATAACCCGTGAGCAACCCATAGCTTGCAGCAGTATAGACGTCCTTTGAAAACCAATCCGAGTCATTCATATCTATAAAGGAAGTTGTTTCAGTAATATTTTGTTTCAATCCTAATAAACGTACGATTAACGAGGCATATTGTGCTCTTGTAAGTTTTGCATCGGGATCAAATAAATGATTATTACCTTTTATAATTCCTTTTGAGGCAAGTTCTTCGATATAGGTTTTAGCCCAATGAGTTTGAATATCATCGAAACTAGACTCCTGAGAGACGACACTGTAGATACTGTTGCTATTTCGAAGAAGTACGGCATAGCGCTTATTAGCCCTGGTTATAAATTTTGTGAGGACTGTTTTCCATACACCATTTTCTAAAACCACACCCGTTAATCGAGTTTCATCTAAATCATCTGGAATCAGAAGTTCTCTTTCTATCCATTGGTCACCAAAATCACTTACGAGGGTTGTTCCGGAAGCAGTATGGACCCGTAAAGTAAACTCAACTGGTGGAGAAACGAGCTGAACAGATTGGTTTTCTTGTAAAAGTAAGGCCTGAGCCTCATCAATTTTTTCAATTTGCAGGTCAATTCCTAAGATTTTTTCTGCTGGAAGATTCAATTGATTTGCAAAAGAGAAATTTGACGGGATGACATAACTACCGCCTTCGTACGCAATACGCATAGGTAAATTTGCTGTTTCTAAGGTCTGTAATAAGTCACTATCAAATGAAAGCTTCACACTTTCTAGTGATCCTGTGAGCGTTACAGGAATTTCAGTACGATAGGGGTCTGCCTCTACGAACTTTTTAAGCATTTCGGAGGATAGTTGAACATTTGGAACACTAGATGAGTTTTTTTGATCATTTAAATTGAAAAGTAGCTCTTTAACGGGTGCGGCTATATTAATTGAAGGGACCGAGGATCTTGGACCTTGCCATATTTGATCAAGGTTATCAGAGTCACTTACATAGGATGTGTCCTTAAGTGCTCTTTTCACGGCTTGAATAATGCCCTTACTGGTGTAGGTGGCCCCCGAAACTGAATCGACCTCTAACGTTTGTTGTGTGATCATTTGTTTAGGGATTTCATTGAGTGAGTAAGTGACCGTGCTCATGCTCGTTGTTTCTGAATGGCTCACGATTTCTACTGTCTTAATGGCATGATTTTCAAGGGTGACACGTACGGATATTCTGCCTTCGTGCCCTGAACTATAACCTTCATAGACGCCATTTCCAGTAATTTTCGATTGAGCAAATGGGATTTTAAACAAGCCGTATTTGTCAGAGAATACAAAGTGATCATTTAAGTAGACAAAACTTTTTGCATCTTCACCGATAAAAGTACCTTCTTTTTCTAGGAGCATATTAAAGGTATTTGCTTCCAAATCATATTGATAGAGGGTTAAATCTTTTGATAATGCGAATAAGTAACCTTCTACCTCCATAAATAAACGACCTTCTTTTGTTAAATTCGGTAAGCGAGTCCAATCGTCTTCAACGTCTTGTGATTTATACCAACCACCTTCTTTACCAAGAATCATAACAAGGTCATCATAGAATGCGATAGACCATACATCTAATGCGCCAGTTGTTAGACCCAGGGTTCCTAAAGCGGTATAGTTTAAAAAATCTTGAGTGAGGTAGATTCCTTGTTTTTTTGTTGTTATATAATAGTCATCACCCTCTGCGAATAAAGTTCGGGGATCATATTCAGCGGGTTTTTCTGGATTAACGGGTAAATTACCGTTTGACAAAGTGAAATTCATTCCACCATCATAGCTTAAATAGATGCCATATTTACCCATAATGGCGCAGATGAAAGTTTGATCACCTGTTTTTTCAACATACAAGGATTCTATCTTTTCGTATGACAATCCACTTATGGGAAGGGATGTAAAATTAAGACCATCGGTACTGGATAAGAGGACAGCACCTTCTTTAGCGCCAATGAGGTAAAGTGTATTCGTAGTGGGTTCAATATAGGTGCTCTCAATAAATCCGCTATATGTGGTAGATTTCACAAGTTCGAAATTGTTGTTGTATATATGAATTGCCGTCGTTTTGGTGCTTTCAATTTTTTCACCAAAAATAATGTAGTTGTTAAAAGCTTGAACAAAAGAGCCTTCATTTCCATTGTACTGCAATCTTTCATACAGACTTTCGGGGAGTTCGCTAAGCAAGTCTGTAGAAGATAAAGCATTTCGTACACCTTGAGTAATAGCATTTGAGGTTACTGTTGCACCTGAGACTGTGTCTACATCAGCGCTATTGGCTGCAACAATCGTACTAGGTATTTGTACCAATGCTTTATTAACATCGCTTCGATCAGTTGACTCGCTATGACCTGTAATTTGAATGGATGAAATAATATCATTGTTAATAATGACGTTCAATGATAGGAGTCCACCATAGCCCTGATAAGAGCCAGAATATAAACCATCCCATTGTCCAGAGCTTTGTGTTCCAGGTACAGTAACTGAGATTGTTGAAGTAAGGGCAGATTGTGGTATAGATGAATTTGTTATTCTTAAAGTAATATCAACGATGGTTGCGTCAATTTTTTGATGTATGGTGCCATCTAGTGACAGGACATCCTCATCGGAGGAAGTCGCAATTTCAATGGTATAGGGGTCATAAGTACTTTGAAGGGTAAGTGCTGTTTGTCCATTGTATAAAACAAAAGCAGATTCTAAAGAACGGATAATATTAGCAACAGTTTCCTCAAAAGTAAGCGTGATAGCTGATTTTAACACTTTTATAACACCTTTTTTATGAGCTAAATAGATATGATCATTTAGAACTGTAATACCTTTTATTTCCTCAATGGTGATATCTGTTGGCTTAGTCTGATACACTTGAAATTGATTATTTTCATAGACATATAGATCATAGGTGCTCTTAGTTGCAGAATAAAGAGTGTTGTCGAAAAAGCGTAATATTTTGACTTCTTCTTCACCAATACCGCTTGCAGCTACAAAAGTGCTGCTCTCTTCAGCTAAGGAAGTTGAGTAGACACCTAATTTTGTACCGATAAAAAGTGTCTCGTCTTCATCAATGACGATTTGAAAGATTTCAAGGGCACTGCCGGTAAGTCCAGCTGCGTCTTTTATCTGTGTGTACACGATATTAGCAGGATCTAGGGAGGTATAAGGGGTTAAATATATACCTTGTTTTTTTGTTCCTACATATAAATTGCCATCGTGATAGTAAATTACTCTGGCATCATATTCTGTTTTACCAGGCTCAAATGGAAGATTTGTAGTGATATTATTCCAAGAATTACCTTCATCGTTACTTGCAAACAATCCTAATTTTTCTACAACAACGGTTAAGGTATTGTCGACGACGAGCAAAGATTCTATTTTATTACTGTTAAAACTGCTCCATATGGCAGTACCATTCTCTTTTAGGTAAGAAATTGTTGGAACTTCATCTGAAAAAGAGATATATCCAATAGTTTTACCGTTTTTATTGCCCATGAAGTAAATTCTTGAGCCTGTGTTATAAATGGCATCAATTTCTGGTAGGTTGATAGCTAAGGTTGACCAGTCAATATCTGCATCATTCCTAAAATAAATGCCAGATTTCTTATCATTCTTATGAACAACAAAAATAGTGTTTTCGAGGGTTTCAATATGTGACGCTTCATTTGTGACTTCACCGATTTCTTGCCAAGTAGGTAATGCATCTTCTGCAAGAATTGGTTGCGTATAGATGCTTTGAAGAATAATAAGAACTGAAATGATACGTGCAAAGGATCTCTTAACATGATTCTTAAAAAAATATTGCATGGGATTCGTCCTCTCTTGTGTGGAATGAAAATGATATTCATTATCATTAAAATGTTGCATGGCAATATTACCAAATTTTAACATGTTTTGTCAACTAAAATATTGAGGCACTTATAGTGTTTGAGTAATAATATCTTGACTAACTGGAAAAAAAATGGTATCTTTTATACTGATATTGAGTATCGTTATCAATTAACTAAGGAGCTTAACATGTTTAACACGAAACGAAAGATACCTCTCAGAAAAATCATCCAAGTGTGTACAGCACTGCCAATAACCTTAATCGCTCTTCAATATATACCAGCAAGCGCAACCATCTTTCTTATTCTGACAGTTTTGGGGGGCGCTTTTTATTGTGGTTATTTTTGTCCCTTTGGATTATTACAAGAGATAGGTGGCTATATAGGAAAAAAATTAAAGATTAAGAAAATCCTCCTTCCAAAAAGATTAGATAGGATGTTAAAAGGCCTTCGTTATATTCTTTTTGGATTTACTTCGCTTTATATGGTGGCCTTTATCTTTACGATTATTAAGTTTGATGCACGTTCCAATCTGTACTTACTACTGACAGGTGGTCCTATACAATTTACGATGCTGTTGAGTATACTTGTGTTTTTCCTCTTATCTATCTTCACGAATAAACCTTTTTGTAAATACTTCTGTATTCAAGGCGCTCAGTATGGATTAGCCAGTACAGTACGCCTCGCATCAATTATACGGGATGAACAAGCCTGTATTGATTGTAAGAGGTGCGACAAAGCATGTAGCTTAGATATTTCGGTTTCAACCTGTCATCAAAGTGTTAAGTCACTCAATTGCATTAACTGCTTTGAATGTATAAAAGCTTGTCCAAAGGCAAATGTACTACGCTATGGGATGGTACCTAAAAAAGAGGCCATATTCAAAAGTAGTCTCATTGCAGGATTTTTGATCTTCTTCTTCGTTACCCAATATGCTATTCCTGCAGCTAGTGATGATACAAATAGTGCAATGATCGAAGTAGAGGAAACCATAGAGCCATCTTTAGAAACTCAGACACTCATTACCGAGGAAGATTTAAATCAAACTGAAATCATCGAAACAGAGATAACAGAAACAATAGAGGGTGCAATTGAACCTACAACCGTTCAAAATTCTGAGGCAGAGCCATCCAGTGAACCTGAATCAGAAATTGATGAAGTTATTAATACTGAACCAATACAAGAGGAACCTACGATTACACAACCAACTACTAGTACAGCACCTGTTGTAGAACCCACTACAGCCGAACCCACCACCACCGAACCCATCGTAACGGGTCCAATCGTTCAACAATTAGAGGGCAGTGGTCAGGGATACAAAGGGAAAATAACCATTGAAGTGACTTTGACAGACAATCAAATCACCGCAATCAGAACTGTCAAACATGTAGATGATAAGAATTGGTATGAATTAGCTCAATCCATGCTATTCTCTCAAATCTTAGAAAAGCAAAGTGCCGATGTAGATATCATAAGCGGAGCAACCCCAACCTCTAAGGGCATTATAGCGGCCATAAAAGAAGCCCTTAGTAAAGCAAAGTAAGGCAAAGAGCCAAAGGGGAGCCAAAGGGAAAGGGCAAGAGCAGGAGCAGGAGCCAAAGGGGACGTTTAATAATGGCTCCAAGTATCTTGGAGCCATTATTAAACGTCCCCTTTGGCTCCTAACAGATTGACAGAGTTAATAGGTAGGCTTATAATAATTGCAGAAGATCTGTTATATAACAAAAAAACAAACGAAAAGAGGTGGAGCAAGTGTCAAAGGAAATTGAATTAGGCTTAGACAATCCAGAATTATGTATGGTAGCGAAAGCCTTGGCCTCTGAAGTGCGTATCGAGATCGTTAAGCTCTTGAATTTTAACAGCCTTAATGTGAATGAAATATCTGAACGACTCGGTATTCCAGCTTCTACAGCGGCTTTAAATGTAAAGTTATTAGAGGAAGCGGGTATTATACATACAGAATTACAACCAGGCACAAGAGGATCTATGAAACTTTGTAGTATCCGCAGGGGTGTTATTAAGATGGTCCTTAATTCTTCCTTCATCAATCATGACAACTCAACTTTCATAAATATGCCAATAGGAAATTACTCTGATTGTCATGTATCCCCTACTTGCGGATTGGTGAATGACCGTGTGTATATTGATTTTGAGGATGATGCGCGTAGCTTTTACAATCCAGACCACACCACCGCCCAGTTAATTTGGTTTCACAGTGGTTATTTGGAATACCGCTTTTCAAATTATGCGGTCCAACAAAAAGAAGCCCATTTAATAGAAGTATCCATGGAAATCTGTTCTGAAGCACCCAATTACCAAAATGATTGGCCATCAGATATTACGTTATGGATTAACGGCGTAGAATGTGGTACATGGACGAGCCCTGGTGATTTTGGTGGAAGAAGAGGCAAATTAAACCCGCCATTTTGGTCAGATGGTTCCACACAATTTGGGCTATTAAAAACTTGGAGAGTTAATGAGAAGGGTGCCTTTATTGATGAAAAAAGTCTTTCAACTGTTAAAATTAAAGATTTAAAATTGTCAGAAGGTCATTATATAACCGTTAGAGTGGGTATGAAGGAAGATGCAAAGCACATTGGTGGTATGAATATCTTTGGAGAGAAGTTTGGAGATTTCAACCAAAACATCATTATGAGATTAGATTATT
>CAZJIO010000061.1:0-7740 GCA_964546035.1 uncultured Eubacteriales bacterium | reverse complement strand
CATTTCCTTTTGAAATGTTATAATGAAAGAGCATTAAAACATAAATGCTGTTTAAATACATTAATATTGTTGATTTCTTGTGAAATCTTTTTTTTGACAAATACCAACAAAATAAATGTTATATAACAAATTAAGTGTTTGTATGCGGCAGCATTTTACACAACTTATTTTGATCAATTGGGAGGATTAGAAATGAAAAATTTTATGAAAAGAGCTGTATCCGTTGTATGTGTGGGCATGTTATTGACTTCATTAGCGGGTTGTGGGTCCAAAGAAGAAGACACGAAAGATACAGGAGCCAAAGACGTCAGTTCCACAGAACCCAAAAGTTCTGGTGATGCAAAATCTTCTGAGAAAGAAATTGAGTTTTGGTCTGTATTCACAGGTCCAGATGGCGATAGCATGACCGCTATGGTCGATGAATATAACGCAACAAATCCAAAAGTGAAAGTCATTCACCGACCTATAGAAGCGAACGATTTGTACACTAAGTTGCCAACGTTAGCACAAACAGGCACTGAAGTACCTGATCTATCCATCATTCATGTTGAGAGGTTGCCACTTTTTGCTGAGCAAGGTCTTTTATTGCCCCTTGATGATTTCATTTCAAAAAATGGTACCATCAAAGCAGAGGATTATGTGCCTACAGCATGGGATAAAAGTACAATTGACGGAAAGCATTATGCTATTCCTCTTGACGTACATTCCTTTGTTACCTATTACAACAAAGATCTTTTAGCAAAATATGGTCCAAATGTTTTAGATGATGGTGCCATTACTTTTGAGGAGGTAGCAGAAGTAGGTGCTAGGGCTAAAGCAGATAGCATTGTTAGTATGGGTCTTACCTGGATGCGTGTAAAAACTCTTGCCTGGTACGCTCAATTAGGCGGAAAATTATCAGAAGACGGCACAAATCCTTCTTTTAACAACGATAAATATGCCAAAGTACTCAATACAGTTAAAGATTTACATGATCAAGGCTTCACTAGCATTGACGGTGATGACCCAGGTCAATTGTTTAAATCCGGTCAAATGGTATTTTGGCCAGAAGGCATCTGGATGAAAAATGATTTAATGAAAATTGACACATTAAATTTTGGCATGACTCAGTTCATTCAATTTGACCCTAAAATTAAAGGCAACTGGACCTCTTCTCATCAAATGGTTATGATAAAGAATCCAGAGATGACAGACGAACGTGCAGCCGCGGTTATGGACTTTATAGCTTGGGTAGGTGCGAATTCTATTGAATGGGCTAGAGCAGGTCAAAATCCAGCATGCTTAAAGATCCTTGAAAATGAAGAATACACACAAATGGGTCAGTCTTTCCTATTACAAGACACCGATTCTTTGATTATTCATGATTACAAATACTATGGCTATGCTGTTGAAGCCCTTGATAAAATTGTATTAGAAGTGCCTTTTGGCAGAATGACCGCAGAAGAAGCTTTAGAACAAGCAGAGCTAGAAACAGCCGATCGTATTAAAGCAGGAAATTAATCCATTGCAGCAGGACAATTCATCAGCAAATGAATTGTCCTGTATTTAGAGAGGTGAAACATGAAGCATCCGTTGAAAAAAATCATTCCATATTTATTCATTGCGCCACATGTGATATTATTTACAGCTTTCTTTTTAATTCCTGCAATTTTTGGCATGTATATTTCCTTAACAAAATGGGATTTGTTTGGAGATCCGATTTTTGTGGGTTTAGATAATTTTAGAGAAATACTTTTGAATCAAGACTCTACTTTTTACAAGCAACTGCGCATTGGTTTATTTAACACCATTAAGTTTGTTGTGATGTGTGTGCCTTTTGCCATTATTATACCGTTGTTTCTAGCTGTAGCCCTACAAGCAAAACCGAAAGGACATAAAATTTTCCAAGCTGTCTTTTACGGACCGTCTTTACTATCCATTGCTTCAGTAGTCTTAGCTTGGCAGTTTATGTTCCACAGATCACTTGGACCGATTAACAACATTTTGAATATTAAGATCAACTGGTTTGGGCAGCAACCTTACACGTGGATTGCTATTGTTATTGTAACGATTTGGTGGGGGATAGGTGGCAATATGATCATCTATTTAGCGGCCATATCGGGTATTAGCAAAGAGTTATATGAGGCTGCAGCCAGTGACGGAGCTAATAAATTCAGGCAATTTCTTCATATTACGCTGCCGGGTATCCTTAATCCTTTAGCCTACACAACCGTGTTAACAACCATTGCACAATTCAATATTTTTGGGCAACCGTTGATGTTAACCGGTGGAGGACCAAGAGATTCAACACGGGTACTCCTTATGTACATACGCGAACATGGTTTTGGAACCGGTGGCTCTATAGCAGGTATGGCATCTGCCATGGCTTTTGTATTAGGATTATGTATTATGATTGTATCCATGTTTCAGCTGATTTTTATTAGAGAAAAGAATTAGGAGGACCTTCATGCTGTGGATTAAAAAGAATTCTACTCAGATTATAGCATTTATTTTTTTAGCTGCATTGACAGTGGTGTGGCTGTTTCCTTTAGTATGGACGGTCTTATCTTCTTTTAAAGGTGAAGTTGAGATTATGAAAACGGGTTATCATTTTACCCCCATTGAGTGGGTTTGGGATAACTATAAGGACATTTTTAAAAGTGATACAGCACCGATCATAAAATGGTTTATGAATTCTATGTTTATTTCAACCACTCACACCGTACTCATGCTCATTATATCCTCCCTAGCCGCTTTTGCTTTTGCTAGGCTAGAATTTAAGGGGAGAAATAGAATCTTCTGGTTTCTCATGGGTACCATGATGTTTCCAGCCGTTGTTAATTTAATTCCAACGTTTAAAATTATTTTTATGCTTAAATGGATCGATACACCTTGGGCGATTATTGTGCCTGGACTAGGTGGGGTCTTTAATATTTATTTGATAAGACAGTTTTTATTAAGCATTCCTAAGGACTTAGATGAAGCCGCTCATATTGATGGCGCTAGCCATTTTAAAGTTTATTCACAAATTATTTTACCCTTATCGAAGCCGGTATTGACGGTTGTCGCACTCTTTAGTTTTACGGGTTCATGGAATGATTTCTTGTGGCCTTCCATTGTCATAAACGATATCGATAAAATGCCTTTAACACCCGGGCTAAAACTTCTGCAAGGTGCTTTTGCGGCTCAACTGGGTCCTTTAAGCGCAGGTGCAGTCATAGCAATTATACCCCCAATTATCTTATACTTATTTGCACAAAAATACTTCTTAAAAGGTATCAATTTGTCCTCTGGAGTAAAAGGGTGATGCACAATTTAGAAACATAATTTACATATTTAGGAGGCAAAATAATGAATTTACCGAGAAACGAATACCCAAGACCCCAATTGGAAAGAGAGCAGTGGGTCAATTTAAACGGGATATGGGATTTCAGCTTTGATGATTTAGATCAAGGGATTAATGAAAAATGGTACAATGAAGGACCCTATAATAAAAAAATAAAGGTACCTTTTACCTATCATTGTGAGATGTCTTTAGTTAATGACCATGAGGTCCATGACATTGTGTGGTACCAACGCAGTTTTGATTTGACAGCCGATATGGTTGGGAAGAGGATTCTTCTTAACTTTGGGGCAGTGGATTATAAAGCAGATGTTTGGATCAATGGACAACATGTTAAAACACACGAAGGGGGTCATGTACCCTTTACGGTAGAAATTACAAAAGCAGTTCTAGAGAAAGAAAACAAGCTTGTTATAAGAGCTGAGGATTATACTTTTGACCTGGAATTGCCAAGAGGTAAACAGTATTGGTCAGAAAAATCAGAGGGTATATTTTATACGAGAACAACAGGCATATGGCAGTCGGTGTGGTTAGAAGCCGTAGAGCATTCCTATCTTAAAAATATTTGGCTAACTCCCGATATCGATAGAAAAATGATTCGCTTAGAATATGAAATAGACACGAAATATCAAAAACTGGATATGACTGTAGAAATCTCCTTGAAGGATCAGGTTTTGGTTATGGACACCTTGTCAGCATTTAATGGTAGAGGTAAAAGAGAATTTTTTCTAGACCAAGGCATTCCTGTAGATTGGCAATTTTTTGAGATGTGGACTTGGACACCAGAGAAACCTGTTTTGTTTGATATGAAGCTTACTTTGAAAGAAAAAGAAGTCACCTTAGATGAAATTAAGACTTATTTCGGCATGAGAAAGGTTTCTATTGCAGATGGTAAGTTTATGCTGAACAATCGTCCCTACTATCAGAAGATGGTTTTGGACCAAGGCTATTGGGAAGCCTCCCTTTTAACCGCACCTACAGATGAGGATTTCATAACAGATATAAGACTCGCCAAAGAGATGGGCTTTAATGGTGCCCGTAAGCATCAGAAAATTGAAGACCCCAGGTATTTATACCATGCAGATCGTATGGGCTTCTTAGTTTGGGGTGAAATTGCTGGGGCTTATGTGTATTCTAGAAAATATGCAAAAAGACTTACAGATGAATGGATGGAAATGATTGAGAGAGATTATAATCATCCCTGTATCGTTGCTTGGACCCCTTTAAATGAATCCTGGGGCATTGATGGGATTATGAACAATAAGGATGAGCAAGCCCACGCAGCGGCCATGTATTATCTAACCAAGTCATTGGATCAAACCCGTCCGGTTATTTCGAATGACGGATGGGATCATGTGAAGACCGATTTGCTCACCATTCATGATTATGAATATAAAAAGGATGTCTTATTAGAAAGATACAAGTCTTTAGAAAGTATTTTAGGATCTAAGCATTGTGGAAGGGGGATGTTTGCCCAGGGATGGGCTTATGAAAACCAACCCATTATGGTCACTGAATTTGGGGGTATCTCCTATCAAAAGGGTGATTGGTCAGGCTGGGGTTACTCAAATGCCACAACAGATGAAGATTTTTTACTCCGCTATTATCATGTGGTATCGGCTATGCTGGAATCCCCACTGGTACAAGGGTTTGTATATACCCAAATCACAGATGTGGAACAAGAGATTAATGGTTTATTGACTTATGCCAGACAGCCAAAGGTGGATCTAGAAAGCATTCGTCAAATTAATGAGGGAACATGGCAACCTAAGTAAGCTTGTTGTCATTAGGCGGTTTCATCTATATGAAATCGCCTATTAATCATGGATTGGAGGAAGTTTGCATGCAACAACGCGATCTTAAGATGGATATTTTTAAAGGTTTACTCGTTATTGGGATGGTGTATTGCCACATTTTACAGTTTTTTGTGCCTTTAGGAAAAAATCCTGTCGCTGACTACATGACTTGGTATATTAATTCTGTCACCTTTGCAGGCTTCGTGTTTACTTTTGGATATACGAGTTATATTGCATATTTTTCAAGACCATTTATAGAAGTCTATCAAAGAATCATTAAGGCGTTCATCAAACTGCTATGTGCATTTTATATATCAGGGTTGAGCTTTCGGGTATTTGTAGATCATAAGCCTATTTCATGGCCGCTTGTGAAAAATATTCTGTTATTAAAGGATATCCCAGGATGGTCTGAATTCATTATCTCCTTTGCCCTTTATATCTTAATAGCCCTTATTTTATTCTATCCACTTAAAAAAGTAGTAGAAATCAAACCGCTGTTCTGGGTTATTGTTCCGTTATTACTGTTAACGACTTTAACCCCCTATGAAAAAGTAACCCTTACCCAATTGGGGCTCTTCATTGGAACCACTAAATTTGCGAGCTTTCCAGTTTTGCAATACTTGCCATTGTATTTACTAGGCATTTACTTTAAGCGTTATGAGATTGGAATCAATAAATTTGTACTTATTGGAGCGGGGTTATTAAGTGGTGTGGGATTAGTTCAGATGGGACTTAATGGGTGGCAATTGCCGGGTCGTTTTCCACCAACTGTTTTTTGGATCATCCTACCATCTTTTGCCCTTGCCATATATTATGTATTAGGGTATGCTCTTCAAAAGATGACAATCAACAGATATTTGTTGGTATTAGGACAAAATACCATGGTCTACTTATTGTTAAGCAATATCATCATCTTTGCACTCAGTGGTGTCAAAGGCGTGAGACCTTTAAATAGTGTCACCGCATTTATTGGAAATATTTTTCTGTTAAGTTTCATTACATATTTGATTCAAATGTCGCGTCCCTTACCAAAAAAAATCGGAATGACCCTATCAGGCGTTCTAGTTTGTAGTTTAATGTTAGGAGGTTGTCAAGTGAAAGATAAAGCGTTAACAGAACTGAGCACAACAGTGCAGCAAGAGGCATTTTTTCAAAATCCATTGGGTATCAATCAGATTGGTGATCCCTTCGTTTTGAAAGCATCAGATGGCAAGTATTATTGCTATCCCACCAGCGATCCAAACAATGGCTATAAAGTGTGGGTTTCTGAGGATATGGTCAATTGGGAAGAGCAAGGTCTCAATGCCTACAGCAAAGAGAGAGACTCCTGGGAAAAAGGCGATTTCTGGGCTCCTGAAGTCTATGAGTGGCAAGCCAAGTATTATATGTATTACACGGCAAGATGGAAAGAAAACAACTCCCTACGCATTGGTGTTGCCGTCAGTGATGATCCTCTTGGTCCTTTTAAGGACATAAAAAATGCACCTATGTTTGACTTTGGATACGCCGTCATAGATGCTAATATTTTATTCGATGAAGATGGAGAAAATTATCTTTATTACTCAAGAGATTGCTCAGAAAATGAATATGAGGGCTATAATGAGAGCCATATCTATGGGATAAAATTAACTGAAGACCTCCTGGGCGTTGAAGGGGAGCCTGTACTGCTCGCACAACCGGACCAGCCTTGGGAGCTCGCATCTGGTAGCTATCGCTGGAATGAAGGTCCCTTAGTATTTAAGCGAGAAGGGATTTATTATCTCATGTATTCAGCAAATTTCTACGCCGATAAAAACTATTCTTTAGGCTATGCAACGAGCGAGGAGCCCTTAGGAACCTTCACAAAATATGAGAACAACCCAATCCTCTATACCCAAACCGATTGGCCAGAAATATCAGGACCAGGACATCACTGCATCACCCAATCCCCCTCAGGGCAACATTGGTATGTGGTTTATCACACCCACTCAGTACCCGCAATAGGCGGAGGAGACCGACAAGTTAATATTGACCTCATGGGATTTCGGGCAGATGGCAGTATCTACATCAATGGTCCCACAATCGCCAAGCAACTCAAACCCGCTGAAATGGACAATATAATTAGTGGTTTAAAAATATCTAAAAATGGCGAAGAAGTCAAACAGCTCACCGACGGAGAAATTGCCCTTTATACAGAAGATCAAGTAAAAACACCCCTTGTATCCCTAGAAGAAAAAGACATCATCGAAATCCAATTCGATGCCGAACAGACCATAAAAAGCCTCTTACTCTATGACGGAGCATCTAAGTACCAAAAACTATCTAGTGTCTGGGTAGAATTTAGCAATGGCTACCAAATAAGTCATTTAACTTTTCCAGACTTCCCCGGAGAGCCAGCCATCGCTCAATTCGAACCCATGAAAGTAACCTGGATCAAAATCCGTAATACAAAAGATGCATCTTCAGTAACGCTATCCGAAATCATACTACAATAACCAGAAAATTCATAGCAAAAATAGCCAAGTAGGACGAGGGGCAAAGGGCAGGAGCGAAGGGCGAGGAGCCAAAGGGGACGGAGCCAAAGGGGACGTTTAATAATGGCTCCAAGATTCTTGGAGCCATTATTAAACGTCCCCTTTGGCT
>CAZJIO010000060.1:11218-24495 GCA_964546035.1 uncultured Eubacteriales bacterium | reverse complement strand
TCATACTTTCTAAAACAGGTTGATTTAATACTTGTCCATCAAGAAAAACATTCTCAGGCAATTTTATAATACCTGACTTCTTAATCGTGATGCCTTCTTTGTTGACATCACCTACAAGTATTTTCAAAGCACCTGCGTCGATGTCTAAGACGACAATATTCTTCAGATTATTTTTATTCATATTACCTCTCCTCAGTTTAAAACCTTAAAAATCCCTATTAATTTTTAATAATCATAACATTTATTTAATTAATTCGCAACAACAAAGCCCTTAATCCAAATTACTTGTTTCTAAAGAAGGTAAGGCAATGGATGTCGCTTTATGTCTCACTAAAAGATCATTTGAACCATTACTTTTTACATTTGTTGAATCTAAAATATCCGCCCAATCATTTGTATTCAGTTTATACTCTAAATTATCGATAGCAAGAACTCTGTTCCCATTTAAATTGAATATTGCATGATTTGAACTTTTATCTGATAAAGTAATTCCTGTTGGTGCTGTGTCTCTCTCTAAAATAATGCCTACTTCTCTATTGATTGTATTACTAGAATCTCTTATTTGCACTGCACCTGGGGTAAAAACAACAAAGGTAGAACCTTCAGAGGCTTGAATCCATGTCCCCGGTTCAATCCTATAGAACATTGAAGACGTGGTATTACTTAATCTTCCGTTAGCCACATCTAAAGTTACATTATCAAGATTTTGTGCCTTAATTGTTAAGGTAAAATTCATTGTCAATGTCTCAGCATTTTTTGTTACAAGGGCAGCCAGAGTAATGATGGCATCCGCCGATCCTAAAGGGGGTCGAACTACTGTACCAACACTTCCCAGTATGCTCAAATAAGGACTAGACCCTACCACGGACCAACTAATTGTACTACCAGCTTCACCTGTTATAGGTAACGTAATATTGCTAGAGGTTTCAGTAATGCCTAATTTTAATGTATCCATATCTTGAGCAACAATTTCAACATCACTAATTGGCCCAAATCTAATAACAGATCCAGTTGAATCTCCTAAAATGGTATTGCTCCCTAAATTAAATAAATCAATGTCACTCTCAATAGTAAAATCCTGGGAATTAATTGATTCTGATATTGTAAATCGTAACAGCCGCGTACTACTCTTTGCAAAAGTAATATCAACAACTCCAGCATTGCCAGCTAGCACAGCAGGTGCACCATTTCCAATACGAAATTTAATCAAGTTATCTATTGGATCTAAGTAAATATATTTGTATTGGTTATCAAATGCAGGAACTGCTGTATAGATTTGAAAATTTTCAGCATAACGCACTTCTTTAGATATCTGATTAGCCACAATTCTCAAGTCATTTTGCAAATCAGATTGATTAGTACCAGCGTTAAACCCCCTAAGACCATAAATTTGTAAAGATACGATCGTTGCAACCACTAAACCAAAGATAGCCAAAGCAACTATCAATTCAAGAAGGGTAAACCCGCTATCATCATTAGAAATCATTCTTTTCATACGCGTCCATCCTTTAATCAGGTAGATAAATAACCATTTGTTGTGGGATATTAGCATGGGTATATTGAATCGTAATTGTATTCCCAGGAATATCGAGGGTTGTCACTAAAGGAAAAACAATTTGTAAAGAGGACGCTGTAGCAGTTGCTGAGGGATTCGTGCTGGTATAAGCACCAATGCTATTTGTACTGATAATACTTTCGGCAGTCTGCTGTATTTGATAGGTATTTTGACTTCTTTTTCCACCTCTAAAGATGTTAATTTGTCCTGTGGTGAAGATTGACAGAAAAGCCACCAAGATAATTGCAAAAAGAGCCATCGCTAGAATGATCTCAATGAGTGTGAAGCCCTTTGTATTTTTCATAGCATCTTGTTCTCCTTTATTTTCCCCAGAGTCCCATTGTGTAACCAAAGGATTGTAATCCTATATCCTCAGGAATCATATGTGTAATACCTGTACCATCATACCTCACCTCACCACCTGAGCTTAGGCTCAAATTGTCACAAATGATTGCTCCAGAATAGGTTCCAGATTTATACTCCATATTTGACTTCGGTCCGTAAATATAACCATTAAAGACTTGAGTACCTGTTTGCATTGAAATATTTGAGTTATTAGCAGCTATAAGAAAAAAGGTTTCAGGTGCCGAGATAATGTCCCCCTTAAAGGTGAAACTATTCTCAACATAGATGAAAAGTTTTCCTTGAGTTGCTGACGAAGATTTTACTTCAATTTCAGCATTATTTGCATCAAAATCTTTCAAATAAATTCTCATATCCTTGGATATATCAAAGGTTAATCTAGTTGAGCTTGAAATGGACATATATTCGTACCGATAATTACCATAACGATTATTGATGTTTGCATATTCGCTGTTATCCAAAATTGTCAGGTCATTTGTCACATTAAGATTTGTGTGAGTAGGCATATGCGGATTGGTTGATACATTAAAGGTCCCAGGATACTCAACTTCATCTTGGCCATAAGCAACTTCGAATGCATCGGTATTTGGCATAACTGGATCTGGGTAACGCCTTGGAGAATATTGTATGGGTGGCTGATTAGCAATATAGGGCAATCCAGCGTTGGTTATGAATCCACCTGCCTCAACCTCTCCATCAATCAGTGAGTTTGTTGCATTGACAACATTCCCTGTTGCAAAAACTGCCTTTGTAAATAAAGTAATCTTATCAATTAAAACAGATTCGGTTTTCGTTATAGGATTGCTTTGGTATATTACAGTTCCAGTCGCCTCAATTCTCAATCTTGGCACTTGATTTGAAATATTATACTCACTCACTTTAACTTTGAAAGACCCACTGCCAAGGGTGGTTTCTGAAGATTCTATTGTGCCAGCATCAATGAGACTCTGGACATATGCATGGTTGGAGGGCTTCATTAAATGTTTTGCCGTAGCAAGTGCACCTGACTTTGCAATAAAATATGCTTCCATGTTGTTTTTTTCTACAATGGATACTTTATTTTCAAAAAGACCCGTGTTCAGTAAGGTAACCCCAAGAACAGTTAAAATGACTATCGCAACTAAGACATATACGATTGCAGAGCCCTTATTGTTCAATATAGATTTTCTCATATATTTACCTCGTTGCTATTGATTTCAGATATTAATGAGTTAAGAAAAGCTATCCTTTATAGATAGCTTCTAAACCAGTTAAATTGTTAAGTGATATGGATCTTTATTGTTGAACTGCAGTAACGGTTCCAGAGCCACTAGGAATTGATACAGTAAAAATTTTCGTTTTAACTTTCCCATTTAAAGATGCCTCTAGAGTAATTGTACCAGTTCTATTTTGGCTACTATGTCTACCAACAGTTGCGTATAAACGATTTGGTGTATCTATTGATATAGTTGCTCCGCCTGATTGAGTTCTCGCAGTAAATTTAAAAGCTACACCATTTACAATTGAGGGTGCATATATACGAGGATTTGTATCCGATGCTGGCAATGTTATTCCCACCAATAATGTAGATATTTTTGCTATTTCCTCGTCGACTTTTTCTTGATCAGTTAGTGTCACAACGGCAAGGGTAAAATTAGCAGTAACTGTTAATGCTTGATTAGGCATCATAACTGTTGTTGTAGGTAAATTTGCATCAACCAAATATCCTGCAAACCCAGCAGGAGCTGTCCAATTGACAAACTGATAACCTGAATTAGCCGTTGCAGAAATATTTACTGATTGGTTTAGGTGGAAACTACCAGATCCAGTGGCTGTCCCGCCTGATGAGACAGCAACCGTAAGCGTATGATTCGTTGGTGCAGCTGGTCCCGCAACCCCTACCGAACCATTATCATTCTTTTTATATTTTAATCCTAAATCACTAGAACCTATAATCGCATTGACACCAGACTTCAAATTCAGTAGGCTTACTTCTGTTTGCACATTATATGACTGATTATTACTCTCACTGAATATAGCCAGACTTAATGTCGAGTCGTTCACGTAGGTAAATGCACTCAAAGCCTCATCATAATTACCTTGAGTAATCATAGTTGTGTGTGTATCTGCTACGGCATCATATGTAACTTTATATAAATCTCCACCAGAGATATATATATAATTAAACCCATCCTCTTGAAGAATCGGGGTATTAATTAGACTAACATCCAAGATTTCTAAGCTTGTAGCAAATCGTAATTCCTCTATGAGCGCATCCGTGGTTAATCGCGCTTCACTTTGTACATCATATTGATTTGTTCCAATAGAGAAGCTTTTAGTTCCGTATATAAATAATGAGAAAATGACGGATAAAACAATGCCCAAAATTGCTAATGAAACCACTAACTCGACCAGTGTAATACCTTTACTATTATTGAGCCCTGCTTTAAACATAATCTTTCGCCTACCTTTTTATTGAGCTTTAAAAAAAATGATAGAACTTTTATTACCATTTAAGTCGTAAGATGTTTCCGCCTCATATACATCAATGGTAATAGGCACATCAACCCCATCAAAAGTGAAGGTTACAACGTCATTATCGACAACAAGGGGTACCGATGATGGGGCTGTTTCTATTGCAGTTTGATTCTCATAAACAGCCTCACTTCTAGCACCTGAACGATTAATTTGGATAATGCCATAGGTAAATATGGGAATTAAGCTTACAGCAACAATCCCAAATAATGCAATACTTAATATCAGTTCTGCCAAAGTAAAGCCATTATTATTCTTTATTTTTTTCATCTTACACACTACCTTTCAAACACAGCTTTAAGACGCTTTAATTGGTGAGTGCCATGGGTTTACATCGTATTCTATACTAATATTGTTAGAACCAACCCCGAAGAAATCTTCTGGAACAGAAGAAGTAGCCGGAGTAAAAATAATACCCGCATTACCACCGCCTGATCTCCTAAATGAATTTGAAATAACAGAACCTTTTATTTGTGCACTTCCTGACATATCAACTAGTGCGTTAGGTGCATATAAAATCATACCCGTTGCTCCGGTGCCACCAGAAACCTCAACTTTAGCACCCAAGGTAGTAATATTACCTTTCATATTTGCACCTGCAGTAAAATCAATATCTGCTTGTTTCACGAATATGTTAGCAATAAGACTTGATGATCCGTCCATGACTACTTCCTGTGTACCAGCATAATAAATCTGAACAAGATTTGGATCGCCATTATAATTCAATGTTCTGCTAGACCCAATAACAAATTTGGTATCAACATATATTTTTAATTTGCCATTTGTTGTATTGATCAATTCGATGTTCCCACCTGTTAAATCCAACTCACCAACTCTGATAATACGATCTCCGCCAGCTAGATCAATGGTTATTGTTCGAGAACTTTCTGGTATGATTGAATTGTAATATCCATCTGAAGTGATGGGATAATACAAGCCTGATACCCACGGCGTCCTAAAATTTAGATCCGCTGGAACAGGCAGTGAAGCAATACTTGGAAATTCAGGAAAAACAGGCTCTGGATACTGAGCTGAAGGATATGTCGGCATTGTTGAATACTTAACACCGTCTTCTACATTTTCCCAAAAAGCCCAATTACTTATCCATCCAGTACCTAACCCAGGATTCTCATACTCGGCCGGCATTTGGTTAAAATTTGCACCTCGATCTGTTTGAATAACAAAATGAGGATTCGAGGTATTGGGTATGAAGAGTGCTCCATTTCTTATATTATATCCGCCACCACCATTAAAAACGATAGAGTGCTCTCTAGTGGCATTTATCATTATATTCCCTTCTAAAAAAGCACCACCTGTCAATTGCAAACCAACACTGGGGTCATCTGATAATGTAAACAATGCATTTTCTTCTGTTGAAGGATTAAATTCTCCACTTCCTGTTTCTATGGTAACCGCTAGCGTTAAGATCACTGTTTCTGAGGCATTTCCGTAAGTGGCTGTAGAAATAAGATCAAGTTTGTCTTGTCCAGATTCAGTTCTTTTTACTGTCTGAATAACGATACTACCATTTTCAACACCTGCAGCTGTGCTGGTCTTATTAGATATACTATCTAAAAATTGACTCGTCACGATGAAACTATCCGAAGTTGATTTATCAATGATATACTTGGCCATCGTTTCAGCCCCTGATTTAGCAAGATAATATGCCTGGGTTTTATGATCTTGGTGTATACTCAACATATTGTCAGAACCACTCATAGTAACAACAGAGGCTCCCAGAATCATGGCCACCATAAATACTGTAATAACTAGCGGTAATGTCATACCCTTTTGATTATTTATATATTTCTTAATCATAAAAAGCCCCCCCCTAAGATACGATTATCAAAATTTTCATGTGCGATTTAAGTATAAAAACCTATTATAATTATACCATCACTAACACGGTTTTACAAGCCGTCCCTATTACTGACAAATTCTAGTTGACTGTCACCAAACAATTTGCGGTAAACCCACCATGTACGGTGGTAACTGTAATAATTGCACTTCCTGTTGATACTCCAATTACAACTCCTACATTTGAGACAGAGACTACAGAAGGATTATTACTGGTCCAAATGACATTTTGATTAAAAGCATCACTCGGTGTAAGGGTCGCAACCAATACTTCCAACTGATCTACGTCCAATGTCATAAAGCTATCACTTAACACCACACCTTTAACACCTTCAGAGACGGTTACTTTTAATGTCATAGATTCTGAAGGATTCAGTATTGAAGTCCCAACAACGTTAGTAGTACCCACTTTGCTAGTGTCCACTACCGATACATCCCACGTGACTTCTACCTCTTGTGTTGTGCCATTGCTCAGATTTGCAACAACCGTATTCATCACCGAATAAACGGTATCTTTTTCTACCTTTATATGTTTGTTTTCAAGACTTTCAATTTCCACAACATCTACCTGAAGTGTGGTTGTTTTGGAGGGATCTGCGACAGAAGTAGCGATGCTGAGTTTCTTGCCAATAGTAGATGTATCAATATCTGGAGACCAAGTCACATTAGTTTCCATCATAGTTGAATTACTCATAAAAGCAAGAATCGTAGAGGGCATCGTATAAACAGTGCCTTTTATAACTGTTTCTTTCATAGATTTTAGAGCATAAATGGATGGAACAGGTTCTATCGGCTTGTACTTATCCATTAAATACTTTCGAATTAGTGTTAAATCCGTTTCAGATACTGCTCCCTCATAAATTAAGATTTCTGCCACATCTACCGTTGAAAAATCAGTATCGCCATCATATCCTATGGTAATATTTCTATTGTTCTCTATGGATTGAGTGAAGGTTCTAGCAGATTGAAGAAGATTACCCTCATCAACCCGTAATGTTAATTGGCTCGATCCCGATAGTACATGCCAGTTACCATCTAGTGCACCTCCGACATCACCACTAACCGAATTACTTCGAGTACTTGTATCTTTAATAAAAAAGCCAAGTTGATCACTTGAATTCCACCCGAGTCGCCAAGAATCGTTGTAATTACTTGTGTTACCTATTTTGGAAACAATCGTTTTCTGATCCGTTGTAGCTGTACTTCTCATAACTGCTATGACGGTTAGGTTATTCAAATCAAAATATGACTCATCTGCGATCTGAAGACCTTGATTGCCTTCAAAACGAAGAAACTTAACAAAGGTTTCATATTCTAACCCACTAACTAAGGTGTTACCTACCTTGGTTTCAATAAGCTCCGGTTGATTATTCACATTTGTTTGTAGAGCCTTCTTCTGATTACCGGAAATATCCTGCCATTCCCGAACATAATATTTTCTCACTTCTAACCCATCTTCAATACTTGAAATAATATTGACATCCGTTGACGATTCCTTACTAATCAAAGAAGCATCTAAGTGAAGTTTAAGATTAGTTCTTACGGGTAGCCCCGATACAAATACTGGATTACTCATTTCTGTCTTACCCATTTTCCCCGAAACAGAAGCTGGTGTAACCGTATATAATAAATGCCTGCCAGCAAAAGTCGGTGTAATTGTAGATAAATCCTTGTTTGTAGCTCCAGTGATTAACACGTAATCCTCTGGGAATCTAGGATATAAAGTACCCTTTTCTATTTCCAACGGATTGCTTATGCTCGGTATATTAAACCCTTGCCGCGAAACATACCATCGATTAATCCCTGTTAAAAAGACATTTTGAGGATCATCTAATGTAAATTGAGATTTCACCATTAGAGACGGCGTGCTCACATAAGCATATGGAATAATGTTTCCATTTGATAAATCAATCTGAACATTAGAAGCAGAAGGCACTTCAAATTGAGCTACACTCATATCTGCCGCAATGGTAAATAATTTCATATTACTGTTACCCAATGAAATCTCAGCAGTATTTGGATATCCATAAACTGTTCTTTGGTTAGCTCCCTCAAAAAGTGTATATGCCGTACGCACCTGTCCCATAGGCAAAATACCACTTTGCACCCCCTGTTTCACTTCTTCAATTCGCTGTTCAATCAATTGTTGTGCTTCAAATAGATTATGGGTCATAACCCTTGTGAACTTAAATAAGGAATAATGCGTGGTCATGGTGGTAATCATCCCTCCACAAATAATCCCTAGTAAGGCTATGGAAACGATTACCTCTATTAAAGTCAATCCTTTGTTATTATTCTTCATATAGATACTCCTGTATGGTTTACAAATCTGGTCCTTGTAAATACCATAAATCATTCACTATATCCTGTCTAATGGATTCAAAAACTTGTGTCAGTGCATCTGCGCTACCTGCTCTAAAAACCCGTTCAGATGGTGCACCACATGCTGTTGCAATATCATTGACGCTGTTCAATTCAGAGGATATGGATGAAAATCCGATAACGTAAACCTTAGCAAAGTTATTGGTACGAAGCATGTCACCAATTGTATTGACATAAGCTGTTCCTTTCGTGTCTAAACTTGAACCATTTCCAGCAATTTGACCATTGTTATCCTTAGGGCTACGATCCAAGAAACCTTCATTAACATCCATAACACCGGTCACATAGGCTCGATTAGCGTTACTTACAACACTTGCAAATGTTGTAACACCATCTACTAATACAATCACATAATTACTGGCATTTACTCCTGTAGCAAGGGTTGCATTATGTCCTTGTAAGCCCTTAAATGCTCTTCTAAGTCCATCCCCGGTATTTGTTCCACCAATTGCAGTTAGACCATTAATTGTAGTAATTAAGCTTGCAGTCTCCCCTTTTGCATTTAAAAATGGACCTGGATTATTCGCTGATGTGGCAAAAGGCACGAGAGAAATATCAATGTTGTCCTCTTGAGCAAAGGCATTAATCAATGTTTTTGCTTCGTCTCTCAAAATCGAAATTCGACTAGAACCGTTAGATCCTCCTGATAAATTACTACTCATACTGCCAGAGGTATCGAGCACCAGAGCCACATGGCCCACAACATTTTTCTTTCGATCTTGAAGTCTAAATGCGATAGCAACGGCAGGGTCTAAATTAGAACCCAAATCAATGACTTGTAGAGCATTTTGAGCTTCTACCTCAGAAGTTATGTCTAGTTGAGCTCGGGGAATTCCATAGGGATCTACACTCCCTTTTGGATAACTCTGAATGGTAAACTGAAGTAAACTGTCCTCATCTTGAGGATTTGTTTTTTTAAAGACAAATTGATAAAGGGTATCGTCTTGTGCTGGCAGGATGACGCTTGACAAATGGGTATCAGTTACATTGTCATATTGATATTTAACAATTTCATTGCCTAATACTGCTGGGTTACCCCCTTGAGCTGGTGTCAATGTGACTTCTCTAATGCCGATATAATCCCATCCAGAGGATAAATTATCTGGACGAAAGCTGGACCTAGGTATGGTGAATAAAGCTGTGGAATATCGCACAATTTTACTGGTACTGTCCAACACCATTCGTGTTGAGAATTGAAAATCAAATTCATCGACGCTCATATCTAAAACTTTATTCCCAAAGTTGATTACCGAAAAGGACAAGGTAATGATTATACTTACAAGTGCCATTGCGATGATCAGTTCAACAAGTGTCACACCAGAATTATCATATTTTGAGTATTTCACTATTTTCACACCCACTTTTGTTTCCATCCATCAAACTAAAATTTCTTTTGTATGATAGGGTTTTCATAATCGAATTGAATGGTTAACTTTTTAGTTGCACCTGTGTCATCTAATGTCGCCACAGATTGAATTTCTATCCAGCGACTCCCATCAACAATAATTGCACTTACTGTTAGATCTACCACCCCGCCATCAAGGATCAGAGTGTCTGTTAAAATAGCAGGTGTTATTATGTCTGGTCCATAATTCTGATAAAGTAGGGTATCATCTATTTCTTGAGGTGTACTGTGCTGTAACAAAGAAGCAAAACATAATTCCGAGCCTGACAAAGCTAAATAGTAGGCTTTTACACCTTGTTCTTGTGCCTTGACTTGGCTTAGATTGTTTTGAAATAAATTTGCTATTATACCAATATAGATTGTCACTACAACTAATGCTATCAACACATAGATTAACGCTGCGCCACTGTTGTTGTTTAGTCTTTTAGAAAGCAATCGAAAAATATTCATATACCCTCCCTGCTTCAAGCTTCATTAAATATACTCTGTTAGGTCCAAATAATACACTATAAGCTCAGTATAATCGCTTATTGCATTCTAATCAACAATAATGACGAATTGGATACAAAATTGTAAGTTATTATCACATTCTTCAAAAAGAGAATCGCCATTGCTTGCAATTCTCTACTGTTTAGCCTCAGAAATATGTGTGGTGAAATGCACCATAGCAACATGGAACAATGAATTAAAATCATAAACACAATATAACAGAATTACAATTAATAGCGTTCTTTTCCCATTTTGTTCACGGTACCCTTCCTCCAAGGTATATGTAATCGAAAAAGAAGAGAATCGGCAATAGGATTCTCTTCTGCTAAATTTTATACAATTTTATTATGTCTACTCTAAGTATTTGTTAACTTACTTAAATTGTTATTACCACGTTAGTGCTTCAACAGTAAGCGCAGTAATTACAGCATGTGTACCAACTGTATTTGCTGGTATTGTGACTACACAACGTCCATCTGTGTCTAATCCATATGTGACACCAGCTGTTACAGGAGCAACTTGCAGTAGATCAGCTGTAACTAGAGCTGCAATATTTGCAGCTACGGCTCCAGTATCTGCCTCCAAAATCATTGATGCACTATCAATGGTTCTCATATTCGCTTCGATTGCACTTCTCTGAGCATCAACCCTGAAACCAGTTAATCTAGGAATAGCAATAGCTGCCAATATAGCCAAAATCGCAATAACTACAATCAATTCAATTAACGTAAAACCTTTCTTGTTTTTAACATTTTTCATTAAATTTTTCATTCTTTTTTTCTCCTTTGGTTTGTATAATGATGTATTGTATTACCCCATATGTAATTTCCCTTACACAATCCTATATATTTTTTGTTTATATATTGATTAAATTGTGTTTCCCATTTCGAACATTGGCATCGCCATAGAGATTACTATAAATCCAATAATTGCAGCTAATACAATAATCATCATAGGCTCGAACATGGTTACTAATCTTTGTAACGCCTGTTCTGCCTCATCATCATAGTAATCAGCTGTTTTCTCGAGAATGATGTCTAAGGCACCAGATTCTTTTCCGACCTCCATCATGTTGTCTAGCATGGGTGGAAATAAGTTACTATCTCTTACAACCTGATGCAATTCGTTGCCTTTTTGAATTTCTTCTCGATACTTTAGGATTTCTAGGGCTATTACCTTGTTTCCTATAACATGGGACACATTATCTAAAGCAGTGAGCAGTGGCACACCGCTAGAGAGCATAGTTGAGAGATTTCGTGCAAATCTTGCTGTAATGACCTTAGTATTTAATTTTCCAATAATAGGCAGTCTTAATTTGTATCCATCAACTATCTTACGGCCAATATCAGAATGTATAAATTGCAAGAAGCTAAATACCGCTAGTACAAGTCCACCAATGACTAGTAATGCATTTCCTCTTAAGAAATCACTAAATCCCATTAAGAACCGTGTTGGTCCAGGCAAAACTGTTCCACTCGTATCAAACATTCCCACAAAAGTAGGCATGATTACGGTTACCAAGAAGATTACAACCACATTTGATATAATCAAAAGGATCATTGGATAAACCATAGCACCTTTGACTTTATTCTTAATTTTCGAATCTTTTTCAAAGTAATCTGCTAATCGCAATAATATTCTATCTAAAGTACCACTTAACTCTCCGGCTTCCACCATATAAATCATTAATTCAGGGAAAATCTTAGGGTGATCTGCCATAGCTTGTGATAGTATTTTACCTTTTTGAACTTCACTATACATGTCATTGACTGCTGCCCTGAGCTTCTTATTTTCCAATTGCTTTTTCATAATATCTAAGCAACGAATAATCGTACTTCCAGCGCTCAACATAGCATTTAATTGTCTACAAAAGAAGGACAAATCCTTTGGAGCGACCTTTTTCGAAAAGGTAATCTCTTTAGAACCCATCTTAACATGTTCTGTAATACTGATAGGGTAGCTTTGATTGTTTCTAAGCATTTGAGCGACTTCATCGGTATTATTTCCTATAAATATGCCTTCCAAAACCTCGCCGGTGGCCTTCATTGCTTTATATTTGTATTCCATATGTCACCCTCAATCAATTATCAATATTTTTATTCAATTCATCTCGATCTAGTGCATGGTTAATGGCTACTTGTCGAGTAATTAAACCCATCTGATATAAGTTCTTAAGGGAGTTGTCCATGGTGATCATACCTTGATTCATCCCTGTTACTATGGCATTTTGAATCTGATGAGACTTTCCATCTCTAATCAAATTGCGGATACCAGAATTGGCCACCATGACCTCACATGATGGTATTCTACCAAATCCCTTCTTGTTTGGCAAGAGCTGTTGAGAGATGATTGCTTGAATCACTGAGGAAAGTTGAACTTTAATCTGGTCTTTGGTATGACTTGGAAAGGAATCAATAACGCGATCTATTGTCTTTGCAGCTCCAAGTGTATGTAGTGTCGATAATACCAAATGCCCAGTTTCTGCTGCTAATAGCACAGTTTCAACTGTTTCTATATCTCTCATTTCACCAACTAAGATAATATCTGGATCTTGTCGCAGCGCAGCCCGCAGCCCTTTGCTAAAGCTTTTTGTATCAAAACCAACTTCTCTTTGCCCAATAACTGCCAGCTTGTTTTTATACAAATATTCAATAGGATCTTCAAGGGTTATGATGTGACACTTTCTTTTTTCATTGATCATCTGAAGCATGG
>CAZJIO010000060.1:10931-11197 GCA_964546035.1 uncultured Eubacteriales bacterium | reverse complement strand
GGTCCTGTCACTAGAATCAGGCCATGGGTTAAATTGGTTAAATTTCCAATAGACTCTGGAATATTTAAATCTTTCAGTGATGGTATCTCAAAATTCACAACTCTAAGAGCAATACTATATGAGTTGCGTTGTTTATATGCATTAACTCTGAACCGTCCAATATTGTTGGCTGAGTATGCGAAGTCCACTTCTCCTTCATTTTCAAGGACATGAAAGCGGTCAAAACCTAATATTTGTCTTGTTAAGGCTTCTGTATCATCAGCCGT
>CAZJIO010000060.1:4439-10921 GCA_964546035.1 uncultured Eubacteriales bacterium | reverse complement strand
AAATAGTATCATTAATGACGTTCAGTTCACCATGTACACGCATAAATGCTGGTGCACCTACTTTTATATGTATGTCAGAAGCTTTCATATCGTTTGCATACTTTAATATCTCATGGATGTCCATCTGTTCTCCTAGTCGATCGAGTTGGTAATACGTAGCATTTCCTCTACTGTAGTAACCCCGTTAGAGATGAGTTCTTCACAGCTTTTCTTCAGAGTAAATAGCCCTTCTTTAATGGCTTGGTCGCGAATCTCTTCTGAGTTACCACCACCTGTGATGATGTTTTTAAGTTCTCGAGAAATGACCAAAATTTCATACACAGCGATACGCCCTCTATAACCTGTTTGATTACATAGGTTACATCCTGTGCCTTTATGGAGTGTCATGTTTTCTTTTCCCATGATGTTGCACTCAAGTACGGTGGCTTCATAAGCGGTCTTACAATTGACGCAAATCTTTTTGACCAATCGTTGTGCAGCAACCCCTACAACAGAACTAGATATCATATAAGGTTCTATCCCCATATCTGCTAAACGAGCAATGGTAGCTGCCGTGTCATTTGTATGGAGTGTGCTTAAAACCAAATGACCTGTAATAGCTGCTCTTACTGCAATCTGTGCCGTTTCACTGTCGCGAATCTCCCCAATCATAATGATATCCGGATCCTGACGCAAAATTGATCTTAAGCATTTAGCAAAAGTAAGTCCTGCTTTATCGTTAACCTGTGTTTGATTGATGCCTTTCAGCTTATATTCAACGGGATCTTCAACAGTGATAACATTTTTCTTTACATTATTAAGCTCCATTAATGTAGCATATAACGTGGTGGATTTACCACTACCCGTTGGACCTGTAACTAGAATAATCCCATTTGGGGCATCTATAATCTCATGAAAACGATCATAACTTAAGGTATTCATACCCATTTCTGGGAGGGTTAACATTTTATTTGCGCGGTCTAGCAGTCGAATAACAACCTTTTCTCCGTAAACTGTAGGCATTATGGAAATACGGAGGTCAATTCTGCGGTCACCTAATTCCATTTCTACACGACCATCTTGTGGTACACGGTTTTCAGCAATATTCATATGACCCATAATTTTTACACGGGTGATGATGGCTGATAAGGACCGCTTTCCGAGATTCATATGTTCTACTAAATCGCCATCAATTCTATAACGAACACGTACAGAATCCTCATCTGGTTCAATATGTATATCACTCACCTTGCTGTCTGCTGCTTGAGAAATAATCGACTCTACAAGTTTAACAACAGGTGCATTACTGACCTGAGCCAGCATTTCTAAATCGACACTATCTCTATCCACATCTTGGCTAAAGTTATGTCTGAACTCCTGCATGGTATTTTCTGCTGAACTTTTCTTGTAATATTGTTCAATAGCGATGGCAACATCTTTTTCTGTTGAGATCAGTGGCTTAATATCATAGCCTGTGGCCAACTTCAAATCGTCTAAAGCAAATATATTCAGTGGATCCGTCATGGCAACTACTAATTTTTCATCCTCAACTTGAATGGGGATCAAATGATGCCTTCTGGCCATCTTTTCACTGATTAAGTTTGGAACGTCAGGATTAATGTCGTATTTATCCAAACGAACACTTTCTATTCCAAATTGAAGTTCTAATACTTCAATAATTTGTTCTTCTCTAATAAGTCCTTCTTCAATAAGAATCCTGCCTAAAACCACATTTCTCTCTTTTTGGAGCTTTAGTGCAACTATGAGCTGTTCTTCAGTGATAATACCCAAATTAACAAGTATTTCTCCTATCTTTTTCCCCGTATTGTTAACCATTTTGGCACGCCCTCAAATATTTTATGTATTAACGTAAATGATGATATGTTACGTCAACCTTGATAGTTCATTTTACACCAAAATACTAGTATTTTCAATGTTTTTTTACATACTATAATGGAATATTTTACAACATCCTTTTTTACATTTCTTGACAATACTGATGGGTTTACTTATTTTTTCCATGCCACATTTTGGTGGTTGAGGTTCCCTATATCAGCTGTTACACTAACCTAGAGTTTTAATTAACTTTCCCCGAAAGACGATAAACCGCAAATGGCATCGTAAAAAAGGAGGTTCATATGAAAAAACTTTTTGGTGTACTGATTACTTCTGTATTGCTAATACCCTTAATGACCGTGAGCTTAGGTGAATCCTATGTCATGCACACCGTTCAAGAGGGCGAGACCTATTGGAAACTTTCCAATGCATATAGCCAAAATGTCGATGGATTACTAGCTCTTAATGGTGTGAAAGATCCTGCTATTGATTCAGGTGACTTTCTTAAAGTAAAGTCTTTAGGTAAGAACATCGACATTTTCGTAAATGGTACCAAGTTATCCCCGGATACTAGCCCCTATTTAGAAAATAACAGAACCTTTGTCCCAATCCGTTTTATATCCGAAACGCTTAATGCCACTGCAGAGTGGGACGCTACAACTTCTACTGCAATTATAACTTCAGGAGAGAAAACGATTAAATTACCTGTTGGTTCAGAAATCGCAACCGTCAATGGCGTCCCTCATCAGGTGGATGCCCCTGTTAAACTTTTTAATGGAAGAGTGTTCATTCCTATTCGTTTTGTTTCAGAAATTCTAGAGTGTCAGGTCGGATGGGATGGAGAAAAATATGCAGTCATTTTGACCACCGATTCTTCACAACCTGTCACTGCTAGCTTGTCTAAATCCGCTTATACTTCGGAAGATTTATATTGGTTGTCACGTATTGTATCCGCGGAGGCAGGTGGTGAGTCCTATGCAGGCAAATTGGCAGTGGCTAATGTGATCATCAATCGAAAAGCGAGCAGCGATTATCCAGATACCATAAAAGGTGTTATTTTTGATCGCAAATTTAGTGTTCAATTCACACCTATTCAAAATGGATCTATTTACAACACGCCATCTCAAGAGAGTATCCAAGCGGCTACTGATGCACTTGAAGGTACTAATAATATCGGCAGTTCTCTCTTCTTTCTTAACCAGAATAAATCAGTACTTAATTGGATACAGACAAACCGAACATACTATGGCTCAATAGGTAACCATACTTTTTATTTATAAGTCGTTTCTAAGGGGAAACAAAAAAGCAATCGTGAAAACGGTTGCTTTTTTGTCGCTTTATATAAGAGCAAAGGTTGACGTCAATTAAGTTATTGATTATAATAAATATAATTATTAAATAATAATGACTATTAACAACAAACAAAATCATTTCGGAGGATAAATGTATGAAAAAAAATTGGATTATTTTACTACTCGTAGTAATGCTGGTCTTAACCAGCTGTGCAAAAAAAGATGAAAAAGCAATAGATAAAGACACCTTAGTCATTGGAATGGAGCTTAAGTACCCGCCTTTCGAAACAAAAGATACTTCTGGAAATCCTGATGGTGCTTCGGTTATGCTTGGAAAGGCTCTTGGAGAATATCTCGGTAAAGAAATAAAATTTGTCGATACCGCTTATCCAAGTTTAATCCCAGCGTTAGAATCAGGTAGTATTGACCTCATTATTTCTTCCATGACGATTACTGAGGAACGAGAAAAAGTCGTAGACTTCTCAGATCCTTATACCACGAGTCAATTAATGATGTTGGTTTTCAAAGACTCACCTGTGCAATCTGTTGGGGACTTAAATAACAAGGATGTGATTATTGCATCAAAAAGTGGCACGATCGGGGCTTTATGGGCTGCAACAAATGCGCCAAATGCTCAAGTGCTTAATATCGATGAAGAAGCCAGTGCCGTACTTGAAGTGGCTCAAGGTAAAGCAGATGTCTTTATCTATGACCCTCTTTCTATTATTAGACATCATGAAAATTACAAGGACACAACCCGTGTGATTCTTGATCCGCTCCCTAATACCAAAGGTTGGGGCATTGCATTGGCAAAAGGCCAAGAGGAACTTAAAACTAAAATCAACGCGTTTATTAAGAAAGCCCATGAAGATGGTACCTTCCATGAGATTCGCGAAAAATATTTAAAGGAACAAAAGGCAGAATTTGACCAATACGAGTTGGACTTTTTCTTCTAAAGGTAACCTATGAGAAAAAAAATATGGTTTTTAGTTGCGTTAAGCTTATATGCTGGTTTTTTTTATTACGTCATGATCAGTTCGTTAGAACGGACCGTTGATTTTACACCATACAGCCGCTATAGCACTGTTATTTTTAAGGGTTGGCTAACGACTATCGCTATCAGTTTTTCTGCGGTAGTGCTGGCTTTATTCGTCGGATTAGTGCTCTATTTTATGCAACGCTCTCGTATTCACTTACTTAATTATATGGCTCAAATACATAGATCCATTATTTTTGGTACGCCCCTCGTGGTTATTGCAATTGTGTCCTATTATTACATTGGTTTTGCCTTTGGCCTTGATTCTAAGTTCTGGGTGGGTGTTGTGACACTTTCCCTCTATATCGGCGCCTATATCTCTGATATTTATACTGGTGCCGTGGAGGGCATACATATTAATCAATGGCAAACCGCTAAAATGTTTGGATTTAATCGTTATCAAACCTATCGATACATTATTCTTCCACAAGTTTTACGCAGTATTTTACCGCCATTAGCTGGACAGTTCGCTCTGACTATTAAAGGAAGTGCTCTTTTATCCTATATGTCCACGGATGAGTTTTTAAATACCATTAAAACCGTTCAAGCCGCTAGTTTCAGATATCCTGAGGGCTTTATTTTAGTGAGTCTTGGCTACTTATTGATTACCATACCACTCATTTTCGGTGTAAGTATCCTTGAAAAGAAGGCACAATTTAACTAAGGAGATTGTCATGGACTTAAAAATAAATCAGCTTGTAAAAAGTTATGATCAAAAAGTGATTTTAGATGGGATTAATCTAGACATTGTGAAGAGTCATGTCTTGGCACTCATTGGTCCCTCAGGCAGCGGGAAATCAACCCTGCTTCGCCTCATTGCAGGGCTTGAACCCTTTGATTCAGGGGAGATTCTTCTGAACGGCTTACTCATCCAAGAAAAAGATGTGAACTATCGAAAGAAAATCGGTTTTGTATTTCAAGATCATAACCTCTTTTCACATCTCAGCATTTTAGAGAACATTTATATTGTCTTAGAAAAGGTCCATCAGAAAAAAAGAACCGAAGTTGCGGAGGAAGTCCATCAACTTCTGGTTCAGTTTGGTTTACTGGAGCATAAAGATAAAAAACCCCACCAAATCAGCGGGGGTCAGGCACAAAGGGCTTCGATTGTAAGAGCCTTAGCCATACAACCGGATATTATTTTACTGGATGAGCCGACTTCTGCCCTTGATCCGATTTTAACTTATGAAGTCTTGACGGGCATTCAGCAATTGGTGGAGCAGAAAAAAGAAGTCATTCTCGTAACCCATGAGATTGGATTTGCTAAGCAAATTGCCGATCAAATCATCTATATGGACGCAGGAAAGATTGTTGAACAAGGTGGTAAGGAGATATTTGATGCGCCTAAAACCGAGAATTTAAAAGGATTTTTGGAAAAGGTTTTGTCCTTCCATTAGAACTCTTATTGCTTAGTTGCAGTAGCATATAGAACTGTAAGAGTTACGGAAATCCCTTCTGGCTTTTTAAACTCTTGTAGTTTTACATAAATCTCTTGTTTGAGTGATTCTAACTGCTCTTCTTTTATCTGTTCTAGCCAAGCACGAGAACCGTGAGACCATTGTTTATCCCACCACTCATCCTCATCTTTATAAGTGAATTCCTTAGCCTCACAGGTAATATGTATATCTTTGAAGCCAGTCTCAGTCAGAAATTTACATAACCCTTCTTCTGTATCATGTTCAAAATCACTTGCTTCAACTTCATTTGTTTCAGACTCATTTACCGAGACATCTCCCTCAGATGGTGGACTTGATAAATATCTCTCAACAATTTCTTCCAACCATTCGTATCCTTCTATATGTTTTCTTGAAAATGTTGTAAACCCAATCTTCCCCATTTGCTTTAATGTCCTATAAAACTCACCAAAGGCAACCTTCGGTTCAGGAAAGAAAAAAACGCCAAAGCCACATAAAATAACATCAAAGGTTTCATCTTCATAAGATAGCTTTTCGGCATCCATAACGATCAGTTCAGCATTCTTTATACCACATCGCTTAACTTCCTCAATGGTTTCATTTACCATCCCCTCAGAAATATCAATTCCAATGACACTACCTGTCGAGCCCACTTGATGAGCAGCTAAAAACAAGGATGCACCTCTCCCTACTGCTACATCTAAAATATGAAAGCCTTCCTTTAACACTACTTTATTAACCAACTGTTCGCCAAAGTATTTAAAAAATCTAGGACCATCTCCATCAAAGATTGTTGATACCTTCGTGAATACATTGGCTATGTCCACTTTAATTTGATTATTTGTCTCGTTCATTTGTAACTCCAATCGTCTATTGTGTTTTCTATTAAAGGCTCTTAATAAAGGCTTCACTCTCATCATTAAG